>NZ_JBDGIR010000001.1:748676-776798 GCF_057657315.1 Lysobacter sp. Soil_C_15
GGCATGACGGCTTGGGGGGACTCGCCAACACCCTCCACGACCGCGGCGGAACTCACCTGCCGTCATCCCCGCGAAAGCGGGGATCCAGGGATTCGTCGAGGCATGACGCTGAAGTCTGTGGATGCCCGCCTGCGCGGGCATGACGGCTTGGGGGACTCGCCAACGCCATCCACGACCGCGGCGGAACTCATCTGCCGTCATCCCCACGAAAGCGGGGATCCAGGGATTCGTCGAGGCATGACGCTGAAGTCTGTGGATGCCCGCCTGCGCGGGCCTGGCGGCTTGGGGGACTCGCCTACACCCGCCACGACCGCGGCGTAACTCACCTGCCGTCATCGCCGCGAAAGCGGGGATCCAGGGCTTCATCCAGGCAGGGCGCTGAAGTCTGTGGATGCCCGCCTGCGCGGGGATTACGGCTTGGAGCAGTCGCCAAGGTCGACCCCCGGCGGCGACAAACTCACCTGGCCTCATACCGGCCCCAAGCCGCCCAACCGCGCGCCCAAAGTCGCATTCCCGCCCCGGCCCGCTTGCGGCAGCGAAGCCGTACACTCGGCCGGTCCATCCACCCCGGCGCCGCGTCCTTGATCCCAGGCTGGATCCTGCTGTTGGTATCGGCCGGCTACGTCGGCCTGCTGTTCGCGGTCGCCTACTACGGCGACCAGAGCGAACGCACGCCGCGCGCGCGCTGGCTGCGCACGGCCGTCTACTCGCTGGCGCTGGCGGTGTACTGCTCTTCGTGGACCTTCTACGGCGCGGTCGGCACCGCCTCGCGCACCGGCCTGGGCTTCCTGCCGATCTATCTCGGCCCGCTGCTGATGCTGGCCTTCGGCTGGCGCATCCTCGAACGCCTGGTGCTGATCTCCGGCGAGCACCGCATCGTCTCGATCGCCGACTTCCTGTCCTCGCGCTACGGCCGCGCGCCCGGGCTGGCCGCACTGGTCGCGGCGGTCGCGCTGACCGCGGCGGTGCCGTACGTGGCGCTGCAGTTCAAGGCAGTGGCGATGAGCGTGGAGGTGCTGGCCGGAGTGCCGGCCGATCGCGGCTTGCTCGCCGACCCGGCGTTCTACGTGGCGATGATGCTGGCGGTGTTCGCGATCCTGTTCGGCACCCGCCGCATCGACGCCACCGAGCACCACCACGGCATGGTCCTGGCGGTGGCGCTGGAATCGCTGGTCAAGCTGCTGGCCTTCATCGCCATCGGCGTGTTCGCGCTGATCCACCTGCCCGGCGACGGCAGCCTGGCCCAGCGCATCGGCGATGCCGCCCACATCGTGATCCAGCCCGGCTTGCCGGCCGGCTTCGTCACCCAGACCCTGCTCGCCTTCACCGCGATCGTCTGCCTGCCGCGCCAGTTCCACGTCGCTGTGGTCGAGTGCCAGGACCCCAACGACCTGCGCCCGGCGCGCTGGCTGTTCGGCGGCTATCTGCTGCTGATCACCCTGCTGGTGGTGCCGATCACCCTCACCGGCGAATCGCTGCTGGCTTCCAGCGGCGTCTCGCCCGACACCTACGTGCTGGCGCTGCCGCTGCAACTGGATCGCCAGGCGCTGGCGCTGGTGGTGTACATCGGCGGCTTTTCGGCCGCGACCGGCATGGTCATCGTTTCCAGCGTCGCCTTGTCGACGATGGTCAGCAACGACCTGATCGTGCCGCTGCTGCTGCGCAGCGGCGCGTTGCGCGACAGCGCCGGCCTCGATCGCCAGGTGCTGTGGGTGCGCCGCCTGACCATCGTCGTGCTGGCATTGATGGCCTATGCCTATCACCGCGGCTCGCTCGGCGCCAACGGCCTGGCCCAGCACGGCCTGCTCGCCTTCGCCGCGGTCGCCCAGTTCGCGCCGGCGCTGATCGGCGGGCTGTACTGGCGCGGCGCCAGCCGCGCCGGCGCGCTGGCCGGCCTGATCGCCGGCGCGTCGGTGTGGACCTACACCCTGCTGCTGCCGGCGCTGGCACGCGGCGGCTGGATCGGCGGCGACTGGCTGCCGACCGGCCCGCTCGGCATCGCCTGGCTGCGTCCGGAACAACTGTTCGGCCTGGTCGGCTGGGACGGGCTGACCCACGGCACCTTCTGGTCGCTGCTGGCCAACATCGGCGCCTTCCTGTTCGTTTCCGCGCGGCAACGGCCGCGGCTGCAGGAGCAACTGCTGGCCGCGCCGTTCCTCGACCCCTACGTGCGCCGCCCGGCGCTGGGCCCCGGCGGCTGGGCCGGCAGCGTGCGCAGCGGCGACCTGTTGGCCCTGGCCGAGCGCATCGTCGGCGAGCGCCACGCCCGCCGCGCGTTCGAGGACTACGCCCAGCAGCAGGGCCGCGAATGGCAGCCCGAACAACTGGCCGACCGCGCCCTGGCCCAGTTCACCGAGCGCCTGCTGGCCGCGGCGATCGGCGCCGCCTCGGCGCGCCTGACCCTGACCAGCGCGCTGCGCGGCTCGGGCATGGAGCTGGGCGAAGTGGTGGCGCTGCTCGACGAGGCCAACCAGGAACTGCGCTTCAACCGCCAGGTGCTCTCGACCACCCTGGAGAACATCAGCCAGGGGGTCAGCGTGGTCGATCCGGAGATGCGACTGGTGGCCTGGAACCGGCGCTACCAGGAACTGCTCGACTACCCCGACGGCATGCTCTACGTCGGCCGGCCGGTCAGCGACCTGATCCGCTGGAACGCCGAGCGCGGCGAACTCGGCCCCGGCGACATCGACGAGCAGGTGCGGCGCCGCCTCGCCCACCTGCGCGCCGGCGCGCCGCACGTGTTCGAGCGCGTGCGCGCCAGCGGCCAGGTGATCGAGATGGTCGGCCGGCCGCTGGTCGGCGGCGGCTACGTCACCAGCTACAGCGACGTCACCGACTACAAGCGCGCCGAACAGGCGCTGCGCGAGGCCAACGAGACCCTGGAGCAGCGCGTCGAACAGCGCACCCAGGAGGCCGAGTCGGCGCAGCAGTCCAAGACCCGCTTCCTGGCCGCGGTCAGCCACGACGTGCTGCAGCCGCTCAACGCCGCACGCCTGTTCACCACCGCTCTGCGCGAGAGCGCCGACCCCGCCGAGCAGCGGCGCCTGGCCGAACGCGTCGATGCCTCGTTGCGCGCCGCCGAGGACCTGCTCGACGGCCTGCTCGACATCTCGCGCCTGGACGCCGGCGCCCTGCGCCCGGAGCTCAGCGACTTCGACGCCGGCGAACTGCTGCGCGAACTGGCCGCGCAGTACGCGCCCAGCGCCGCCGGCCGCGGCCTGGAACTGCGCGTGCGCACCGCCCAGGATTCGATGCCGGTGCGCAGCGACCGCCGCCTGTTGCGCCGCGCGCTGCAGAACTTCCTCGCCAACGCCTTGCGCTACACCCGCGAGGGCGGTGTGCTGATGGCCGCGCGCGCGCGGCCCAGCGCCGACCCGTCCCGGCCGGGCGATGTCGAACTGCAGGTCTGGGACACCGGCCCCGGCATCCCCGAGCATCACCTGGAGCAGATCTTCGACGAGTTCCGCCGCTTCGATCAGCCCGGCGGCGGCGGCGAACGCGGCCTCGGCCTGGGCCTGTCGATCTGCCAACGCATCGCCCGCACCCTCGACCACCCTTTGCGGGTGCGCTCGCAGATCGGCCAGGGCAGCGTGTTCTCGATCGCCGTGCCCTGCGGCCAGACGCCGCGCGCCGCGGTCGCCGCCGGCAACGCCCACGCCGCGCTGGGCGACTCGCTGGCCGGCCTGCGCGTGCTGTGCATCGACAACGACCGCGAGATCCTCGACGGCATGCGCGCACTGCTCGACCGCTGGGGCGCCAACGCCCTGCTCGCCGCCACCGTCGACGACGCCCTGGCCTTGCTCGAGCAGAAACCCGACGTGGCCCTGGTCGACTACCACCTGCACGATCGCCTCGACGGCCTGGCCGCGATCGACGCCCTGCGAGAACGCCTCGGCGCGCCGCTGCCGGCGGCGCTGCTGACCGGCGACGGCAGCGACGCGCTCAAGCTGGCCGCGCGCGAACGCGGCTGCCGGGTGCTGACCAAGCCGATCAAGCCGGCCTCGCTGCGCGCGTTCCTGGCGGCGCAGCGGCAGGCGCCGCAAGCCTGACCGCGCCCACATTGCCGACGTGACCCGGGTCACCTAAGCTGGCCGCACCCGCGCCATCCAGGGACGCGATCGCGGGCCGGCGCGGCGGCATGCCCGACGGCGTCCCATCACGGACGTTTCGACAGGGGACAACATCATCATGCGCAGACGCTTGCTTTGCGTCCTGGCCGCGTTCGCGCTGGCCGGCACCGCCTTGCCCATCGCCGCCCAGGATTCCGGCGCCGATGCGGTCGCCAACCTGGCCTGGAAGCTCGGCCCGACCCGCGGCGCGATCGCCGACAAGGCGACCATCCAGGTGCCCGACGGCTACGCTTTCCTCGATGCCGCCGGCACCCGCAAGCTCAACGAGCTGTTGCACAACCCGCCGACCGACACCGACGAGTACACCCTCGCGCCCAAGAGCATGGAGTGGTTTTCCTTTTTCCACTACAACGACATCGGCTACGTCAAGGACGAAGAGTCGCTGGATGCCGACGCCATCCTCGACTCGATCCGCGAAGGCACCGAGGAAGGCAACGTCGAGCGCCGCAAGCGCGGCTGGGAGACGATGAAGATCGAAGGCTGGAGCGTCAAACCCCAATACGACAAGACCAGCCACAACCTGGAATGGGCGGTGCTGGCCTCGACTTCCGACTCGCCGGACAAGATCGTCAACTACAACACCCGCCTGCTCGGCCGCCACGGCGTCACCGAGGCGATCCTGGTCGCCGACGCGGCCGGCCTCGACCAGGCCGTCGGCCAGTTCAAACAGCTGGTTCCCGGCTACGCCTTCAACGACGGCGAGAAGTACAGCGAGTTCAAGCCCGGCGACCACGTCGCCGAGTTCGGCCTGGCCGCGCTGATCACCGGCGGCGCCGCCGCGGTGGCGAGCAAGAAGGGCGTCTTCGCCGCGATCGGCCTGTTCCTGGTCAAGGCCTGGAAGCTGGTCCTGGTCGGCCTGGTCGCGATCGGCGGCGCGATCGCCAAGCTGTTCGGGCGCAAGAAGGACTCGTCGCAGGAATGAACCTGCCCTCGGTCGAGCTGCTGCTGGTGCTCGGCGTGATCGGGTTCTACCTGCAGGATTCTGCGATGCTGCTGCACTACGACGAGATCGTCGTGGTGCAGCGCGGCCGCGGCTGGGCCGCGTCGGTCGGTTCGGCCGCGCAGACCGGCGGGCGCTATCTGTACCTGCCCAACCCGCTGCGCCCCGACGCCGCCGTGTTCCGCAGCAGCTGGCTGCGCGGCGACGCGCCCGCGGCGCGCGAGCATTGGCCCGGCTTGGCCCATTTCGTCGCCGCGCTGCGCGGCTTCCGCATCCACTGCCTGCTGTTGTCGTGCCTGCTGTTCCTGGCTCTGCCGCTGCTGCTGTGGCGGTTTCCGCACCCGCTGGCGATGCTGGCCTTGGCCGTGGGCATCTACGCCACCACCTTGCTGATCGGCCTGCGCCTGTGGCGCTACCGCGACGTGATGGAGCTGAGCGGCCGCCAGGCGCTGTCGCTGGGGTTCGAATTGCTGTGCTGCCCGCCGCACGCGGTCAATGTCGTGCGCCGGTTGTGCGCCAGGCGCGGCCTGCGTGGCGATGCCGTCGAGGCGGCGCGGCGGTTGCTCGCCCCGCCGCAGCGGCGGCCGCTGGCCGACCAGGTCGGCGAGCGACTGGCGATGGCGATGGATTTCCATGGCGACGGCGCGCCCCTGCTCGCCGCTCGGCAACGTTGGGAGCGTTTGCGATGACCTCTAGCGAATTCATCGTCGTCGTCGGTGGCCTGGTCCTGGGCTACTGGCTGGTTTCGGTGGTCTGGCCGCTGCTGCGCGATCGCGGCGAACCCGCGCCCGGCCCGGCCCTGTTCGAGCCGGACCCGCCCTGGCACCAGGTGCTCGGCACCCACGCCGACGCGGACCGCAGCACCGTCGACGCGGCTTATCGGGCCAAGCGCGACGAATACTCGCCCGAACGCCTCGTCGCGCTCGGTCGCGACGCACGCCGTCGGGCCCAGCTGCGCATCATCCAGATCGACCGCGCCTATGCGGCGGCGATGCGCGAGCTGGGGCTGGGGCGCGGAAATGGCGGCGACGATGCCGATGCGTAAATCCGTGGTGCCGCACGGATGAAATCGTATTTTCTGGAACGCGTTCGCGGCCGCGCCGACACCGAGGCGGCATTGAGCGGGCTGCTGCCGGGACAGACCCATCCGTGGATCCTCTGGCACGCGCCCGGCGATCCCATCGCGTATCTGTACATCGGCGAGGAACGCAACGTGCTGCACGTGCAAGCCGATATCAGCGGCCGCCATTGCTACCGAGACGACGAGGTCGTCGACGTGCTGCGCGAACTGCAGCGCCGGGTCGGCGGCATCGTCCTGCGCGACTGACGCCGCCGGCCATCAGCACCGCAGACCGCGCCTCAGGGCAAAGCGCGGATCCGGATGTTGCGGTACGCCACTTCGTCGCCGTGGTCCTGCAGGCCGATCGCGCCGCGGCGCGCGGCGGCGAATTCGGGCCAGTCCTTGAACTTGCTGCGCGCCAGGCGCGCGTTCCAGTCCGGCGAGCCGATCCGGAACGCGGCGACGCGGGTGTCGTTCAGCCAGTGCTCGGCCGCGTCGCCGCGCACGACGATGCGGCTGCGGTTCCATTGCCCGGCCGGTTTCGCCGCATCGTCCCGGCTCGGCGGATAAAGACCGTACAAGGCGCCGGCGTGGCGGTCGGGACCGTTGGCCGCGTCGGGATGGCGGCGGTCGTCCAGCACCTGGTACTCGGGCGCGCTGCGGTAGATCGGCTGGGCGCTTTCGACCGCGCGGTAGAAGATGCCGCTGTTGCCGCCGGCGGCGATCTTCCACTCCAGGCGCAGCTCGAAGTCGGCGTAGTCGCGGTCGCTGACCAGGTCGCCGCCCTCGCCGCTGCGCATCAGGGCGCCGTCGACCACGTTCCAGCCGCGCACCGGCTGGCCGCGACGGCCGTAGTTGTGCCAGCCGCGCAGGCTGCGTCCGTCGAACAAGGTTTCGAAACGCCGGTCGTGCGATTCGGCGCCTGCCGCGCGCGGGCCCTCGCCCGCGACGACGGTGGCCAAGCCCAGGGCAAGAATCGATGCGGCAAGCAAGCAGCGATGCACGGGCGCCTCGAAAGAAGCAAGCGGGAGCGAGGAATCATCCTCGCTGCGTTGCGGCTGCCGGACAAGTGCGTGGCGCGCGCTAGGCATCGCGGTCGTAACCAGTCCGTCGCAGTCGGCAGCGCGCGACCCGTTTCGTCGTCGGCGCGCACGGCGCGCGGGCCGGCAGCGCAGCCCGGCCGCTAGTCTGGCCGCTCGCCCGATAAACGCCGGCCGCAGCTGAACCGTTCACCGGCGAGCTGAACCCTGCATGGCGGCGGGCGTTTTCGGCCTTGAGATCGCCGCCGGGCATCCGCACCATTAGCCGCGGATGCCTGGCCACTTCGCGTTGCGACGGATAGCGACGAATCGACCGCAGGGACCTCAAGCGCCGGCGTCCACTTCCGTTTGCCTTGCCGCGGGCCGCAGTCAGCCGGCGCGGCTGCGTTTGGCTGCGCTCAGCCGCCCTGCCAGGACACCGAGGCCTGCTCCGGCGTCAGGCGCAGTTCGAAGCCGAACGAAAAGCCCGGCCCGGGTTCCAGCGGCCCGACGATGACGACCGTGCCGGCCTCGCCGTGCGCGGCCGGGTCCTGCGCAGATCGGTCTTGCGCAGCGCGGATCGCCTTGCCGACGTACGCGGCCTCGGCCGGCGACCAATAGATTTCGATCGCCGCCAGCAATCGCCCGATCGCCTCCTTGGCCGAGGGCGCGCGGCGCGCCATGGCATAGCGCAGGCTCACCGTGGTGCCCAGATCGGCGCAGCCGCCGTAGGCCACGCGGACCGTGTCGCCGTTGCGCGCTCGCCAGGTCGCCGTGTTCCCGTCCGCACCGAGCCGGCCGCCGCGCTGGCGCGCCGCGGCTTCGCGCAGGCGCTGCGTCTGCGCTTGCTGGTCGAACGTGCAGTCGTCGGCAGCGGCGGATTGCGCCGATGCCTGGCCGATACAAAAGCCCAGACCCGCGAAGATCGCCGCGATCCGCAGTAGCAGCCTGCGCCTGTCGCGCAGGCGTGCGCATGTCGTCGCCATTCGTCCCCCTCGCGCCGCCGCAGCAAGCCGCAGGGCCGGCCGCCGTCGCGCGGCGATGGGGAGATTGTACGGATCGGCGCGGCTCGCGGATGCGCGTCGATCGGGCAAAGCGCCGCGTCGGCGCAACCGGCCGTCGGCCGGACACGCGCACGCTCAGCGGCGCGCCTGCCTAGTCCGCCTCTTCCGGCGGCGGCACGATCGCGCCCGGATCCAGGGCCAGGCGGCCGGCGATCAGCACCGCCTGGGTGCGGTTGTTGGCGCCGAGCTTGCGCAGGATCGCGGTGACGTGGGCCTTGACCGTGGCCTCGGACACGCCCAGCTCGTAGCCGATCTGCTTGTTGAGCAGGCCGGCGCCGAGCATCTGCAGCACGCGGAACTGCTGCGGGGTGAGGTCGCGCAGTCGGTGCGCGGCATCGTGCTCTTCGGCATTGGCGGCCGGCGCGGCGATCGCCGCGGCCGGCGCCCAGCGATCGCCGTCGAGCACGGTGGTCAAGGCTTCGCCCAGGGTCGCGGCATCGACCGATTTGGGGATGAAGCCGACCGCGCCGTGATCGAGCGCACGGCGCATCGTCGCCGGCTCTTCGCGCGCCGACACCACCACGATCGGCAACTGCGGGTGCAGCGCGCGCAAATGCACCAGGGCGCTGAAGCCCTGCGCGCCGGGCATGTTCAAGTCGAGCAGCAACAGGTCGGCGTCGGATTCGGCTTCGACCAGGGCGTACAGCGCGTCGACGTTATCGGCCTCGCGCAGGGCGGCGTCGGGCAGAACGCGGGCGACCGCACCGCGCAGGGCTTCGCGGAACAGCGGATGGTCGTCGGCGATCAGCAGGGTCGGCATGAGGGAGGGCCTGGGCTGGGGTGCGGCGCTGCGGACGACGTGCATGGGAGGAATCTTACGTCCTGTCGGGGGCTCGTCCGCTATTGGACGATGGGTGAAGTCGGGTGAAGTGCAGGTGTGCAACCGTATGAACCCCGTCTCACAACCCCGGCCCGGCGCTTGCGCGGGGGGCTCAGCGCGGCCGAGCCGCGGCTGTGGCAACGGCTGCGGCGCAGGCAAGTGTTGGACGTTCAGGTGTATCGGCAGAAGCCATTGCTGGGGTATGTGACGGATTTTTACGCGCCTGCGGCGGGGCTGGTGATCGAAGTGGACGGATCCCAGCACGCGACTGCGTCGGGTTTGGCCGCCGACGCGAGACGCACTGCGGATCTGGAGGCGCTGGGGCTGCGAGTGATCCGGTTCGACAATCTGCAGGTGCTCAAGGAGACGACGGCGGTGATGGAGGAGATTTATCGGGTGATGCAACGGCGGCTGGCGGAGAGGGCGGGAACCAGAAGCTGAGAGCCAAGAGCAAATTCCCCCTGCCCCCCTTTTTCAAAGGGGGGAACAGCAACAGCGACGGCAGCACTCATTGCGGCGGCTGACAGCCGACAGCCGATGCCCGATAGCCGATAGCCGATAGCCGATAGCGGATAGCGGATAGCGGATAGCGGACCCAGCAGACTACGAGCACTTAACGTCCCAACCTACCGATCCCCCCCTTTGAAAAAGGGGGGCCAGGGGGGGATTTGCTGTTGCTGTTGCTGTTGCCCTTGCCTTGCTAAAGCCCTACCTCACCGCCCCAACCGCTCGCTGACCAGGTTCTCGACCACCGACGGATCGGCCAGCGTGCTGGTGTCGCCCAGTTGGTCCGGCGCGTTCTCGGCGATCTTGCGCAGGATGCGGCGCATGATCTTGCCCGAGCGCGTCTTCGGCAGGCCCGGCGCCCACTGCAGATGGTCCGGGGTGGCGATCGGGCCGATTTCCTTGCGCACCCAGGCCACCAGTTCCTTGCGCAGGTCCTCGCTGGACGCTTCGCCGGCGATCAGGGTCACGTAGGCGTAGATGCCCTGGCCCTTGAGGTCGTGCGGGAAACCGACCACCGCCGCTTCGGCGACCTTGGGGTGCGAGACCAGCGCGCTCTCGACTTCTGCGGTGCCGATGCGGTGGCCGCTGACGTTGATGACGTCGTCGACCCGGCCGGTGATCCAGTAGTAGCCGTCGGCGTCGCGGCGGCAGCCGTCGCCGGTGAAGTAGTTGCCCGGGTAGGTCTTGAAATAGGTCTCGATGAAGCGCGCATGGTCGCCGTACACGGTGCGCATCTGGCCCGGCCAGGAATCGGTCAGCACCAGGTTGCCCTCGGCCTCGCCTTCGAGCACGCCGCCGTTGGCGTCGACCAGGGCCGGCTGTACGCCGAAGAACGGCTGGGTCGCCGAACCGGGCTTGAGATCGGTCGCGCCGGCCAGCGGGGTGATCAGGATGCCGCCGGTCTCGGTCTGCCACCAAGTGTCGACGATCGGGCAGCGCGCATCGCCGACCACATCAAAGTACCAACGCCAGGCCTCGGGGTTGATCGGTTCGCCGACCGTGCCGAGCAGGCGCAGCGAACTGCGCGAAGTCTTCTTGACCGGCTCGTCGCCGTCGCGCATCAGCGCGCGGATCGCGGTCGGTGCGGTGTAGAAGATCGTCACCTGGTGCTTGTCGATGACGTTCCAGAACCGCGACACGTCCGGGTAGTTCGGCACGCCTTCGAACACCAGCGCAGTGGCGCCGTTGGCGAGCGGGCCGTAGACGATGTAGCTGTGGCCGGTGACCCAGCCGACATCGGCGGTGCACCAGTAGACGTCGTCCTCGCGCAGGTCGAACACCGCCTCGTGGGTGAAGCTGGCGTAGGTCAGGTAGCCGCCGGTGGTGTGCAGCACGCCCTTGGGTTTGCCGGTGCTGCCGGAGGTGTAGAGGATGAACAGCGGATCTTCCGCGTTCATGCGCTCCGGCTCGCAGCTGTCGGGCTGACCTTCCACGACCGCGTCGTACCAGCGGTCGCGCGGCATCTGCATGTCGACCGCGGCGCCGGTGTGGCGCACCACCAGCACGGTCTCGACCGAGTTGGTGCCGGGCAGCTTCAACGCCGCGTCGACGTTGGCCTTGAGCGGAATCTTCTTGCCGCCGCGCAGGCCTTCGTCGGAAGTGATGACCAGCTTGCTGGCGCAGTCGGCGATGCGGTCGGCGATCGAGTTCGGGGCGAAGCCGCCGAACACCACCGAGTGGATCGCGCCGACCCGGGCGCAGGCCAGCATCGCCACCACCGCTTCGGGAATCATCGGCAGATAGATGGTGATGCGGTCGCCCTTGCCCACGCCGAGCTTGCGCAGGGCGTTGGCCAGGCGGCAGACCCGCGCGTGCAGCTCGCGGTAGCTGATCCGCTCGGCCGGCAGGTTCGGGTCGTCGTGCTCGAACAGCAGCGCGGTCTTGTCGCCGCGCTGGGCCAGATGCCGGTCCAGGCAGTTGACGCTGGCGTTGAGTTCGCCGTCCTCGTACCACTTGATGCGGAAATCGGCGAGGTCGTAGCTGACGTTCTTGATCTTGGTCGGCGCCTTGAACCAGTCCAGGCGCTGGGCGACGCGCCCCCAGAAACCCTCGGGGTCGTTCACCGACTCGGCGTACAGGCGCTGATAGTCCTCGCGCCGGTAGCGCGACTTCGCGGCGAAGTCGGCATCGATCGGGTAGACGCTGGCGGGGTGGCTCATGGGGGCTCCGAAAGGCAGGCGGTGACGACGTAGACGAGCGTTATAGCCGACCCGGCGCGGATCGTGTCTTGCCCGGCCGGTCGGGTGCCGCGGCGCTCGTCGCGGCCCCCTCTTCGCGCGTGCGCGCGAGGGCCGCCAGTTTGCCGCATTCAGCACCTGCGCCGCTGCGACAACGGTTTAGACCTTGGTCGTAAATGGTTTGCTGACTGCGTCGTGTTACGACCAAAGGCGAATGGTTGCCTCGCCGGAGCCGCGCGCAGGCTGGCCGCGACCGTCTGCACCGGCGGCAATCTCGGGAGGGAGTCACGATGTACATGGGGAGTTCTGCCCAAATCGCACTACATCGCGCGCCAGCGCGGCGGCGGCCGTTGGCCGCGGCGCTGCTGGTCGCGCTCGCGCTGCCGGGTCTGGCCTTCGCCCAGACCGCGAAGGAGAAGGAACTGGAAGCGCGCGTCGCCGAACTGGAGCGCATGGTCCAGCAGTTGGTGTCGCAGCAGCAACAGGTCCAGACCCAGGTCACCGAGGTCAAGGCCGCCCAGGCCGCGGCGCCGGCGGCGATCGCAGCAGCGCCGGCCAAGAACCCCATCCAGTCGAGCACGATCAGTCCCTCGGCCAATCCCGGCACGCGTTTCAGCTACGGCGGTTTCATCAAGCTCGATGCCTCGGTCACCCAGACCAACGACGGCGACATCGCCGACGGCTCGGTCGGACGCCTGTTCTACGTGCCCAAGGCGATTCCGGTCGGCGGCGCGGCCACCCGCGAGGGCGGCAGCGACACCGACATGGGCGCCAACTTCTCGCGCTTCTGGTTCGCCGCCGACACCGACCTGGAGAGCGGCGACAAGCTCAAGGGCTATCTGGAATTCGATCTCTACGGCGGCGGCAGCACCGCCTTCACCGGCAGCGAGGTCGCCACCAACACCTATGCGCTGACCCTGCGCCAGGCCTACGTGACCTGGAACAAGTGGCTGGCCGGCCAGGCTTGGTCGAACTTCCAGGACACCGCGGCGCTGCCGGACACGGTCGACTTCCTCGGCCCCACCGAGGGCACGGTGTTCGTACGCCAGGCGCAACTGCGCTACACCAGCGGCCCGTGGTCGTTCTCGATCGAGAATCCGGAGACGGTCTACACCCCGTTCCGCGGCAACATGGCCCAGATCGCCGGCGACGACGGCGCGGTGCCGGACGTGACCGCGCGCTATACCGCCAAGGGCGACTGGGGCCATTTCAGCGTCGGCGCCCTGGCGCGCCAGCTCAAGTACCAGACCGGCCGCGCCAACGACACCAACACCGGCTACGGCGTCAGCGTGTCGGGCAAGTGGAACGTCGGCGCCAACGACGATCTGCGCTACATGGTCACCGCCGGCAGCGGCATCGGCCGCTACGTCGGCCTGGCGCTGAGCAACGACGCGGTGCTCGACGCCAGCGGCGATCTGGAGAACATCGACCTGATCTCCGGCTTCGTCGGCTGGCGCCACGTGTTCAGCCCGAAGCTGCGCGGCAACCTGTTCTACTCGCGCGCCGAGTACGACAACGACACCGCCCTGACCGGGCGCGGCATCACCAAGTCGGCGCAGTCCGCGCACATCAACCTGATCTACACGCCGATTCCCAAGCTCGACCTGGGCGCCGAGTACATCTGGGGCCAGCGCGAGATCGAAACCGGCGACCGCGGCGAGATCAACCGTCTGCAGACCCACGTCAAGTACAGCTTCTGACGATCGCGCGGTCGCGGCCGGACCGGCCGCGACCGTTCGACGACGCGTCCGTTACGACCCCGGCGGGCCCTAGTCCGCTCCAATCCACTGTTCGGGGGAACAGCTCATGTCCAGCACCACCGCCAGCCTTCCGTCCCATGCGGCGCCGTTGACCAAGGGCCACCGCAAGGTCATTTTCGCCTCCAGCCTCGGCACCGTGTTCGAGTGGTACGACTTCTACCTGTACGGCTCGCTCGCCGTGATCATCGGCAAGCAGTTCTTCGGCGGCCTCAACGACACCAGCCAGTTCATCTTCGCCCTGCTGGCCTTCGCCGCCGGCTTCGCGGTGCGGCCGTTCGGCGCGCTGGTGTTCGGCCGGCTCGGCGACATGATCGGACGCAAGTACACCTTCCTGGTCACCATCGTGATCATGGGCCTGGCGACCTTCGTGGTCGGCATCCTGCCCAGCTACGCCACCCTGGGCATCGCCGCGCCGATCATCCTGATCACCCTGCGCCTGCTGCAGGGTCTGGCGCTGGGCGGCGAGTACGGCGGCGCGGCGACCTACGTCGCCGAGCATGCGCCCAACGGCAAGCGCGGCCTGTACACCAGCTTCATCCAGACCACCGCGACCCTGGGTTTGTTCCTGTCGCTGCTGGTGATCTGGGGCTGCCGCAACTACCTGGGCAAGGAAAGCTTCGAAGCCTGGGGCTGGCGCATCCCGTTCCTGTTCTCGGTGCTGCTGCTCGGCGTGTCGGTGTGGATCCGCATGCAGCTGGCCGAATCGCCGCTGTTCCAGCAGATGAAGGCCGAGGGCAAGACCTCCAAGGCGCCGATCACCGAGAGCTTCTTCTCCAAGAACGGCAAGATCGCCCTGCTGGCCCTGCTCGGCGCCACCGCCGGCCAGGCGGTGGTGTGGTACGGCGGACAGTTCTATTCGCTGTTCTTCCTGACCAAGACCCTCGGCATGGATCCGAACCAGGCCGACATCTACATCGCCATCGCCCTGGCCCTGGCCACCGGCGGATTCATCTTCTTCGGCTGGCTCTCGGACAAGATCGGGCGCAAGAAGATCGTGCTGGCCGGTTGCCTGATCGCGGTGCTGACCTACTTCCCGGTGTTCAAGGCGCTGACCCATAACGTCAACCCGGCCCTGGAAGCCGCGGTGACCGCGTCGCCGGTCGTGGTCACCGCCGATCCGGACCGCTGCGCGTTCCAGTTCGACCCGGTCGGCAAGGCGACCTTCAAGCAGTCCTGCGACATCATCAAGTCGGCGCTGGCCAAGAAGGGCATTCCCTACAAGAACGCGCCCGGCGCGGCCGGCAGCGTGGCCACGGTCAGCATCGGCGGCACCGCCCTGACCAGCTTCGAGGGCGAGTCGCTGAGCAAGGACGAGTTCAAAGCCCAGTCCGACGCGTTCGGCAAGCAGCTCGGCGATGCGCTCAAGGCTGCCGGCTACCCGGCTTCGGCCGACCCGGCGCAGATCAACACGCCGATGGTGATCGTGCTGCTGACCTTCCTGGTGCTGCTGGTGACCATGGTCTATGGCCCGATCGCGGCCTGGCTGGTCGAACTGTTCCCGACCCGGATCCGCTACACCTCGATGTCGCTGCCCTACCACATCGGCAACGGCTGGTTCGGCGGCTTCCTGCCGTTCACCGCCTTCGCCATCGTCGCCGCCACCGGCAATATCTACAGCGGCCTGTGGTATCCGATCGTGGTCGCGGCGATGACCGTGGTGATCGGCGCGTTGTTCCTGCCGGAAACCAAGGATCGCGATATCACGCTCTGAGCCCGCTGCCCGGGTTGCGCTGCACGAGCAAGAACGCCGGCCTTGGGCCGGCGTTCTTGCTTGCGGCGGGACTCGGGACTCGGGACTCGGGACTCGGGACTCGGGACTCGGGACTCGGGACTCGTAGTCAGTATGAAAAGCGCTGCTTCGGAGTGTCCATAGCCACTGTTGGCTCGGTGGGTTCGCTTGCAGCGTCCAGGCCAAAACCGCGAAGCGACTCGTTGCTTCCCGCCGCGGCCCGGCACAGCCTTTCGAGTCCCGAGTCCCCAGCCCCGAGTCCCGACCCCGCTCAGGAATGAACGAACTTCGGCATCTCCCATTCGTAGCGAATCGCCAGCAGGCGCGCGGCGAATCCGCCGCCGAGGCAGATCGGCACGGCGGCGTTCTCGGCCACGCCCAGCCGCAACAGCAGCAGATAGGCCACGCCGGTCAGCAGCGCGATCACCGCATACAGCTCGCGCTGGAACACCAGCGGAATCTCGTTGCACAGCACGTCGCGCAACACCCCGCCGAAGGCGCCGGTGAGCATGCCGGCGATCACCACGATCGCCGGCGCGTGGCCGGCCTCGCGCGCGATCGCGCAGCCGATCAGGGTGAAGGCGATCAGTCCCAACGCGTCCAGCCACAGGAAGGCGCGGCGCAGGCGCTGCAGGCGCTTGGCCAGGAAGGTCGCAGCCAGGGCCGCGCCGACGGTGTAGGCCAGATACTCGGGATGGCGCACCCAGCCCAGCGGATAGTGGCCGAGCACGATGTCGCGCAGCGAGCCGCCGCCGAGCGCGGTCACGCAGGCGATGGTGACCACGCCGAACAGGTCCATGCGCCGCTTGCCCGCGGCGAGCGCGCCGGTCATGGCTTCGGCGCTGATGGCGATGAGGTAGATCAGGGACAACAACACGGGCGGTGCTCCGGCGCAGGACGGGAGAGCCGCGGCCGGGAAGCGAAGCGCCGGAGTGCGCGGCCACCGCGGCGCGGATCGTCGCCGCGCGAGTGCGTGGCGACGGCGTGCGGCGGGCGACGCGCGCGACGGCGGCGCGGACTCGCGTCGCGCGCACGCCTGGGCTGTCTTCGCGACCGAAGCCGCGGTGCCGCTCCCGCTGTCCTTTTACCTGAGAGTTTGCGCGGACCTTGCGGCCGCTTGCCCCTTCGGTGGGCCGCTGCGCGGCCTCTCTCCAGATCGGCGATGTCGTGGCAGTGTTCCGGCCGGAGGCCGAGCCTGAGCGATTATGGGAGCCTGCGCCTTCGGCGGGCGCGGCCGCGGGCCGGCGCCACTCTTCTGCAACGGCCGGCATGGTAACACCCCGGCGCGCGGAGCATGGCCGCCTTCGGCGCGCTGCGCCGCGATCGGCCGCCTCACGGTCGCGGCTCGCGACCGGAGGAAACTCCCGCGGGACGCCGCTCCCATCCCTTGGCACGCGGGGATTCATGCGCCTGTAGGAACGGCGTAAGCCGCGACCGCTGCCTCGCAGCGACGACGCCACCGGCCGCCCCGCGTCGCGGCGTATGACCGGAGGAAATCCCCGTGGGACCCCGCTCCTACAAAAACGGCTCCGCTTCAAAGGGTAGCAGCGGCGCGAGCCGCGACCGCACGACCGCCGCTACGCCGTCACCGGCCTGACCCGCGCGCCCCGGCGGCCTCGCGCTCGGCCGACAGCGCTTCGACCATCGCCTGCTCCAGCGAACGCTGCGGGTCGGCGCGGATCGCGGCCAGCTCCGGCGCCGGCCAGTCGCGACGCAGGCGGCCGTCGACCAGCAACAGGGCGCGATCGATGAAGCGCTCGGCGACGTCGATCGAATGGGTGGCCAGCAACACCGTGGTGCCGCGCTCGTGGGCGAGCTGTTGCAGATGGCGCTTGAGCGCATAGGCGCTGAGCGGGTCCAGGCCGTTGAGCGGCTCGTCCAGCACCAGCAGCGGCGGCTCGCCGAGCAGGCCGAGCGCGATCGCCAGCTTCTGCCGGGTGCCCAGCGAATACTGGCCCACCCGCCGGTCCAGCATCGGCCCCAGGTTGAGCCACTCGGCCAGGGCCAGGGTCGGCGCCGGCACCTCGCCCAGGCCGCGCGTGCCGGCGAACAGGCGCAGGCACTCGCGCCCGCTCAGCAGCGGCGGCAGCCGCGCCGGATCGACCGCGAAACCGAGCAGGCCGCGCGCCGCCACCGGCGCGCGCGCCAGGTCGTGGCCGCCGATCCGCACTCGCCCCGCGCTCGGCCGCTGCAGGCCGGCCAGGCAGTGCAGCAGGGTGGTCTTGCCGGAACCGTTCGGCCCGATCAGGGCGGCGAATTCGCCGCGGCGCAGGACCAGGTCGATGCCGTGCAGCACTGCGTGTTCGTCGTAGCGATGCTGCAGCCCATCCAGTTGCAGCATCGCCTCGTCCGCCGTCGCCGCGGCCGGATCGCGCATCGACGCGTCGCCGGGGGTGGAGGGCGGCCGGCTCACGGGCCCGCCTGCGCGCCGCGCCGGCGCCAGGCCGGCAGCAAGGGCAGCGCCGTCAGCGCCAGCACGCCCCATAACAGCGGCAGCGCGCGCCAGTTCAACGAGAGCAGCAGCGCGCCGCCGCCGGCGCAGGCCGCCGCGCAGGCGTAGGCGAAGGCCGGATAGCGCCAGGCCGCGCGCGCCAGCGCATCGGCCGGCCGCGGCGTGGCCGCGAGCAACTCATCGGCCGCGCGCGCCGCGACCGCGCAGGCCTGCGCCACCAGGCTGAACCAGGCCAAGGCCACCGCGATCGCCAGCACCCCGGCGCCGGTCGCCAGACCGGTGCCGCCCGGCATCGCCAGCAGCACCGCGCCGATCATCCAGGCCCGGCCGCCGCGGCGCCAACGCAGCAAAGCTTCGCGCCGCTGCCAGTCGCTGACATGCGGCAGGCGCGCGTCGTCGAGCCAGGCGAGGCCGAACAGCGGTTGGCGCGCGCCTTCGCGCACGCGCCGCGTCGGCTGGCGGCGATGGCGCAAACTCGACACCAGACCCAGCACGACCCCGGCGGCGACGCTGCCGGCGACGATCAGGCTGGCGCTGCGCCAGGCCGCCGCCTCGCCGCCGCAGCCGCGCAGGGTCAGCGCGGCCAGCAAGGCCGCGGCGGCCGCACCGAGCGCGGCCAGTACGATCAGGGTCCAGGTGCCGCGGCGCGGGTCGATCGGCGCCGCCGCCCACCAGCCCAGGCGCAGATGCTCGTCCAGCGCGACCAGCCGGCCGCGCGCGGCGGCATGCCCCAGCGCCAGCGCGATCAGCGCGAACGGCAGAGGCAGTTGTGCGACCAGCCGCGGCACCGCCGCCGCCAGGGCGGCGCCTTGTTCGCCGGACGCGCGCAACAGCCAGGGGGTCGCCAACGCCAGGGCCGCGGCGCGCGCCGCGCGGCCATGCCACCAGGCGTCGCCGCGCACGGCGTTGAGGCGGGCTTCGGCGAACCAGGGGTGCAGCCAGGCGGGCATCGGCGCGGTTTCCGTACGCGGTCGGCAACGCGCGACCGCAGCTGCAGACTCTAACCGCGCCGGCGCTTCAGCGCTCTCCGGCCTGGCAGCGGCGCAGCAACGCCGGCTCCAGGCCGATCGCATCGGTCCAACGCTCCAGTCCGGCCCAGGCGCGCTCCAGTGCGGCGATCGTCGCCGCTTCGTCGCGGAAATCGCCGCGCACCACCTGGGCGAACAGCTCCGCGGTGCCGTCCGGCCCGCCCAGGTCGATGGCCTCGTCGAACAGGCTGCCCGCGGACACGTAGACATGGCGCTCGGCCAGCCCGATCAGGCAGGCCAGATGCTCGGCGAAACGGCCGGCGAGCAGGGCCAGCGGCGGCCGGCCATGGCGGTTGCGCAGCTTGCCGATCAGCTCGTACAACTCGCCGACCACCAGTTCGGCCATGGCCCGGTCGACCGCGGCGTCGTCGGGGTGGGCGGCGAGCGAGCGCAGGCTCTCGACCAGGGCGCCGTGGTCGGGCGCGATCCACAGCGCTCGCGCATGCACGAACTGGCCGTGGCTGATCGGCCAGGACTCGTCGACCTCGCGCGCGTAGGCCTCGATCGCGCTGCGCGACATCAGGTTGACCTCGGCCTTGCCGCGGCCGTGCACCCATTCCAGCGATTCGTCGTAGTCCTCGCCATGAGCCTCGTCGTCGAGCACCGCCCACAGTTCGATATCGGAGTAAGGACCGTCGCCGTCGCGCGCGGTCGAACCGTACAGCGCGACCGCGAGCAGGCGTTCGCCATGGCGGCGGCGCAGAGCGGCGACGATCCCGTCGACCAGGCCGCGGCGTTGCTCGGGGGTGACCGATTGGGGGCCGGCGAACAGAGTTTCGAGTTCGCCGCAAGGCAATAGGTAATTCGTCATCGCGCCTAGATAGCACCGCGAGCGCGCGAGTGGCAATGACGCAATCCGCGCACTGCGATGCACGGCGGAGTATCGATGGCGCAGTGCGGCGCGCGGCTACTGCGGCGGCGCGGCGAGTTCGCGCGCGTCCAGGCTGCCGTCGCGGTTGCGGTCCTGCTTGGCGAAGCGCTCGGCCAGGGTGCGCCGGTGCTGTTCGCGGCTGAGCGGCTGGCCGCCGCCGTGCGCGCGCGCCGGCTGTTCGGCGGCGTCGAGCTGGCCGTCGCGGTTGGCGTCCATCGCGTCGAAGGCGTAGCTGAGCCAGTCCTGATACTCGAGCAGCGAGATCTTGCCGTCGCCGTCGCCGTCCATGCGCGACAGATAGTCGCCGGTCGAGGCGACCTGGGCCGAAGCCAGGACGGGAAGGCAGAGCGCGATTGCGAACAGTCGCCGGAACATGCGCCTACGCGTAACGGGGGAGATGGCGCGAAGCCTGCAGGCTGGACGGCGCCCAGGCAAGCCCCGGCCGCTCGCGGGCGGACGAACTCCGCCGCGGCCGGCCCCTCGCCGGCCGCGGCGGGACGATCCCTCAAGCCGTCATTCCGGCACGCAGCAGAAAGCGTAGCCGCCGCCGTAGTCGCAGCCCGGCCACGGGTTGCAGCCTTCGGCCAGGCGGTTGTCGGCCTGGGCGAAGCTGAAGCCGGTCGACAGGGCGAACAGCGCCATCAGCGCAACGGACTTGGCGCGGCGGGTCTTGAACAGTTTCATGCTCTCTCTCCTCGATGGATACGTATGGGATCGGTTGGTACGCAAACGAATGCGGCAACGCTACGCCGGCTTCAACGGTCGTCGACGCAGCAGCCATGGACGTCGCCGCCGAACAGGCAACCCGCGCGCGGCGAGCAGCCTTCCGCGTAAGGCCCGTCGGCCTGGGCGGCGCCGAAGCCGATCGAAGCGGCGAACAACGCCGCCAACAGCACTTTCTTCAACCGCGAATTGCCAACAGCCTTCATGCCTGAGCTCTCCTGTGCGCGGTGGGAGCGCGACCGCCGGTCCCTGGCGTGCGGCGCGTTCGTGGGTGGCTTCCTTCCCTGGCCGACGATGCGCCGCGCCGGCGCACGGAACGTCGGCACGGCTGCTGGGATTCGAAACGCTGGCGCTGCGCCGGACGCGCAAGGCCGGCGCGGACCGTTCCGGAGCGGAACGGCGGCACTTCCCCTGTGCGGCGGACGGCGTTGCCGTCGCGACGAATCCATTCGCGGCGACGCTACACCGCGCCGCGCCGGCGAAACCGGCTCGCCGTCGCGGTATGCCGAACTCGCGCCGCGCATCGCGCATGCGCCGCCGCACGGACGCAGGGCAACAAAAAACCCGCGCATCGCTGCGCGGGTTCGTGGCGTCCGCCGGTTGCGCCCGGACGGGCGCGGCTCAGCTGGCGCGGTCAGCTGCGGGCCGGCGCCAGCGCATAGCCCTTCATGCGCTCGGAGAACGCCTGCAGCGCATGGATGCCGCTGGCTTCCGCCTCCACGCACCAGGCGTGCAGCTTGGCCAGGGTCGCCTGGGCATCGTGCGAACGATCGTCGAGCACCTGCGCCAGGCGCTGGCGGAAGTCGGCCACGGTCGCCATGCGCGGGCGCTCGGCGACCCAGTTCTGCAGGCGCGTGCGGGCGCCGTCGTCGAGCCAGCGGCCGCCGTCGGCCAGGCCCTTGCGCAGGCGCCGCGGCAACGCGCGCATGCGGTCGCCGGCGTGGCCGGCTTCTTCGCGCAGCGCCGGCAAAGTGACGTTTCGGTAGTAGTCGGTCATGGCCTGGAAGCGGATCGCCAGCAGCGCCTTGAGGGTCTCGCCGTCGGGCATGGCGATGTTCGGGCGCACGTCCAGAGTCGGCGCCACCCGCAGCACCTTGGCCAGGCGCAGCGCCT
This sequence comes from Lysobacter sp. Soil_C_15, assembly GCF_057657315.1. NCBI lineage: Bacteria > Pseudomonadati > Pseudomonadota > Gammaproteobacteria > Lysobacterales > Lysobacteraceae > Lysobacter > Lysobacter sp. Soil_C_15. The sequence goes on from NZ_JBDGIR010000001.1 coordinate 770,070, forward strand.
GCAGGCCGCGGATCGCGGTCCAGCCGATGTCGAACTCCCACTTGCGCAGGGCGAACTTGGCCGAACTCGGGAAGGCGTGGTGGTTGTTGTGCAGTTCCTCGCCGCCGATCCAGAAACCCCACGGGGTCAGGTTGGTCGCGGTGTCGGTGGTCTCGAAGTTGCGATAGCCCCACCAGTGGCCGAGGCCGTTGACCACGCCCGCGGCCCAGAACGGAATCCACAGCATCTGCAGCGCCCAGATCGCCACGCCGGCGAAGCCGAACAGGACGAAGCTGATCAGCAGCAGCAACACCGGCCCCATCGTGGCGTGCGGGGTGTAGAGCTTGCGTTCGATCCAGTCGTCCGGGCAGCCCTTGCCGTACTTCTCGATGTCCTCGCGCTCGCCGCGCGCTTCGCGGTAGAGCTCGACGCCGCGCCACATCACCGTGTCGATGCCCTTGAACTGCGGGCTGTGCGGGTCTTCCTCGGTCTCGCACTTGGCGTGGTGCTTGCGATGGATCGCCGCCCACTCCTTGGTGATCATCGAGGTCGTCAGCCAGGTCCAGAACCGGAACAGGTGGGCGAGCGCGGGATGGAAATCGACCGAGCGGTGCGCCATCGAGCGGTGCAGGTACAGCGTCACCGACATGATGGTGAGCTGGGTCACCACCAGGAAATACGCGACGAGCTCCCAGAGGCCGGCCTGGGCCAGGCCGCCGGCAAGGAAGTCGATCAGGGAAGCGGGCATACGGACTCCGGAAAACCACAAACGAAACCGGCCGAAACGGGCCGGTCCTGCGCCGGATGATGCCACCCGGGGCCGACCGTTCGCGCCGGTACGGCTCGGCACTGTGATGGGGTCGTTCATTCCGACGCGCAAGCGCGGCCGCAGCGGCAAAACCGCGCCGATTCAGCTGTCGCGCTCGGCTGTCGCGTTCAGGTTTGTGTTCGCCGGCGCCAAACCGTCCGCGCGGCGACGGCCGCCGTATTCAGTCGGCGCTGTCCGGGTCGATGCCGCCGCGCGAGCGCGTCAGTTCGCCGCGGGCGAAGGCGCGCAACGCGAGCCGGTCGGGCTTGGCGAACGGCGACCCCTTGCCGCAGTGATCCAGCAACAGGTTCAGGTCCTGCGCCTCGCCCAGGCGCTCGGTCCGATGGCGGTCGAACGCGGGCGCGTCCTCGCCCAGCCCGGCCGCCTGCAATGCGCGCTGCTGCTGCGACAGCCGGCGCGCGCGCCGGCGCCATTCGTGCCAGTCCTCGTCGCTGCCGCGGCGGGCGCGTTGGCGGGCGCGCTCGACCCGATGCAGGCTCAGCGCCACCGCCTCGCGCCATTGTTCGGCCGCCAGCGTCTCCCACGGCAGCGCGCGCAGCGCCGCGCGCAGCACCCGCAGCAGACTGCGGCGGGCGGCGAGGTCCGGGTCTTCGGTGCGGACCGTGCGCGCGGCCGCCGCCCGCGCCGCAGCCGCGCGCCGCTGGGCGCGCCGCAACAGGGCGCGGTGGGCGTCGTCGCCGGGCGCGCGCAGCAGGCGCTCGAGGGTTTCCACCAGGGCCTGCGCATCGCGCAAGGCCGACAGGTCGCGGTTGGCGTCGCGCAGGCCGCGATCGATCCAGGCCGCGCCCGGCCCCAGCGCAGCGCCGCCCAGGGCCAGGGTCGCGCGCACCCGGCGCAGGCCCTTGCGGGCCAAATGCACGCCGCGGTGCAGGCGGCTGCCGCGCCAGCCCAGGGCGTCGATGGCCGCCTCGAGCTCGCGCGAGGCGAAGGCGCGCAGGCGTCGGCCCGGCGGGCGCCCGGCTTCGGCGTCGGCTGGCTCGTCGGCGGCGTTGGCTGGCGTTGGTTTTTTCGACATGCCGCTTCCTTCCGCTAGCGCGGCCGCATCGGCAACGACGCACGGCCCACGCCGATAGTACGCTTGCGCCATGCCCGAATTGCCCGAAGTCGAAACCACCCGGCGCGGCCTGGCCCCGCACCTGGAGGGCCGCCACGTCGTCACCGCGATCCTGCGCCGGCCGAACCTGCGCTGGCCGATCCCGGCCGACATCGAAACCACCCTGCCCGGCCAGCGCATCGACGCGGTGCGCCGCCGCGCCAAGTACCTGCTGCTGGATACCCAGGCCGGCAGCGCGCTGCTGCACCTGGGCATGTCCGGCAGCCTGCGGGTATTGCCCGCGGACACGCCGGTGCGCGACCACGACCACGTCGACCTGCTGCTCGACGACGACCGCGTGCTGCGCTTCAACGACCCGCGCCGGTTCGGCTGCCTGCTGTGGCAGGCGCCGGGCGACACCCACGAACTGCTGCAGGGCCTGGGCCCGGAACCGCTGTCGGACGACTTCGACGGCGACTACCTGTTCGAGCTCAGCCGCGGCCGCCGCGCCCCGGTCAAGACCTTCCTGATGGACCAGCGGGTGGTGGTCGGGGTCGGCAACATCTACGCCGCCGAAGCCCTGTTCGCCGCCGGAGTGTCGCCGCTGCGCGCCGCCGGCAAGGTCTCGCGCGAGCGCTACGGCGAGCTGGCCGGCGCGATCAAGACCATCCTCGGCTACGCCATCCAGCGCGGCGGCACCACCCTGCGCGACTTCATCAGCCCCGACGGCGCGCCCGGCTATTTCGAACAGGAACTGGCCGCCTACGGCCGCGGCGGCGGGCCCTGCCCGCGCTGCGGACGGCCGCTCAAGCAGGCCGCGATCGGCCAGCGCACCACGGTCTGGTGCGGGCATTGTCAGCGGTGAAGCCGGGATGGGGGATGGGGGATCGGCGAAATCGCCCGTGACGTGGGAACGGGGCAAAAGCGGCCATATCGAGGGTCGATACCGCAGGGTGCCGGCGGTCGCTACCAAGTAAAACTGAACGCGCTATAGTCTTGCCCCAGTCGAGGGGCGATATGGCCGATAGCGCAGACATCACCATCCTGCTGGATGCGGCCCGCGAGGGCGACCGCGGTGCGCTCGACCGCGTGCTCGCGACCCTTTATCAAGAACTGCACACCATGGCCCGGCGCCAGCTCGCCGGCCAGCACGGCCAGACCCTGGACGCCACCGCGCTGGTGCACGAGGCCTACCTGAAACTGGTCGGCCGGCGCGAGGCCCAGTTCGACGATCGTGCCCACTTCTTCGCCTACGCCGCCTCGGCGATGCGCAGCGTGGTGGTCGACTACGCCCGCCAGCGCCTGGCGCAGAAGCGCGGCGGCGACCTGCACCGGGTCACCGAGCTGCCCGACGACGTCGAAGGCGGCCTGCGCCTGGACGAGGACACGCTGGGCCTGGACACCGCCCTGACCAAGCTCGCCGCGGTCGATCAGCGCCTGGCCCAGGTGGTCGAGCTGCGCTACTTCGCCGGCCTGTCCGAGTTGGAGATCGCCGCCCTGCTGCAACGTTCCGAGCGCAGCATCCGCCGCGACTGGCAGAAGGCGCGGCTGTTCCTGCTGGCCTCGCTGCAGGACGAGCCCAACCGCTGAACGGATGCCGGCGCCCGGCCCTGGTGCCGCGCGGTGCGCTCGCCCAGTATGGGTAACGCCATGAGCTTCTACGCCGTAGACCGCCGCAGGACCGCCGGCTGACCGCCGCATGGACGCCGAACGCTGGCAGCGCCTGTCCCCGTTGCTCGACGCCCTGCTCGAGCTGGAGCCGGCCGCGCGCGCGGAACGGCTGGCGGAATTGCGCGCCGACGACGCCGGCCTCGCCGCCGAACTGACCGAGCTGATCGCGCTCGAAGACGATCACCAGGACTTCCTGTCCGAACCGCTGGTCCCGACCCAGCACACCGGCGCCATGCGTCCGGGCACCGAGGTCGGCAGCTACCGCCTGGAAAGCCTGCTCGGCGAAGGCGGCATGGGCCAGGTCTGGCTGGCCTCGCGCGCCGACGGCCTGTACCAGCGCCGGGTCGCGCTGAAGCTGTTGCGTCCGGGCCTGGCCGACACCAACCTGCGCAGCCGCTTCACCCGCGAGCGGCAGATCCTCGCCCGCCTCGCCCATCCGCACATCGCCCGCCTGCTCGACGCCGGGGTGACCCGCGACGGCCTGCCCTACCTGGCGCTGGAATACGTCGAAGGCGAACCGATCACCGACTACTGCCGCAACCAGCGCACCCCGCTCGACAAGCGCCTGCGCATGTTCCAGCAGATTTGCGACGCGGTCAGCCACGCCCACGCCAACCTGATCGTCCACCGCGACCTCAAGCCCTCCAACATCCTGGTGACGCCGGCCGGCGACGTGCGCCTGCTCGACTTCGGCATCGCCAAGCTGATCGACAGCAGCGACGTGCCGCTGCCGGAGCAGACCCGCACCGGCGCACGCGCTTTCACCCTGCACTACGCCGCGCCCGAGCAAGTGCGCGGCGAGCCGGTCACCACCATGACCGACGTGTATTCGCTGGGCGTAGTGCTGTACGAATTGCTGACCGACGCCAAGCCTTACCGGCTCAAGCGCCAGACCGCGGCCGAATGGGAAGAGGCGATCCTCGCCGCCGACCCGCTGCGCCCCTCGCAGGCGGTGATGCGCCACGTCGACACCACCGACGTCGACCCCGGCGCGCTGCGCCGGCTCGGCCGCCAGCTCGCCGGCGACCTGGACAACATCGTCCTCAAGACCCTGTCCAAGCGTCCCGAGCAGCGCTATCCCTCGGTCGAAGCGCTGTCGCTGGATCTGCAGCGCTTCGAATCCGGCCGGCCGGTGCTGGCGCGCGCGCAAAGCCTGCGCTACCGCTTCAACAAGTACGTCGCCCGCCACCGCTGGGCGCTGGCCACCGCGGCCCTGGTCACCGTGGTGCTGGCCGCCGCGCTCGGCATCGTCGCCTGGCAGGCGCGCCAGGCGCTGGGCGAAGCCAGCCGCGCGCAAGCGATGCAGGATTTCATGGTCGGCTTGTTCGAAAGCGCGCGCGGTACCCCGGAAGGCGAGGCGCTGGACCTGCGCGGCCTGCTCGACGCCTCGGTCGCGCGCGGCACCCGCGAACTGGCGCGCCAGCCGCGCGCGCGCGCCGAGTTGTTCGGCGTGGTCGCGCGCATGCGCACCGGCCTGGGCGACTACAACGAAGCGCGCGCCCTGCTCGACCGCCAGGCCGCGATCATCGGCAGCACCGACGACATTCCCGAAAGCCTGCGCATCGAGTCGCTGACCCAGCGCGGCAAGGTGCTGCGCCTGCTCGGCCTGCCGCGCGACTGCGCCGCGCTGATGCAGCCCGCGCTGGACCTGGCGCGCGGCGAACAATCGCAATTGCCGGCGCAGGTCAGCGAGTTTTACTCCGAACTCGGCCGTTGCCGCCGCGCCAACGGCGAGCGCCAGGGCGCGCGCCAGCTGTTCGAGCGCTCGCTGAAGCTGCGCCAGGAGCAATTGCAGAACAACGTCGTCGCCGAGGTCGAGAACCTGATCGATCTGGCCGGCCTGGAGGCTGACGCGCAGCACAGCCGCGAGGCGCTGGGGCTGTTCGAGCGGGCGCGCAACAAACTGCAGCAGGCGGTCGGCGACCGCCACCCGCTGCAGGTCGAGATCGGCCGCAACCTGGCCATGCTGCGCAGCGAACTGGGCCAGCTCGACGCCGCCGAACGCGACGCGCGCGAAGCGCTGGAAATCGCCCTGGACGTCAACGGCGCCCAGCATCCTTCGACCCTGGACGTGCGCCGCCAGCTCGCCGCCCTGCACCTCGCCCAGGGCCGCTACGTGCAGGCCCAGGCCGAACTGGAACAGATCCGCAACCTGCTGGTCGTGCGCCTGGGCCCGGATCACCTGGATCTGGCCGAAGTGCATCGCCAGCTCGCCCGCGTGGCCTGGGAGCGCGGCGACGAAGAACGCGCGCTGGGCGAACTCGAGCGCGCCGCCAGCCTCGCCCGCAAGCACGGCGACCGCGCGCGCCTGGCCGGCGTGCTGTTCGACCATGCGCAGGTGCTGTACGACAGCGGCCGCCCGGTAGAGGCGCGCGCGTTGTTGCAGCAAGTGCGCAACCTGCGCGTGGTGTTGTTCGGCGAAACCCACGGCCAGGTCGGCGACAGCGACCGCCTGCTCGGCGAAGTCGAACTCGCCCTGGGCGAAGGCGAAGCCGGCCGCTCGCGCCTGCAGCGCGCGGTCGACCTGACCCGCCGCCATTACGGCGAACGCGACCCGCACACCCGCCGCGCCGAAATCGAACTCGCCCATGCCCAGGCCGACGCCGGCGACGCCGCCGCCCTGACCCACCTGGATGCGCTGGGCGACCTGCCGACCACAGACGAAGCCCTGCGCGAATTGGGCTGGCGCGCGCAGGCCTACGCGGCGCAGGTGCGCTGCCGCAGCGCCCAGCGCGGCGAAGCGCGGGCGACGCTGGACGGGCTGTTGCGCACGATCGGGGATGCGCGGGCGGACGGCAGCGCGGTGCAGCGGCTGGTTCAGTCGGTTCGCGGCGCTTGTTCGGATTGAGCGAGCGCGCTGGCCAGCGCGCCGCTCCTACAGGCATACGGCGCCCCTGGTTGGGGTAGGAGCGACACAAGTCGCGACCGCGCCGTCGCCCGCCGTGGCGATCCGATCCCGTAGCGTTCGCGTGCCTGTGTAGGAGCGGCGTAAGCCGCGACGCGTTGCGGCCGGTCGCGTCGTCTTCGCGGTTTCGCGGTCGCGGCTCACGCCGCTCCTACAGGGGTACGGCGCCCCGGTTTGGGTAGGAGCGACGCAAGTCGCGACCGCGCCGTCGCCCGCCGCGGCGATCCGATCCCGTAGCGTTCGCGTGCCTGTGTAGGAGCGGCGTAAGCCGCGACGCGTCGCGGCCGGTCGCGTCGTCTTCGCGGTTTCGCG
>NZ_JBDGIR010000001.1:776898-940066 GCF_057657315.1 Lysobacter sp. Soil_C_15
CACGCCGCTCCTACAGGGGTACGGCGCCCCGGTTTGGGTAGGAGCGACGCAAGTCGCGACCGCGCCGTCGCCCGCCGTGGCGATCCGATCCCGAAGCGCGCAACACGCGCCTGCTCGAACAGAAGCCGCCGATGGGCGTGCCTATCGGTCTTGCCCCTTGTTCGGCCAAACGCGTCCGGGCGCGACGGCTAGTTTTGCTCCGGCTACTTTTCCTTGCGCCAATTGATCGAAGCCCGATTCTCCAGGGTGCTCGACTCGATCTCGATGTCGAAGCCCTTGCGCAGCAGGTACTTCAGGGTCAGCACCTGGCCGGTGCCGAGCAGCGACACGCCATAGCCGACGTACAGGCGCGGCGACAGGTATTTGCCGACGCCGAGCACCGAACCGCCGAGGGCGCGGCTTTCCATCACCCCGGCGTCGTCGAGGCCGATCTTGGCGCCGAGCTGCGAGGCCAGCAGGCCGCCGCCGGCCGAGAGCGCGGCGCTGGCGGCGTTGAGCTGCTTGCTCTCGTCGCCGGTGACCGAGGACAACGGGCGGCCGAGGGCGAGGTAGGCCAGGGCTTCGGACTGCGAGCTGGCCGGGTCGGACCAGACGTTGACCTGCGGCGAGCTGACCCGGCCGCTGATGTCGACGCCGGCGGTGACCGCGCCGACTTCGCGCTCGGCGCGGATGTCGAGGATCGGGTCGGACACCGGGCCGTTGTTCCAGATCAGGTTGCCGCGGCTGATCTGCAGCTTCTGGCCGTAGGCGGTGTAGCGGCCTTCGACGTTGAGCGCGCCGCTGGCGGTCATCTCGCGGCCGGGGCGCGAACGCACCCGCATCTGCCCGCCGAGCTTGCCTTCCAGGCCGAAGCCGTTGAGCTTGACGTCGTCGCCGACCGCCAGGGTCAGGTCGAGATCGAGCGGCGAGCTGCCGGTGTCTTCCGGATCGACCGGATCCAGCACGACCACGTCCTCGGACACCGACACGCCCTGGTCCAGGCGCTCCAGGTCGATCCGCGCCGACGGAATCGTTACCTTGCCGGTGACGCCGAGCGGCTGCCTGGCCGCGTAGCGCACGGTCAGCTCGGGATTGGCCACCGCGCGCAGGTCGCGGGTGTCGGAAGCCAGCACGTTGGTGCCGCGCAGGTTGAGCACCAGCGGCGTGTCCTCGCCCTGCCAGCCCAGGGTGCCGTCGACGTTGAGCGTGCCCTCGCCGGAGCGCACGCTGCCGGCGATGCGCGCGCTGCCGTCGGGCTGCGCGTCCAGGCGCACGTCGCCGTCCTGCAGCACGATCGCCAGCGACGGCACCTCGGTGCTGAACTGCGACAGCCGCGCCTGGCCGCCGAGCAGCGGCTGCGAACGGGTGCCGGCCAGACTGATCCGGCCTTCCAGCTTGCCCTTGGGCTCGACGATGTCGGGCGAGAACAACTCGATCCAGGTCAGCTCGTCGGTGTCGACCGCGATCGCGCCCGACAGCGGCGCGTAGGCGTCCCAGCCGGTGGCGAGGTTGGCCTCGATCCGGCCGTCGTCGTTGAAGCCGGCCTTGAGTTCGGCGCGCAGCCTTTGCGGATCGAACTCGGCCTTCAGCGCGAGCTGGTTGTAGCGCAGCAGCTCGCGCCGCGAGCGTTCGCTGAACTTGAGCCCGCCGCCGGCGGAAGTGACGTCGAACTGGCCGCGCCAGCCGTTGCCGAGCGGGCGCAGGCTGCCGTCGATGGCGATCTCGCCGCGCAGCAGCCACGGCCGCTTGTCGCTGCGTTCGGGCAGATAGGCCTGGGCCAGCAGCAGCGGCAGCCCCTGACCCTTGAGGTCGAGGCCGCGTCGCGGCCAGTCCGCGTTCGCGCACAGCGAGCCGCCGCTGCTCGAGGCCAGGCAGGCGTTGCTGAGCGCGCCTTGGCGGCCGTCCCAACGGAACTGCGCGGGCTGCTGCAGGCGCCACGAGGCGCCCTTGCTCGGGGTCAGCTGCAACGACGCCAGCGCGCCCTGCCAGGTCGCGCCGCGCTTGTCGGCGTGGCCGCTCAGATCGAGCGCGGCGACCTCGCTGCGCGCCTGCGCCTGCAGTTGCAGGGCTTCGATCGCGCCGCGCGCGTCGATGTTCAGCGACGACAGCGCCAGGCCGGCGTCGAGATCGCTGGCGCGCACGATCAGCTCGCCGCCGCGGCCGCGCCAGGGCAGGCGGCCCTTGGCGCTGACGCTGGCGGCGCGGTAATCGCCGTACTTGAGCCCGCTGCCGCTGAGGTCGGCGTCGATGTCCGGCGCATCGGCCGCGCCCTTGAGCTTGAGCGTGCCGCTGAGGCTGCCCGCGGCGCCCGGCAACAAATCGTTCAACTGCAGCGGCGCCAGCTTGGCGTCGACATCGATGGCCTGGGCGTACTTGCCCTTGGCGTCGATGCGGCTGCCGCCGAGGGTCAGGGCGACCTCGCCTTCGTAGGCGTCGCCGGTCTTGCCGCTGGCCGCGCCGTGCATGACGAAGCGGCCGCGGCCGCCGAGCGGGCGATCGCGCAGACGCCCGCCGAGGCGTTCGGCGCTGGCCTGGATCTCCAGACCGCCGTCGGCGCGGGTGCTGCCGGTGCTGGCCAGCTGGCCGTCGACCGCGCCCTTGAACTCGGGCGCGAAGTAGCCCGGATCGAAACCGGACAGAGTGGCCTTGGCGTCCCAGCGCAGCGACGGCGCCCAGGTCACCTCGCCGCTGGCGTCGAGGCGGCCGGTCGGCATCCGCGCCTTGAGCGACTTCAGGGTCATGCGCTGGTCGTCGCCGCGGCCGTCGAACTCGACCGTCGCCGCCTGCTGGTCGCGCACCAGCTTGGCGGTGCCGATCGCCGCCCACTGCTTGACCGTGCCGGCGAAGCCGAGGTCGGCGGTTTCCAGGGTCACCGCCGGCGTCGCCGGCGCGGCGATCGCCTTGGCCGGCTTGCCGACCGTAGCCAGGGTGGTCGGCGCGGCCTGGCCGCCCCAGGTCAGGCCGCGGGCGTTGATCGCGAACTTGAATTGGCCGTTATCGGCGTCGCGGAAGTCGGCGCGGCCGCGCAGGGTCGCGCTGCCGCCGAACAGGCGCAAAGCCAGCGGCTGCACGTCCAGCACCTGCTCCTTCAGCGACACCTTCGACGGCAACACCTCGATCGCCAGGTCGCCCTGGCGGAATTCGCCGCGCAACTCGGCCTGGCCGCCGACGCCGTCGGCATCGAACCGCAGCGCCATCGGCGTGTCCGACGGCCGGGCCTCGGGCGAGACCAGCAGGCCGATGTCGAGCGCCTCGCTGCGCGCCTGCAGCCGCCAGCGCGGATCGTCCTTGCCGCGCAGGGTCAGGGTCGCGCGCACCGGGCCCGGCGCGGCGCCGGCCACGGCCACGTCCATGCGCGCCAGATCGCCGCGCGCGACCAGGCCCAGGCGCGGCGGCGTGCGGCCGAAGCCGGCCGGCAGCACCGCGGTGGCGACCAGGTCGGTCTTGAAGTCGTCGTGCGGCTCGTACTGCCCGTGCAGGGCGAAGCGGCCGCGGTCGGTGTCGGCGTCGAGCTTTTCCACCCGCAGGCGACCGGACTGCGCATCCAGCCCGGCGCGCAGGCGGCGCACGTCGAGCAGCGGCTTGCCTTCCTGGCTGAGCTTGAAGCCGTCGATGCGGACGTCGTCGGCCTGCAGCGCCAGCGGCGGTTCGATCTGCGGCAGCACCTCCGGCCAGCGCGGCAGCTCGAACGGTTCCTCGCTCTTGGCCAGGTCCAACGTCGCCCGCTCGACCTGCAGCGCGTCCAGGCGCAGCTTGCGGCCGAGCAGCGGACGCAGGGCCGGATCGACGTAGATGCGTTCGGCGGTGAACACCGTGCCGCGGTAGCTGAAACGCACCCCGCGCAGGGTCAGCGGCCCCGACATCGGGCCTTCGGCGCTGCGCCAGGTGAAGCTGGAATCGGCCGGCAGGCGGGCCACGATCTGGCGCAACAGCAAGTCGCGGCCGGCGATGGTGGCGATCAGCCAATACACCGCGAACGCGAACAGCAGCGTCAGCGCGGCGGCGACGAAGCTGCTGCGCCAGGCCCAGCGCTTGGCCGCCGCGCGCCGGCGCTGGCGCCGCTCGATCAGCAGTTGCTCCGGAGTTTTCGCCGTCTCGCTCATGTCGTTGCGGATACGTCCTTGGGTCCGGGTCAGAACTCGGCGCCGATGTTGAGGTAGATCTGGAAGTTCGAATCCGGGTCGTCCAGGCCGCGCGCGATGTCGATGCGCAGCGGGCCGACCGGCGAACGCCAGCGCAAGCCGATGCCGACGCCGGTGCGCATGTCGGGCGTGTCGTCGAAGGCGCTGCCGCTGTCGACGAACACCGCGCCGCCCCAGCTGTCGTTGAAGTACTGCTCGTACTCGACGCTGCCGGTGACCACGTTCTTGGCGCCGAGCGCGAAGGCCTTGCGGTCCGGCCCGGCGGGGATGCGCGGGCCGACTTCGCGCCATTCGTAGCCGCGCACGCTGCGGTCGCCGCCGGCGTAGAAGCGCAGGCTCGGCGGCAGGTCGACCAAGGCATTGGTGAAGGTGTGGCCGAGCTCGCCGCGCACGATCAGCCGGCTGCGCTCGGCCAAGCCCTTGTACCAGCGCGCGGTGACGTGGGCCTGGATGAAGTTGGCGTCGGAACCGACCCCTTCCAGGCCGCCGCGGATCATGCCGGTGGCGCCGATGCCGTTGCGCGGGTACAGGCGGTCGTCGGCGTCGATGTATTCGGCGCGCAGCGAGGGATACAGGAAGGTCGCGGTGCGGTAGTCGACCGGCGTGGTCGGATCGTCGTCGTCCTCGTCGGCATAGGCCCAGCGCTCGCGCAGGCCGTGCAGCGAGGCGGTCGCGGTCCAGTGCTGGTTGATCTTGCCGCTGCGGCTGGCGACCAGTTCGATCCGGCGGGTATCGATGTAGTCGGTCTGCTCGTCCGAGCCCTGCAGGCTGAAGGTGTACCAGCCGTCGACCCAGGCGAAGGCCGGGATGCGGTACTGCAGGGTCGCGGTCTTGCGCCGCTGCGCGTAGTCGACCTGGGCCAGGGCCTTGTGGCCGCGGTCGTTGAGGTAGCGCCGCTCCAGGCCCAGGCGCACGCCGGCGCCGCTGTCGGTGCCGTAGCTCAGGCCGGCGGTGTAGATGCTGCGCTTGGCCGGAGTCAGCACCACCTTGACCGGCACCTGGCCGTCGACCGCGTTCTCCGGCTGCGGCTCGATGTCGATGCTGGAGAAGTAATCCAGCCGCGCCAGCGATTCGCGGAAGCGATCGAGCTTGCCTTGGTGGTAGTAGCTGCCCTGCTCCCAGTACACCAGGCGCTGCAGCAGGCTGTCGCGGATGATCCGCTTGGGCGTCTGCTCGAAGCTGATCGGCCCCATGTCGTAGCGCGGGCCGCTGGTCCAGACCAGGTCGATGTCGGCGGCGTTCTGGGCCCGGGTGACTTCGACCCGGCGCGAAGAGAAATCCGCATCGAAGTAGCCGCGCTCGGCCAGGCGGCGACTGATCTTGGTCTTGCTGGCCTCGTACAGCTCGTGGTTGAAGACCTGCTCGGGACCGGGGCGGAACGCGGCCAGGTCCTGGTTCAGATAGCGGTCGTCGCTGCCGGCGCCGAGGATGGCGATGTCGGAGCGGCGCACCTTGACCGGCTCGCCCTTGTCGACGGTGATCACCACCGACACCGGCGTGCTGGACGGGGCCCGCTCCGCGGCCGGTTCCGGCGCGGCCGCGGCATCGGCGGCCGCGGCTTCGCGTTCGGTCTCGGCATCGCCGGCCTGCGATTCGCTGCGCCGGCGATTGCCGCGCGAATCTTCGACGGTGATGGTCGGCGAGTAGTAGCCGAACGGCTCCAGCGCCTCGCGCGCCTCGTCCTCGGCCTCACGCAGCAGATAGCCCAGGCGGCGGCCGGACACGGTCTTGCCGATCGCGTCGACCAGCGACAGCGAGACGCGCACGTTCTGGGTCATGGCCTCGTCGAGGCCGCGGATCTCGACCTTTTCCACCTTCGCCGCCTGCGCCGCGCCGACGGATGCGAAACACAGGGCGGCGGCGAAGATCAGGCGGGAGGTCGGGGGCATGCGTCAGGTTAACCGGCAACGGCTTGTATTGCTTGGAGATTTTCCGGGCAGTTTGCAGCCTGCGACGTGCGTCCGCGTTAAGGGCGCGTGACGCTGTCGCGATGCATGGGAGGCGAAACGCCGCGCCGGCGACGTGCGTGAGGCGAATGCGGGCGCGCGCCGACGTCCGCAGAGCGCGCGGCGATCGCTCGCAGCGCGGTCGCGGCTTGCGACCGCAGGAAAATCCCCGTGGCGGCGCCGCTCCTGCCTGGGAGCGGCGGGGCTCAGATCGACAGGTGTTCGATCGCGGCGACGCTGCCGAGGCGGTCGGACAGGCGCTTGAGCAGGGCCAGGCGGTTGTTGCGCACCGCCGCGTCGTCGACGTTGACCATGACCTTGTCGAAGAAGGCGTCGACCTGCGGCCGCAACCGGGCCAGGCGGCCGAGCACGGCGACGTAGTCGCGCTGGGCCAGCAGCGGATCGGTGTCCGCCACCGCGGCATCGACCGCCTCGGCCAGCTCGCGCTCGGCCGGCTCGGCGAACAGCGCCGCATCGATGGCTTCGGGCAGCCCGCCCTCGACCTTCTTGAGGATGTTGCGGCTGCGCTTGTTGGCCGCGGCCAGGGCCTCGGCTTCGGGCAGCTTGGCGAACTCGGCCATGGATTTCATACGCGCATCGAAGTCCACCAGCGAATTGACGACTTTCATGGCGAACACAGCATCGAACTGCTCACCCTTGTACCCAAGATCCTGGTAGTAGCTGCGCAGGCGGTCTGCCACGAAGTTATAGATATCAACGCTGAGTTGCACGAACTCTCTTAGCTCAGGGAGATCTTGAGAAACACTGATGTCGATACCCTTCTCATGCAGCTTGAGAGCCGCCTGCATGAAAGGCAGGGTTTCTATTTTTTTTACCGAAGCTATAGACAAAATTGCCGAGTGCATTAGCGACTGAAAGAAATCAACATCAACTCGCGACTCGATAATCGTTCTCGCAAGCCCAAGAGCGTTTCGCCGCAAAGCAAAAGGGTCTTTGTTTCCCGTAGGCCTGAGTCCAGCAGCGAAGCCACCCGTTAGGGTATCCAGCCGTTCGGCGATCGCCACCACCTGGCCCAGCTTCGACGGCGCGATCGCGTCGCCGGCGAAACGCGGCATATAGGCCTCGTCGATCGCCGCGGCGACCTCGGCGCTTTCGCCCGCAGCCCGGGCGTAATAGCGGCCGGCGATGCCCTGCAATTCCGGGAACTCGTTGACCATGCGCGACTGCAGGTCGTTCTTCGACAGCGAGGCGGCGCGCGCGGCCTGCTCGGGATCGACGCCGACCTGCTCGGCGATCGAGCGTGCGAGTTCGGCCACCCGCTCGACCTTGTCGGCGACGCTGCCCAGCTTGTCCTGGTACTTGACCGTCTTCAGGCCCTCGCCCATCGCGGCCAGGCCCTGCTTGAGATCCTCGTCGTAGAAGAACTTGGCGTCGGCGAAGCGCGGCCGGATCACCCGCTCGTAGCCCTTGCGCACTTCGTTCTCGTCGCGGCTGGCGATGTTGGCGACGCCGACGAAACGCTCGGTCAGATGGCCCTGGCCGTCGAGCACCGGGAAGAACTTCTGGTTGGCTTCCATGGTCGCGATCAGCGCTTCCTGCGGCACGCGCAGGAACTCGCGCTCGAACCCGCAGGCGATCGCCACCGGCCATTCGGTCAGGCCGTTGACCTCTTCCAGGATGCCTGGGTCGATGCGGGCGACGCCGCCGGCGCCGCGCGCGGCCTGCTCGACCTCGCGCACGATGCGCTCGCGGCGCTCGTCCGGATCGACCAGCACCTGCGCGCTGCGCAACGATTCGACGTAGTCGTCCGGCTCGCTGAACCACACCGGCTTGTCGTGCATGAAGCGGTGGCCGCGGCTCATCCGGTCGCTGGCGATGCCCAGCACCCGCGCCGGCACCACGTCCTTGCCGAACAGCAACACCAGCCAGTGCGCCGGACGGGCGAAGCCGTAGTCGTGGTCGCCCCAGCGCATCGGCTTGGGAATCGGCATCGCCGCCAGCGCCTCGCGCACGATCTCCGGCAGCAGGCTGGCGGTGTCGGCGCCGGGCTTGACCGCGCGGTGGACGAAACGCTCGCCCTTGGCGTCGCTGGTGCGCTCCAGTGCGGTCCAGTCGATCCCGGCCTTGGCGGCGAAGCCCTGCAGCGCCTTGGTCGGCTGGCCGTCGGCGTCGAGGGCGATGTTGAGGTAGGGGCCGAGCACTTCGCTCTTCTGTTCCGGCTGCTGCGCCTGCACCGCACGCAGCTGCACGGCCAGGCGGCGCGGGGTGTACAGCGGCTTGGCGCCGTCGCGGTCGAAGCCGATGCCGCGCTTGTGCAGGCCGTCGAGGACGCCGTCGAAGAAGGCCTGGGCCAGGCCCGGCAGCGCCTTGACGGGCAGTTCCTCGGTGCCGAGTTCGATCAGAAGAGGTTGGGTCGTGCTCATGCGGTGGCCTTTGCGGTGTCGCCGCGCGTCCTGCGGACGGCGCCGGAAATTTTCTGGGTGTTTCGTGCGGGGCGGAATGCCCTCACCCCCGCCCCTCTCGCGCAGGCGGGAGAGGGGCCACGAGGAGTCAGGCGGCCTTGGGCGGCTTGAGGCCCGGGAACCCGAGCTTCTCGCGCTGCGCGTGGTAGGCCTCGGCCACGCCCTGGGCGATCTTGCGCACGCGCAGGATGTAGCGCTGGCGCTCGGTCACGCTGATCGCGCGGCGCGCGTCGAGCAGGTTGAAGCTGTGGCTGGCCTTGCACACCTGGTCGTAGGCTGGCAGCGGCAGGCCGAGTTCGATCAGCTTCGCGGCTTCCTTTTCGCAGGCGTCGAAGCGGTGGAACAGCTCGGCCACGTCGGCGTGCTCGAAGTTGTAGGCGCTCTGCTCGACTTCGTTCTGGTGATAGACGTCGCCGTAGGTCACCGCCGTGCCGTCCGGACCGTAGGTCCAGACCAGGTCGTAGACGTTGTCGACGTTCTGCAGGTACATGCACAGGCGCTCGAGACCGTAGGTGATCTCGCCGAGCACCGGCTTGCACTCCAGGCCGCCGGCCTGCTGGAAGTAGGTGAACTGGGTGACTTCCATGCCGTTGAGCCAGACTTCCCAGCCCAGGCCCCAGGCGCCCAGGGTCGGCGATTCCCAGTTGTCCTCGACCAGGCGCAGGTCGTGCACGCGCGGGTCGACGCCGAGCGCCTTGAGCGAGTCGAAGTACAGCTCGACGATGTTGTCGGGGCTGGGCTTCATCGCCACCTGGTACTGGTAGTAGCGCTGCAGGCGGTTGGGGTTTTCGCCGTAGCGGCCGTCGGTGGGACGGCGGCTGGGCTGGACGTAGGCGGCGTTCCACGGTTCCGGGCCCAGCGCGCGCAGGAAGGTCGCCGGGTGGAAGGTGCCGGCGCCGACTTCCAGGTCCAGCGGCTGGATCAGCACGCAGCCCTGCTCGGCCCAGTAGGCGTTCAGGCGCTGGATCATGGCCTGGAAAGTCAGGCCTTGGGGGGTCGGGCCCTGGCCCTGAACCGGGGTCGGTGCGTCGCTGGCGTCCATGGTCTCATCGCAGTGCAGCAAAGCGGGTTAGTATACGGCGAGGCCCGCCGGGCGGGCCCGCGCGCCTGTCAATAGCGGGCTGCAGTCGGGCTTCCGGATCGGCGGTCCGGCCCGGATTTCGCAGCGCCTCCCCCACTCGCCGCCCGATCGTGAACCCGCCTTTCCTGATCCTCGAGACCGGCCAGCCGGTCGCCTCCATGCGCCGCCACCGCGGCTTTCCGCACTGGATCCGCGTCGCCGCCGGCCTGAGCCGCGACGAGGCCGTCGTGGTCGATGTCGAACGCGGCGAACCCCTGCCCAGCCGCGAAGGCTTCGCCGGCGCGATCGTCACCGGTTCCGGCGCGATGGTCACCGACCGCGCCGAGTGGAGCGAACGCAGCGCGCAGTGGCTGCGCGAGGCCGCGCATGCGCGGCTGCCGCTGTTCGGCATCTGCTACGGCCACCAGTTGCTGGCGCATGCGCTGGGGGGCGAGGTCGGCAACCACCCGGGCGGGCGCGAGATGGGCACGATCGCCCTGGAGCTGCACCCCAGCGCCGGCGAGGATCCCTTGTTCGGCGGCCTGCCGGCGCGGTTCCCGGCCCAGGCCACCCACCTGCAGACCGTGCTGCGCGCTCCCGAGGGCGCGACCGTGCTGGCGCGCTCGGCGCACGACGCCTGCCATGCCTTCCGCTGGGGCGAACGCGCCTGGGGCGTGCAGTTCCATCCCGAATTCAGCGCCGGCCACATGCGCGGCTACGTGCGCGCGCGCCAGGACGCGCTGCGCAACGAAGGCCACTGCCCGAAGTCGATCGCCGGTGCGGTCAGCGCGACCCCGCATGCGCGCCGCGTGCTGCGCCGCTTCGTCGGCCACGCCCGCGCCCTGCACGGTCGCTGAGCCCGCCGTGTCCTGCGTCTTTGCGCGCGCTCCGGCCGGGGCGCGCTCCGCCAACCGAGGGGCCCCCGCCCCGGGATCGAACCGATGACCCAACCGATACGCAAGGTACCGCTGAGCCACGGCGTGCAATGGCTGCTCCGCGCGGTCAACCTGGGCAGCCGCAACCCGCGCGCGATCTTCGGCGCGGCGGTGCTGTTCATGGCCGTGCTGTACCTGCTCGCGGTGCTGCTGGCGACGCCGGCGCGCAGCCTGGCCGGCGGCGCCGATCCGGACATGAGCAGCGTCGCCACCGCGTTGATCCCGATGTTCGTGCTGTTGGTGCTGGCCTTGCCGGTGCTGCTGGCCGGGCTGATGCACGTGAT
The DNA here is from genome assembly GCF_057657315.1 of Lysobacter sp. Soil_C_15. Classification (NCBI taxonomy): domain Bacteria; kingdom Pseudomonadati; phylum Pseudomonadota; class Gammaproteobacteria; order Lysobacterales; family Lysobacteraceae; genus Lysobacter; species Lysobacter sp. Soil_C_15. The sequence continues at coordinate 787,668 of NZ_JBDGIR010000001.1, forward strand.
CCGCGAAGCCGAGGCCGGGCGCCCGACCCGCGCCCGCGACCTGTTCGCGCCGCTGCGCCAGCACAAGCTCAGCGCCCTGGCCGGGCTGGGCCTGATCCAGATCGCCCTGACCCTGGTCAGCGGTGCGCTGGTGGTCTGGCTGGCCGGCCAGGATTACTGGTCGCAGTACCTGGAGATGCTGCGCGCCGCGCTCAGCGGCCAGGCAGTGAAGCCGCCGGAGCCCGAGCACCCGGGCCTGATGATGCTGGTGCAGTTGCTGTCGAACTACTTCACCAACGCGATGCTGCTGATCGCGGTGCCGCTGATCATGTTCTCCGGCCTGGGCCTGTCGGAGGCGGTCAAGCGCAGCCTCGGCGCCTCGCTGTGGAACCTCGGCGCCTACCTGCTGGCGGCGATGCTGTTCATGGCCGCGGTGATGATCTCCGGCCTGATCGTCGCGGTGGTGGCGGTGATCGCGAACCAGATCGGCTCGCTGCTGCATCCGGCGGTGGGCTCGCTGCTGACCATGGTGCTGCTGATCGGCTACGGCGCGACCGTGCTGGTGGTGCTGTGCGGCACCTGCTATTTCGCCTGGCGCGACGTGTTCGGCCACGAGGCCGATGCCGCCGCTGCGCCCGCCTCGACGCCGCGTCCGGGGCAGTTCGAGGCCTGACGCCAGACTGCCGTGGCGCCGCTTCTGTAGCAGCGGCGTCAGCCGCGACGCGCTGCGGCCGGTCGCGTCGTAATCGCGAAGTCGCGGTCGCGGCTCACGCCGCTCCTACAGGGCGGCATCGCCGGTCTTGCCAATTCCGAATCACAGCATGCCGGGGTCCAGCGCGGCCTGCAGCGCCGCCTGGAAGCTCCAGCTCAGCCACACCGTGGCCGCCAACGCGCCGAGCAACTGCAGGCCGATCCAGGCCCAGGCCCAGGCCGGCATGCCGCGCTCGTCGCTGCGCTCCACGCGCGCGCCGGCCAGGCGGTCGTGCAGGGCGCGTTGCTCGGGCTTGGCCACCGCGACCAGATGGCCGACGTTGAGCGTCAGCCAGGACAGGCTGCCGGCGAAATAACGCAGCGCCGCGCGGCCGGCGCCGAGCCGGCCGCCGTCGGCCGCGACCACGCGCAGGCCCAGCGCGCGCTTGCCCGGCGTCGTCTGCCACGGGCTGGCGACGCCGCCGATCTCGATCAGCGCACCGAGCGCGACATAGGCCAGCAGCCAGCCCAGCACCAGGGCGCCGAGCGCCGCGCCGACCTGGCCGAGCGCGGCGTGCAGCGCCGGGTCGGCCATCAGGCGCCGGGCGAAACCGGCGAAGTTCAGATCGGCCAGGGCCGAGTCGGCCATCACCTCGGCGGCGCGGCGGCCGATCGCCGCCTGTCCCTCGCCCATCGCCTGCAGGCGCTCGGCCCACCACGGCGCGCCGAATGCGCTGACCGCGGCGGCGGCGACGGCCGCATCCAGCGACCAGGCCGCGTAGCGCGGCCAGAATCCGGCCGGCGCGGTCATGGGCCGGAAGCGTCGCCGGTCTCGGTCCGGTCGCGGTCGGAAGCGACCCATCTGGAGGCGATGATGCCCAACTCGTACAGCACGCACATCGGAATCGCCAGCATCAGCTGCGAGACCACGTCGGGCGGGGTGATCACCGCGGCGATGATGAAGATGCCGACCACCGCGTAGCCGCGGCCTTCCTTGAGCTGGGCCGGGGTCACCCAGCCGAGCAGGGACAGGATCACCAGCGCCACCGGCACTTCGAAGCTGATGCCGAAGGCCAGGAACAGGATCAGGACGAAATCCAGATAGGCGTTGATGTCGGTCATCATCGCCACCCCGGCCGGGGTGACCTTGACCAGGAAGCCGAACACCGACGGCAGCACCAGGAAGAACGCGAACGCGCAGCCGATGTAGAACAGCGACAGCGCCGAGGCCAGCAACGGCAGGGCCAGGCGCTTCTCGCGCTTGTACAGCCCCGGCGCGACGAAGGCCCAGGCCTGGTACAGCAGCCACGGCATGGTGATCATCAGCGCGGCGAAGAAGGCCAGCTTGATCGGCGCCGAGAACGGCGAGGCGACCTCGACCGCGATCAGCTGGCTGCCGGCCGGCAGCTTGGCCAGCAGCGGCGTGGCCAGGTAGTGGTAGAGCTTGTTGGCGAACGGCAGCAGTCCCAGGAACACCACGATCAGGCCGACCACGCCGCGCAGCAAACGCGCGCGCAGTTCGATCAGGTGGTCGAGCAGGCGCGGTTCGGCCGTCGCGTCGCCGGCGTCGCCGTGCGGCGGAAGGTCAGCGTCGCTCATCGTTGGAAGTCGGGCTCGGGCTGCGGGGGCGGTAGTCGGGCAAGGCGGCGCCGGCATGGCCGTGATCGACCGGTTCGGGCGCTTGCGCGTCGTCGATCGGCAGCGGCGCCTCGGCGGGCGGTTCGGCCGCCGGCTCCGCCGCGGTTGCGCCGGCCTGGGCGGGCGGAACTTCCTCCGCCGGGCCCCGCGCGCCGGCCGGCGCGGCGATCCGGCGGTTGAGTTCGTCGACCTCGTTGCGCATCGCCTGGCCGCTGTCGCGCAGCTGGGCCTGGGCGTCGCGCAGGTCGGACTGGGCTTGGCGCAGGCTGCGCTTGAGCTCTTCGTCGGCGAGCTCGTTCTCGAGCTCGGACTTGACCGAATACCACTGCGCGCGCGCGCGCCGCACCCACAGGCCGGCGAACCGCGCGGCCTTGGGCAGGCGCTCGGGTCCGAGCACGATCAGGGCCACGATCGCGATTACGAAGACTTCAGAGAAGCCTATGTCGAACATGCGGTAAAGCCGGGCGGGGGCGGAAGCGTCTGCGCCGCGGCGTCAGCGCGGGGTGTGCTCGTCGTTGCGCGAGGCGGCGTTGCTGTCGTTGCGACGGCTCTCGTCGCCGAGCTGGGCCGAGGGCTTGTCCTCGTCCTGCATGCCTTTCTTGAAGCCCTTGACGGCTTCGCCGACGTCTTTGCCGATGTTGCCCAGGCGTTTGGTGCCGAACACGAGAACGACGATCAGCAGGACGACGACCCAGTGAATCCAACTCATGCTGCCCATGGCGGTGTCCTGTAGGAACCTGTAGATGAACCGGGATGAGCGCGCGCTGGGCCTGGAGCCGGCGGCTCGGGTGACCGGGCCGCGGCCGGGCGATCGCTGCGCACGACCCGGGAGTCCGAGGATACCGCAACCTCGGCGACAGGACAGGGCGCGCGCAACGCCGAATTGCAGGGTTTTCGTTGCAATAGGTCGTCAGTCACGCCCGGGCGCGGCTCAGGGCAGCGGTTCGACCTTGGCCGGGTTGGCCGGCACGGTTTCGAACGGCTGCGGCTGGCCCGGCTCGACCGTCTGCGCCGGCTGGGCCGGAGCCAGGCGTTCGCGCGCCGGCGCACGCGGCGCGGCCGGCGCGGCGCCGGCTTCGGGATAGACCGTGGCGCCGAGCGCCGGACGCTGGTCTTCGGCGCTGCGGTTGGCGCGCGCGGTGGCGCTGGCCTCTTCGAGGCGATCGCGGAAGTCCACCACCGCGGTCGAGGGCTGTCCGGCCGCGCGGCCTTCGAAGATCATCCGCGGCGTGCTGCCTTCGCCGTACACGGCCTGGTTGGCGTCGTCGTCGATCGACAGCGCGGCGCCGTCCAGGGCGATGCCGGCGAACAGGCCGCGCGCGCGCGACCACGACCAGATCTCGGCCTTGAGCTGGCCGTCGGTGGCCGCCGCGGCGGTGCGCCCGACCGGACCGGCGGCGACGCTGGCGTCGGCGCCGAGGGTGACCTTGCCGTTGACGATAGAATCCAGGCCGCGCGCACCGCGGAACACCAGCACGATGTCGGAGGACTGCACGCCGGCCTGGAAGCCGAAGCTGCCGCCGGTGAGCTTGACGAAGCTGGGGTTGGACCAGGTGCCGTCGGGGTTCTTGACCGAGACCAGGCCGTGGCCGCGGCGGCCGCCGACCACCAGGCCGATTTTCAGCGTGTCGGGCACCACGACTATCGCCCGGGCCTCGTCGAACAGCTTGTCGGGGATCGAGGACTCGGGAATCTGCTGGATGTCGGCGAGCACGCGCACCGCATCGCGGGCGCGCTGGTCCTCCGTCTCGCCGGCGACGGCGGCGGTGGCGGCGAGCCCCAGGCTCAGGGCGAGGCTCAGGCTCAGGGCGCGGGGCAGCGGACGGGACATGGCGGACTCCGGCGTGGCGTAGGGAAACCTACGAAGTAGAGAGAACGGAACAACGGGCGGCCGCCGCGAAAGCGAACCGCGCACGGCGCCCATGGTAAGCAAGGACGCCGCTTCCGGCATCGGCCTGAGGCTAGCGGCGCGGCGATGAATCGCTACGGAACTGCGCCGCCGGCCGCGCGCGGCTCATCCAGCCGCCCCGACAGCCAGTGCGCGATGTTGAGCGCGAGCTGATGATTGCGTTCCGCATCGGGCGCGTTCATGCCCATCGGCGCGCCCTGCGCGCCTTGCCGTTGCGCGCTGAACATCGCCGCTTCGCCGAAGAACGCGGCACGGCCGCGACCGACCCGCAGCAGCGCTCCCTGCGACCAGCCCCCGACTTCGATCCGCGGCGTGTCGGCGTCGAACCGCCAAGGCTTGGCCGGCTGCAGCGACACGTAGCCCGGCGGCAGGGTCAGCACCGGCTCGGCGCGCGGCGGCAGGCGGAAGGCCTGGCCGGTGAAGCTGCGCACCTGCTCGACCGCTTCGCCGGGCGCGCCGCCGCGGGTCACCGCGTGCGCGGCCAGGCTGCCGTCGCCGCGCCGGAACACGGTCGGCCGGGCGAACAGTTGCGCGCGCCGCTGCGGATCGGCGTCGAAGCCCGGCATCGCGAAGCCGTCGAGGAACTCGATCCCGAACGCGCGCGCCAGGCCGGCGGCGGCGCCGGCCAGCGGCATGTGGTCGGCGATCAGCCACAAGCGGCCGCCGCCTTCGACCCAACGCCGCGTCGCGCGCACTTCCTCGGCATCGAACGCCGAGGGCGTCGGCGAGGGATAGTCGTTCCAGTCCGCGTCGCCGGGCTGGGCGTTGGCGATCACCAGGATCGAGCACGGCGCCAGCGTCGCCGCGCTCAGGCGCGCGCGCAGCGGCCGCACCGCATAGCCGTCGCGCCGCAGCAGCTCGCCGAAGCTCCAGTAGCGGCCGTCGAGGGTATGGAAATTGTGATGGCCCTCGTCCAGGCACAGGCTCGGACCGGTGCCGGCGGGATAGGCCGGTCGCGCGATCGGCGGGCGGTAGTCGCGGTCGGGCAGTTGCTGGGCCGCGGCCGGCGACGCGGCGGCGAGGAGCCAGGCGAGGAAAAACAAGGCGGACGGGCGGCGGCGGCTCATGCGGGCTCCAGGGCGCAAAGGGGCGGGACCGGCAAGACCGGACCGGATCGGCACAGACGGCGAACGCGCGGCGGGCGTTGGCGGTGTACAGGATGGTCGCCGGCACGGCGCCGGACTGTGGCGGCGGTCGCGCCATCGCCGCCGCCGCTGCGACGCAGCGTTGCCGGGCGAATCGGTGTGCGTACGCGGAATTCGCCGCCGCCGCGGCCGCGCCTATCGCTGCGATCGAAACATTCGATCCGGCAAGGATTCCGTGGCCGCGCCCGCGGATGTCATCCTATGCCGATGCCCGCTCACGCCAGCAACGCCGAGGCCCGCACCGCCGCCGCCGACACCGCGGTGGTGCTGGTCAATCTCGGCACCCCCGACGCGCCCAACACCGCTGCGGTGCGGCGCTACCTGTCCGAATTCCTGCACGACCGCCGGGTCGTCGACCTCAGCCGCTGGCTGTGGTGCCCGCTGCTGCATTTCGCCATCCTGCCGCTGCGCAGCGGCAAGGTCGCGCACAAGTACGCCAGCATCTGGCTGCCGGAAGGCTCGCCGCTGGCGGTCTACACCCGCCGCCTGGCCGAGGCCGTGCAGCGCGAGTTGCCCGACGCGCGGGTGCTGCATGCGATGCGCTACGGCCAGCCCTCGTGGAAGCAACTGCTGGCGCAGCTGCGCGAGCAGGGCGTGCGGCGGGTGTTGGCGCTGCCGCTGTATCCGCAGTTCTCGACCTCGACCACCGCCTCGGTCGGCGACGTGTTGCAGGCCGCCGCCGGCCTGGACACGCGCCTGCTGCACGACTATCACGCCGACCCGGCTTGGGTCGGCGCGGTCGCCGATTCGATCCATCGCCACCGCCAGCACCACGGCGAGGGCGAGCACCTGCTGTTCTCGTTCCATGGCCTGCCGCAGCGCTTCGCCGACGCCGGCGATCCCTACCCGCGCCAATGCGAGGCCAGCGCGCGCGCGATCGCCCAAGCGCTGGGCCTGGCCGAAGACGCCTGGACCCTGTGCTACCAATCGCGCTTCGGCCGCGAGCGCTGGCTCGAACCGGCCACCAGCGACGGCTTGAACGCGCTGGCGGCGCGCGGCGTGCGCAAGGTCGACGTGGTCGCGCCGGGCTTCGCGGTGGACTGCCTGGAAACCCTGGAGGAAGTGGCGATCATGCTGGCCGCGGACTTCGCCGCGCGCGGCGGCGAGCTGCGCTACATCCCCTGCCTCAACGATTCGCCGGCGCATGCGTCGGCGCTGGCCGGCATCGCCCGGCGCGAACTGGACGCCTGGAACTGATGGCCGCATTGCAGGAATTCGTCGTCGACACCGCCTTCGGCCGCCTGGCCGGGCTGCGCAACGGCCGGATCGGCGCGCCCAAGCTGCTGGCGCTGCACGGCTGGCTCGACAACGCCTCCAGCTTCGTGCCGCTGGCGCCGTGGTTCGAAGGCTACGACCTGGTCGCGCCGGACTTGCCCGGGCATGGCGCCAGCGCGCATCTGCCGGCGGCGGCCGAGTACACCCTGGTGACCGCGGCGCGCGCGGCCTTGTCGGTGGCCGATGCGCTGGGCTGGGATCGCTTCCACCTGCTCGGCCACTCGCTCGGCGGCGCGACCTCCAGCATGCTCGCCGCGGCGCTGCCGCAGCGGATCGAAAAATTGCTGCTGGTCGAGGCGCTGGGCTCGCTGTCGGAACCCGAGGAGCGCGTCGCCACCCGCCTGCGCGAAGCCTTCGCCGGCCAGGCCGCGTTGGCCGGCAAGCAGCTGCGGGTGTTCGACGACATCGCCACCGCGATCAAGGTACGCATGGCCGCCAACGACCTCAGCGAACGGGTCGCCCGGCTGCTGGTCGAGCGCGGGGTCGCGCCGGCGCAGGGCGCGCAGCGCCAGGGCTACGTCTGGCGCAGCGATCCGCGCCTGACCCTGACCGCCGCGCTGCGCATGAGCGAAGCGCAGATGCGCGCGCTGATCGGCGCGATCGAATGCCCGACCTGCATGGTCTGGGCCGACCCGGCCCAGGCTTACATGCCCGACGCGCTGCGCCGCGAACGCGCCGGCCTGCTCGCGCGCGGCGAGATGCACGTGCTGGCGGGCACGCACCATCTGCACATGGAGCAGCCGGCGCCGGTGGGGGAACGGTTCCGGGAGTTTCTGGCGGGCTGAGGCGGCCTGTCGGATGGGTCTTCGCGCGGGAGTTCGCGGTCGCGCGGAAGAGCAACCCCCTGCCCCCTTTTTCGAAGGGGGGAACAGCAACGGCGCGGGCGTGGGTGCTGGCGGCGGCGATCGTGGCGATGACGTCACCGACACCGGCTTCGGCACTTGCACCGGCACCAGCACCGGCACCGGCACCGGCACCGGCAACAATAGCGGCGACGGCAATCAGGGGCGCGGCGAGCGCGTTGTGTCGCCCCCTTTGGAAAAGGGGGCGAGCGCCCGGCGCCGGTACGAAGTCCGAAGCGGCCGGCGGCGCGGGGGATTTGCCGTTGCCCGCCAGGACGGGGCGAACACCAGGCACGGCGCTCCGGCCCGGGCTTCAACCCAGCAAGGAATCGCACGTGCCGGGCCTCGCGCAGCGATGTCTGCAGGCCGCGGCAGGCTCAGTCGGCCGCGATCAAGCGCCGCAAGCCGGCCTTGAGGCTGCGGCCGGAAGCGCGGAAGTAGTCGCGCTGGTCGCGCCAGTCCGGACAGCGCGCTTCGACTTCGCGCCAGAACGCGCGCGAGTGGTCGGCGTGGATCAGGTGGCAGAGCTCGTGCACCAGCACGTATTCGAACGCCGCCGGCGGCGCCAGCACCAGCGACAGGTCCAGCGACAGCGCGCCGTCCGGCGCCAGCGAACCCCATTGCGAGGACATCACCCGATAGCGCAGCCGCGACGGCGGGCGCGGCAGGCCGGGCAGGTACTTGGGCAGCCAGCGGCCGACGTCGGCGCGGGCCTGGCCTTCGTAGAACTCGCGCATCGCCCGCTGCAGCGCGGCCGGCTTGAGCGTATCGGGCACGGCGATGTCGAGCGCGTCCTCGGCCAGTTCCACCCGCAGCGCGCGCGCTTGGCGCCAGCGCACCGGCCAGTCGCGTCCGCGCAGCGGCACGCTGGCCGGCGCATGCGGCTGCAGCGGCGGCGCGCCGCTGTCGGCCAAGGCCATCTGCGCCAGCAGCCAGTCGCCGTGCTCGATCACGAAGCGCTGGCCGGCGATGTCGCTGGCGCGCAGCGGCAGGGTCAGGCGCGGGCCGCGCTCGTCGACGCTGAGCCGGATCCGCCGCGCGCGCGGGTCGCGCACCCGCAGCACCTCGATGCGGCGGCCGTTGCCGAGCTCGATCGCGACGGTCTCGCGCGAGACCGTGCGCGGCGCGGCCGGCGGCTTGCCGCTCAACAGGCGCAGCAGCAGATTGCTCATGAGGACGGGGCCGCCATGGGCCGAGGATAGCGCTTGCCGGCGACCGGTGGACGATGCCGGCGGCCTGGCGCTGCGCGGCGACGGCCGGCGCCCTCGCCCCCATCCCCCTCCCGCAGGCGGGACAGCGGCCAGCAGTCGTCGCGCCAGGGCGGACGCGCTGCGCTTGGGGACGAAGCGGCGCCCGCCGTCGACAGGCGCAGCGTGGGTCGCGCGGGCCTCAGCCCTCGACCTTGGACAGCTTCAGCGCCGGCTCCAGCACCTTGAACAGGCGCTTGACCTCGCCGCTCATCAACGCGAAACGCGCGTCGAGCTCGGCGCGCAGGCCGTCGCCCTCGGAATGCTCGAGCTGGTCGACGGCGCCGTCGAGCAGCTTGAATTTGCGCACTACCAGGTCTTCGCCGAGCACGAAGGACACGTGATCGTCCAGGGTCAGGGCCAGGCGGGTGACCTGCTTGCCGGTTTCCAGGTGCTTGGCGATCTCGTCGCTTTCCAGTTCCTGGCGCTGGCACTTGACCACCGCGCCCTGGTCGACCGGATCGCGCAGCTCGCATTCGTCGCCCAGGCTGAGCCCGTCCGGCATCTCTTCGCCGGCGACCCAGCCGGTCAGCACCGAGCGCGGCGCGATCTCGGCGTTCAGCGGCAACGCCGGCAGGCTGCCCATGGCGCGACGGATCTCGCTGATCACGTTCTCGCCGGTCTTGCGGCTGGAGGTGTCGACGATCACCAGGCCGTGCTCGAGGTCGATCATCGCGTCGGTGCGGCTGGGCTTGATGAAGGCGCGCGGCAGCAGGTCGACGATCAGCTCGTCCTTGAGCCGCTTGCGGGTGCGGCCGCCGGGCTTGCGCCCTTCCTTCTGCTCGATCTCGGCCAGCTTCTTGGCCAGCATGTCGTTGACCACCGCGCCCGGCAGCAGCCGGTCTTCGCCGCCGGAGGTGATCCAGATCGCGTCGCCGATGCGGTTGCTCATCGCCGCGTCCTCGGCGTCGCGGCCGAACGGCGAGATGAAGCCGCGCGAGGACAGCTCGAGCGGGCCGACCGGCTTGAGCCGGCATTCCTCCAGGCCTTTGTCGAGCTCGCTGAAGTCGTGACTGGTGGGAAAGCGGAACAGCGTCAGGTTGCGAAAGAACATCGAGGGACCGGATTGAAAAGGAATGGAGTCGGATGCTCTTGCTCGGCGTTCCCGCGAAGGCGGGAATCCAGAGACTTCAGAGCCATTCGGCGATAACGTCGGGCAAGTACGGCGGCGCCGACGCAAGCCGGTGCCGGCCGGGAAACGGATACGGCCTCATCCCGCCCCTGCGTCGTCGCCGTCGGCGATGGCCTGGTCCAGCCACGCCGGCGCCGCGGCGATCGGCGCGCCGGCCTTGCCCAGGCCGAGGAAGTCGAACAGCTTGGGATCGCTGAGCTGCGACGGACGGATGTCGCCGAGCGCGCGCGAAATCGTCTCGATGCGGCCGGGCGTCTCGCGCTCCCAGGCGTCCATCATCCGCTTGACCTGCTTGCGCTGCAGGTTTTCCTGCGAGCCGCACAGGTTGCAGGGGATGATCGGGAATTGCTTGATCGCCGCGTAATCGACGATGTCGTCCTCGCGCACGTAGGCCAGCGGCCGGATCACCACGTGCTTGCCGTCGTCGGACAGCAGCTTGGGCGGCATGCCGCTGAGCTTGGCGTGGAAGAACAGGTTGAGGAAGAAGGTCGCGACCAGGTCGTCGCGGTGGTGGCCGAGCGCGATCTTGGTGAAGCCCTGCTGCTCGGCGTAGGTGTACAGCGCACCGCGCCGCAGGCGCGAACACAGCGAGCACATGGTCTTGCCTTCCGGCACCACCCGGGTCACCACCGAATAGGTGTCCTGCTCGAGAATCTTGTACGCCACCCCGATCGATTCCAGGTACTGCGGCAGCACGTGCTCGGGAAAACCGGGCTGCTTCTGGTCGAGGTTGACCGCGACCAGCTCGAACTTCACCGGCGCCTTCTTCCGCAACTGCAGCAGGATGTCGAGCAAGGTGTAGCTGTCCTTGCCGCCGGACAGGCAGACCATGACCTTGTCGCCGTCTTCGATCATGCCGAAATCGGCGATGGCGCGGCCGACCTGGTGACGCAGGCGGGTGGCCAGGCGCTCGCCGTCGGCGGCGGGGACGACGCCGGGGCGGGCGCGGCGGATGGGTTCGGCCAGGGGCAGGACGGTGTTCATGAGGCCGACGATTCTACGCCAAGGGCCGGTGAACGCCCTCGCACCGGCCGCCGCGGCCGATGACGCCCGCGCGGGCGGCGCGTTAAGCTGGAGCGCATGACCGCCAGTACCGATGCCGCCGAGATCGCCCGCCAGCTGGCCGAGCTGCGCCAGGAACATCGCGACCTCGACGCGGCTATCGAGCACCTGGGCCTGGACCCGCAGGCCGACGAGCTGACGGTCAAGCGGCTGAAGAAGCGCAAGCTGTGGCTGAAAGACTGCATCGCCCGGCTGGAAAGCGCGCTGATTCCCGACCAGCCGGCCTGAGCACGCCAGCCGGCGTTCAGCGCGCGCCGGCGCGGGCCGCTACACTGCCGCCTGGACCACCGAGTGGAGTATCATGAAGCTCTGAACCGATACGCCGTCTTCGCAACCGACGCGACTCGCGCGCCGTTGCCCTGCCCGTCGCATCGCCGGAGCCCTCATGCCCGCCCCTCCCGCCTCGGACCCGGTCCGATTGCAGGCCTTCGGCCTGTCCGCCGTCCTCGACGACGGCCGCATCCTCTACCAGAACCTCGACCTGAGCCTGCGCCGCGGCTACACCGCCCTGGTCGGCCGCAACGGCGCGGGTAAATCGACCCTGCTCGCCGCGCTTGCCGGCGAGGCCGCGCCGGCCCAGGGCCGGCTCGAGCGCCGCGGCACGATCGTCCATCTGCGCACCGAGGCGGCGCCCGCGTCGCGCGGCAGCGTCGCCGCCCTGCTCGGCGTCGCCCCGGCGCTGGCCGCGCTGGACCGGCTCGCCGCCGGCCAAGGCAGCGCCGACGACCTGGTCCGGGTGGCCGATCGCTGGGATCTGCGCGAACGCCTGGCCCGGTCGCTGGACGAACTCGGCCTGGGCGGCCTGTCGCTGCAGCACGATCCGGGCCGCTTGTCCGGCGGCCAACGGCAACAGCTGCGCCTGCTCGGCGCCTGGCTCGCCGAGGCGGACATCGTCCTGCTCGACGAGCCCAGCCGGCACCTGGACGCGGAGTCTTCCGCGCATTGGTTCCAGCGCTACGCCGCCAGCGCGGCGGCGGTGCTCGCGGTCAGCCACGATCCGGCCTGGCTGGAACAGGCGCCGCGCATCGTCGAACTCGGCCGCGACGGCGCGACCGAGCACTACGGCGGCCTGGCGCAGTACCTGCGGCAACGCGATCGCCGGCGCCGCGAAGGCCTGGACGCGCTGGACGCGGCGCGGCTGGCGCTGCGCCGCGAACGCCGCGATCAGGTCCGCCAGCGCGAAGCCCTGGACCGGCGCGCCGCACGCGGCCAGCGCGCCGGCGCGCAGGCCAACCAGTCCAAGCTGTTGCTCGATTTCAGCCAGAACGCGGCCGAGCGCCATCAAGGACGCCGCCGCGCCGCACTGAGCGAACGCTTGCAGCAACGCGACGCCGCCGTCGGCCAAGCCCATGCGCGCGCCGACACCGCCGCCGCGCCGGTGTTCCTGGGCAGCGCCGCGCAACAGCCGGCCGGACGGCGCACGCTCGAGTTCGCCGCCGCGCATCCCTGCCATGCCCAGCCTGCGCAATCGCTGAGCGCAGTGTTGGACGGCCCGGTGCGGATCGGCCTGAGCGGCCGCAACGGCAGCGGCAAGACCAGCTTGCTGCGCGCCATCGCCGGGCTCGGCACGCTCGCCGCCGGGCACGCGCGGGCGGCGGTTGCGACGCTGTGGCTGGACCAGGATCTGCGCTTGCTGCCGGCGCAGGCGGGCGCCCTGGACTGGATCGCCGGCGACGCGGCCGGCGGCGACGCGCAAGCGCACGCCGCGCTGGCCACGCGCCTGGCCTTGCTCGGCCTGCCCGGCGATCGCGCCCGCCAGGCGATGGCCACACTGTCGGCGGGCGAACGCATGCGCGCGGCGCTGGCCGCGGCCGCGTATCGCGATCCGCCGGCGCCGTTGCTGCTGCTCGACGAACCCGGCGAACACCTCGACCTGGACAGCCGCGAAGCCCTGATCGGCTTGCTCGACGCCTGGCCCGGCGCCTTCGTCGTCGCCAGCCACGATCGCCGCCTGCTCGACGCCCTGCGCCTGAGCCATCGCATTCATCTGACAGATGTCAGTGCGCAGCTGGAAACGATTGCGGCATCGTCGCGCCCTTGATCGAAAGAATGCGAAATCGGTGACCGGGATCGCGGGCGCGCTGTGCTAGGGTGCCGCGACTCGCAGCAGGCAGGGCTATGGCGAACAAGGACGAACTGATCGGCGCGGCGCGCAATCCCTGGTGGCAGGGCACCGCGGCCGTGGTCCTGGTCGCGCTGGCCGCGACCGCCGCGCTCGGCGGCTTCGGCGAAGCCAAGAGCAAGAGCAAGCCGCTGCCCGAATACAAGGCCGGCCACCGTTTCCAGGGCGGCGCGCTGGCGGTGAAGCCGTTGCGCGCCTGGGTCGCGCGTTACAAGCCCGGCGGCCGGGTCGACCCCTACAGCCCGGACAAGCTCTACCTGGTGCTGCAGGTCGAAATCGAGAACCGTACCCAACGCAGCATCAACGGCTTCGGTTATCCGCAGCAGGACCTGATCCTGCTGTCGAAGAAACGCGAACCGATCCCCGCCGAGACCTTGATGATGGCCGACGACCACAGCATCGCCGCCGACCTGCACCCGCGCCTGAAGCAGCGCGTCGACCTGGTCTGGACGCTGCCGCGCGGCTATGTCTATTCGCCGCAGGAAACCTGGGGCGTGTTCGCCCGCGACTACAAGGCCAAGGCCTATCTCAACGACGAGGGCGCCTGGGTCCAGGGCAAGCCGGCGGCGAAGTACCGCCTCGCGGTGCAGGACCTGCGCGACCGGGCGGTGGCGCCGTGAGCGCGCCGGCGACGACGGGCGCGGCGGCCTCGCCGCACTGGCGGCTGCGCTGGCGTTGGCGCGACGCGCTGTGGATAGTGCTGGCGCTGGCCGCGGTGGTGGCGCTGCGCAAAGGCGAATCCGATTACGAGCAGCGCGACGCGCCGCTGTTGCAGCGCGCGCCCGCGGTCGCGCCGACCCGCGCGCAAGGCCGCAACTTCGCGGTCGAAGTCAAACGGCTCAAGGTCGCCCGCGCCTATCTGCTCAAGGGCGACTACGCCCAGCCGCAGGACTATGTGCTGCGTACGCCCGGCGTATGGCTGTCGGTGGTCGGCCAGAGCGAAGCCCTGCGGCAACCCGGCTATGTCACCGCGCAGCTGCGCACCCGCGACGGCTTGGTCTATGTGGCCTCCAGCCCGGACCGGCCCAAGCTCAAGGGCTTCAACCTGCGCGAGCGCGCGCTGGCGCCGGGCCTGCCGGCCGAAGGCGCCTGGTTCTTCGAAGTGCCGCCCGACCGACTGCAGGGCGCGCACCTGCAGTTCTATTGGGGCAACCTGCTGCCGCACGGCGGCGACAGCCTGGTCGACGTCGACCTGGGCATCGACGCCGCGCAGGCGCGCAAATTGCTGGCCGAAGCCAAGCCGGTACTGGACCTGCGCCCATGACGTCTGCGCCGCCGCCCCCTGCATCGCCCCTCTCGGCGCCCACCGCCATGAACGAATCCGCCGTACCGGCCACCGATCGCCCGGCGTTCGACGCCGGCCACGCGCCCGCGCCGACCGGCTGGTGGCGACGCAACGCCTTGTGGCTGCTCGGCACCGCCGTGCTCGGCGCCTGGGCGATGATCGTGCCTTACCGCGAACAGTTGCAGGTTTACCGGCAACGCCACCCCGACCAGGCCATCGCCGCCGCACGCGGGCAATGGGTCGCCTTCGAAGGCGCGCGCTGGCGCCTGATCGAAACCCAGGCCCTGGCGCCGCGCGATCCGCGCCTGCGCGGCCCGCTGCGCAAGGACGCCGGCGTGCTGCTGGCGACCTTCGAGGTGATCGCCGATTCCGGCACCGTCGCCAAGGACCTCGACCGCTGCCGCGGCCGCATCGCCGATGCCGAGGGCCGACTCTGGGACGCCAATCCCGGCGACCTGCCGCGCCTGGGCGGCGACAAGCTGCCGGAAACCTGCGGCACCGGCTATGGCGCCGACTTCAAGCCGATCAGCGCCCTGCCCGGCCGGCCGTTCGCGTTCCGTCATGCCTACGTGTTGCCGCGCAAGGATCGGCTGGACGGCCTGACTCTGCGGATCGAGTTCCCGAACTCGCCGACCTCTCAGGGCCGTTATCTCAGCTTCGCGCTGTAAGCGTCGCCGCGCTGCCTATGCAGCGTCGTGCCCGCTTCGGCGAAAGCGGGCCGAAGGCGCCGAATGCAGGCGCCGCAAGAACGGGGCGTCGCGGTCGCGCCTCGGGTCGGTGCTACAGGCGAGGGTCGAGAGAGCGTCGGTCGCGGGCGGCGCGAGAGCAGGGGCATCGCGTCGCGACTTGTGACCGGAGGAAATCCCTGTGGAGCGTCGCTCCTAGCCTTTGAACGGCGCGGCTGTGCGAAAAACACCCTGTAAGCCCTGTGGCGGCGCGCTTCACCGATCCGGCCGCCCGGCGCGCGGCCCCATTCGCGGCCTACCCGCAGCCCGATGGCGGAATCCTTTCCGCCACGCGCGCCATCCTGGCGCGACCCCGATTCCGATCGTCCGCCTGTCCGTGGCGGCCGCTCCCTGCTCGGCGCGTCCTGCGCGCCTGATCGAATCGGGCGGGGGTTGCCGGTCGGCGATCCTTCGCCGCTCCCGCCGGACCGGAATCGAGCCGCACAGGCATCGCGACGAGGTGCGATGCGCCCTGCTGGCCCGACCCCGATCCGACGCCGGAGTCCTTTCCTGCCGTGCCGCTATTGTCTCTCCCGGGCGTCGCAGAGGCTGAGAGCGCGGACGGGGGATCCGCATCGCCGAGCCCGCCGCGTCGCGCGGGTGGTGGAGAAGGCCGGATATCCGTTTCCGGCGCGACATCGGCGGCGTTCCCTCGCGATGCTCTCCACGGACACAGGATCGCGCGGACGCCGGGCCGGCGCAGTCGGGCATCGGCGCGAGCGGGGGTAGGAAATGCCCTATAGACGTGGGCCGCCGAACGAGAGTCCACGTTGCGCGGCCACGGCTCGGCCGTGCGGCGCCGGCCGCGCCTTGCCGTGCGGTCGATGTTTCAGGCTAGGCCGCGGCTGCACCCGCGATCGGGTGCGGCTTCGATGAGCGACGCCGGCGCTGTCGCCGCTGCGCGTCCCGGTCGCGGCTCATGCCGCTCCTACACGGGGGCGGTCGCACCGTAGGCCTCAGGGCATCACCGGCGGGTGGTAGCTCAGGCTCAGGCCGAGCAGCCACAGCAGCCCCAGCACCAGCGGGATATGCACCAGCAACTGGATGAAAGTGAAGCCGACGATGTCGCGCGCCTTCAGCCCCAGCACGCCGAGCAGGGGCAGCATCCAGAACGGGTTGATCAGGTTGGGCAGCGCCTCGGCCGCGTTGTAGACCTGCACCGCCCAGCCCAGGTGCACCTGCAGGTCGTTGGCCGCCTGCATCACGTACGGCGCTTCGATGATCCACTTGCCGCCGCCGGAGGGCACGAAGAAGCCCAGCACCGCCGAGTAGGCGCCCATCACCAGGGCGAAGGTGTCGGCGGTGGCGATCCGCACGAACACGCTGGACAGGTGATGCGCCAGGGTCTGCCCGTCGGCGCCCTTGGCCGCGGTCAGCAGGCTGGCGATGCCGCCGTACAGCGGGAACTGGATCAGCACGCCGGTGGTGCTCGGCACCGCGCGCGCGACCGCATTGAGAAAACTGCGCGGCCGCCAGTGCAGCAACAGGCCGGCGGTCAGGAACAGGAAGTTGTAGGTGTTGAGATTGGCGATCGCGCTGACCCAGGGCTTGGCCGAGAACTCGTAGGCCAGCCAGCCCAGGCTCATCGCCGCCAACAGGATCGTCACCAGCGGGCTGTACTCCAGCCATTCGCCCGGGCGGCTGCGCGGCGGCAGCGTGGCGGCGTTGCGCTCGTCCTCGGCCAGGCGGCCGGCGCCGTCGAAATCGCGCGCGCGCCGCACCGAGGCGCCACGCGGCGCGGTGACGTAGCAGACCAGCAGAGACACCACGATCAACGCCGCGGTGAGCGCGATCGACTGCCACAGGAAGATGGTTTCGCTGAACGGAATCACCCCGGTGATCGCCAGCAGACCCGGCGGCATGCTGGCCGGGTTGGCCTGCAACTGCGCCGCCGAGGAACTGAGCCCCATCGCCCACACCGCGCCCAGGCCCAGGTAGGCGGCCGCGCCGGCGGCGCGGTAGTCCATGTCCAGGTCGTCGCGCCGCGCCAGCGCGCGCACCAGCAGGCCGCCGAACACCAGCGAGAAGCCCCAGCTCAGCAGCGAGGTCAGCATGCTCACCAGGCCGACGTAGCAGACCGCGCCGCGGCCGCTGCGCGGCACCCGCGCCAGCGCGTCGATGACCCGCGCCACCGCCGGCGCGGTCGCGACCACGTAACCGCCGATGACCACGAAGGCCATCTGCATGGTGAAAGGGATCAGGCTCCAGAACCCGTCGCCGAACGCGGTCGCGGTCGCCGCCGGCGTGGCGCCGAAGGCCAGCGCCGCGACCGCGACGATGGCCACGCCGAGCGCGGCGAACACGTAGGCATCGGGAAACCAGCGCTCGGCCCACGCGGCGCTGCGCAAGGCGAAGCGGGCGAGCAGACCGTCGTGGACAGCGGTGTCGGCAGCGGGCATGGCGGGATTCCTGCGACGGGCCCGGGCATTGTCCGAGCCAGGGGTGGGCGGGCCACTTGGACTTTAGTCGCAGGATGCGGGGGAGCAAGAGCCCCCCCTGCCCCCCCTTTCAAAGGGGGGAGACCTTCGAGCAAGTTCGTCGCGAGCGTGGCGATCCGCTTCCTCGACTCCCTCCTGCCGATCCACGCCCTTTCAAAGGAAGAGTCCTACCGGCAAGTTCGTCGCGAGCGTGGCGATCCGCCTCCTCGAAACTCGCCTACCGATACTCCGCTGAAAAGCGGAACCCTTCGGGCAAGTTCGTCGCAAGCATGACGACCCGCACCTTCGATCCCTCCTACCGATCGCCCCTTTGGAAAAGGGGGGGGCCGGGGGATTTGCTTCTGCTTTTGTGCTTCTGCTTTTGTGCTTCTGCTGTCCGCCCCCGCCAACCCCTCACTTAGCCGGCAGCGCGATCTCCGCCCGCGCCCGCCGCCCCGAGCCGACCACCGCCTCCGCGCGCAACTCCATGCTCGCGTCCTTGGAGTACAGCGCGCCGGTCGCGACCGCGGTCCAGGCCGGGTAATGCCGCTGGAAGAACTCGCGATGCACCTTCAGCACCGGCGCGATCCGGCGCCGGAATTCGGCGTGGTCGGCGGCGACGTGGAAGCTCTGCAGCTCGATCACGTCCTCCAGCCCGGCACCGGCGCTGCGCAGGTGCCGCTCCAGCTCGGCGAACGCCCAGCGCGCCTTGGCCTCGTCGTCCGCGCCCTCCAGCGCCGGGATGCCGGACACGATCACCCGGTCGCCGATCCGCACCACCGGCGAGTAATGCAGTTCGTGGTACGAGGACTCCCAGCCCGGCGGCGCCAGATGCACCCGCGCGGGACCCGCCTCATCGGCGCGAACGGAACCGGCGCAAGCGCCGGCCAGGCACAGAACTACCGCGGGGCACCAACGCATGAGCGACTCCGGCTACCGAACCAGCCGCCATTGCAGCGCGCCGCGCCGCCGCCGTCGTTGCCCGCGGTTGCGGTTTCGCCGTCGCGCTCAGGCCGCCGGCGCCCGCAGGGCGTAGTCCAGCGCCAGCCCGGCGAAGATCGTCAGCCCGACCCAGTGGTTGTGCAGGAAGGCGCGGAAGCAGGGCTCGCGCTCGCGCTTGCGGGCGATGACGAACTCGTAGGCGATCAGCGCCGCCGCCACCGCCAGCCCGCCGAAATACCAGGGCCCCAGGTCCACGCGCTGGCCGACCAAGAGCAAAGCGGTCAGCATCAGCGCGTACAGCACGCCGTTGGCGACCAAGTCCAGTTCGCCGAACAGGATCGCGGTCGACTTCGAACCCATCTTCAGGTCGTCCTCGCGGTCGACCATCGCGTACCAGGTGTCGTACGCGGTCGACCACAGGATATTGGCCACGTACAGCAGCCAGCCCACCGCCGGCACCTCGCCGCGCACCGCCGCGAACGCCATCGGGATGCCCCAGCCGAAGGCCATGCCCAGGTAGACCTGGGGCAGATGGGTGTAGCGCTTGAGATAGGGATAGCTGGCCGCCAGCACCACGCCGACGGAGCTCATCAGCACGGTCAACCGGTTCAGGGTCAGCACCAAGCCGAACGCGACCAGCATCAGCACCGCGAACACCGCCAATGCCTCGCGCCCGCGCAGCTCGCCGGTGGCCAGCGGCCGATGCTTGGTCCGCTCCACATGCGGGTCCAGCCAGCGGTCGGCGTAGTCGTTGATCACGCAGCCGGCGGCGCGGGTCAACCAGACCCCGGCGCTGAACACGAACCAGGTCCACCAAGGCGGCACGCCCTCGGCGGCGATCCACAGCCCCCACCAGGTCGGCCACAGCAACAGCAGCCAGCCGATCGGCCGATCGCCGCGGGTCAGCTTCCAATACAGGGACAGCCGGCGCCGCCAGTCCGGCACCGGGGGATGGGATTGGGCGTGTTCCATGGCGCATAGAGTAGCGCGCGGGCCCAGGCCGGCCGCCTGGGCGGAGCGCCACGGGCCGAATCGGGCCGGCCCGGCAAACGAGGCGGACGGCCGGCGCGGCCGGATCCACCGTCTGAGGCTGTGGGATACCCACCGGACCCAGCGCCGGCGCCCGAGCGGCGTCCAGCCCCGCGCGCCGAGCCGCGCGAGCGCCAGGGCGACGGCTGGCCGAAGCCGATCCTGCCGGCCTCAGGGCCCCAAGTCGCGGGCCCGCGACACAACACGTGCCCTCGCCCCCGATTTGCGTTTAGAATGCCCGGCCGCACGACGCGTTCGTGCGATGCAGCCTATACGCGCCTGTAGCTCAGCCGGATAGAGTAGCGGCTTCCGAAGCCGTTGGTCGGGGGTTCGAATCCCTCCAGGCGCGCCATCCCCTTCGCATCGCTTCCTGCTCCGCCGGGTGTTCGGGCGGAGAGTTGCCGTTGCTCGCGGTTTTGCCCTAGGCGCCAGAACCGCGCCGTCGCCATAGCGCCGGAACCGCAGCACCACCACGGACAGGCGAAGCCGACCCGACGCGCAGCACCGTTGTCCATGTTGTTCGATGACAAGCCGAGCACGTCGTTAGAACGCCTTTGTCTACTTGAGCTGCCGAAAAGGTGCTCTGACCCGGTTTTCTAACCCCCTCCCAGACGATCACCGGCGCCAGCGAGCCCGGGTAGATCCGCGAGTCGCGCGGCTTGACCTCGGTACGGCGCAGGTCATCTAGCTTCGTCTTGAACTGGCCGATCTTGTTGGTTGCGACCCGCAGATCGTTCTGCGCCTTCTTCGTCACCTTGGTTTGCAGCGCGCGTTCGGCGTCCGCAAGGCGCTTGGCCTGGGCGAAGAGGTCCTGCTGGGTCTTGGTTGCCTCCCGGGCCTCCCACTCGGCGATGGCGGCCTGAACTCGGACCTCTTCGGCCGTCTGCGGATCGGCGAACCAAGCCCGGGCCGCCTTCGGCAGCTTCTTGACCCACTCATCGCCCATCTGCTCCCAGTACTCGGCGACGTAGGCATCAAGGCTGAGCACTGCGCCAAATTCCCTGACGTACTCTCGGTACTCGGCACGGACCTTGGCGGAGTAGCACATACTGGCGACTCAAATGTGCGCTGCTGAATATTAATATATCAAGTCCGTTATAAGCGCGTGATCGTCCTTGCGTTATGGGACTTGCCGGATCCTCCCTCCTCGGGAGTTTTTCGCGATCTGGGGCATGAAGTCGGCCAGTCCGCATCGGTTATCGAACCCATGTGTAGCGTCGGAGTCGAACCAATGTCGAAAGATGAATTTACGAAGTTCGCCCGGGAACTCCAGTACAACCTCGCGCTTAGTGAAACGGACGATCGCTGCGAGCCGCATTCGCAAGAATGGGTAGGCCTTCAAATTATTCGGCTTCGTAATCTGAAAGTGAAAATGTACCAAGAGCGTGGACATTCGCTACCCCACCTTCATGTTGACTATGGGCGCGAGCATCATGTCGCGAGCTTTGGCATCGATCCTCCGCAACTTCTCGAAGGAAAGTTAGATCTTGAGCTGCAATTCACCGTAGAGAGTTGGATCTCACGTCACAAGGAATCGCTACTAGCGCTATGGGATGAGCTACAGGCAGGCGGATGCATCGGCCTCCTACTGGCGGAAATTGCAGCAGAAAATGCCTAGATCGATTTAGATGTGCGTTGCCTGCCGGCGCCCGCCTTTGCGCGTAGCGTCTCCCGAAGCCGCGTGTTTCGAGAGCCCGCGTCGATGAAGGCGCTGTGCCAGCCCCCCCCTTTGGCCGAACTTTCCCGCCGGCGCCGTCCGCGCCTATACCCTGCACGGCCGCGCCGACGGCTACGTCCTGTCGGTGCAGCACGGCCTGCACGAGGCCGTCTTGACGGCCAAGCGCGGCGGCGCCCGCCGCTTCGCCCGCCTCGACACCGCCCTCGCCTTGCTGCGGACCCTGCGCGCGGCCGCGGTCGAGGTGCGCCTGGCCGACACCGCGCCGCCCGCGCGCCCGGTCGCCCCGCGGCCCCATCCCTAAGCCGCCGCGACACCCTAGTCGATCCGCCGCGCCAAGGCGCGCGCGGCCGCCCTGCTTGACGCCCTCGAGGTCGGCGAGACTTGGGACGCCCACGACCCCGAGCGCGCGTTCAACTTCGAGCGTCATCGGGTCGCGCTGGCGGCCCGGGCGCCCGGGGGGGCGTGCTCAGTTGCTGAACCTGAAACGACAGGCAAGGAACACCTCGCCGACGTTTGCGCGGCTCCATCGTCCAATGGGCTGCCCCAGGTTCGCTGAGCACCGCACCGAAGCCATCGTCTGACGGAGTGGAGCCGCGGTCCGTGCGGCGCGACACCCCGAGCGATGTAGACGCCGAAGTTGAGTCACTGTTCGTGGCTACGAGATGACTACGAAAGCCTGGGCGATTCAGTGCTCGGCTCGGTGTGCACCAAATTTCGAAAACCTCTACGGGATTGAGCTCAAACAGATAGATCAGCCGGCTGATCGTGTTGGGATGATGCCTCTCAACAGTGCCCCCAATTCCTTCAAACTGGCGCTTACGCCTTCTTGTTGCAACTTGCTTCGCTCCAGATCAATAGTGGACTGACCTTTTTCAAGAATAAAATTTCGCTCTGTAGAAACCAATGATTCAATTACCTTGCTACGCAGAGCATCGTCCTTGAGTTCAAATGAGGCATTCGCCGCTGAAAGCTTAAGCTCAATGTTTGTGAGCTCATTCTGATAGTACTTTCCATCATCAAGCGACTGTTTGTACAAGCGCAGAAAGAAATACGCGAAGACTTCAATGAGGAGGACCAATGAAAAGCGTGGAGCATACGCACTCAACATGCCATCCCATGAGCTGAAGGAAGTTGGCGCGAGAATGCTCTGCCCGAGGATAAACACCCCCGCTGCCGCCATAATCATGCCGATCACTAGATTCAGATTTCCCCTTCTTACTAATGCGTCAGATTGGCGCATTAATCTGAATCGAGCCTGCTCGATCGGATCCCGATACGAATTTTGGCGCAACACATCCTGCATGGAAGCTTCAAGCTTTTGTATTTGCCCAGCTACCAAGTCGGTCTGAAATTCATTGACAATCGATTTAACAGCCGCCTCGCGCTCATCCGGCGTAAGAGTGATAGTGGATTCTGCCATGCGAGCCGCATGCTCGGAAAGGCTTTTCGCAATTAACCGCACAACCTCTTCTTCGCGCACGATGCTCGATGCGCGCGACCGCCTCGGCTGAAGATAGCCTAGCGCCCCCATTGCAAATGCCGCCGCCGCGACTACCGCAAACATGTTGACGTAGGTTGTCGAACTTTTCAGCACGCCAGTAAAGATAAACGGCACCAGCATAGCTAGAGATACGGCTAAAACGAATGTGCCGACGATTGGCAGTCGCCGAGTCCAAACGCCCGGCGCCGACCGGCTTGCCGCTCGCGCTGCGTTATCCTTGCTCATTTTTAGCCCCCCCCCCTGAGATAACGCGCAGAATTTCCGAAAATCAATGCTCGCTGACACCCGGACGCGGTTTCTTCGTCTCTCCCGCACTTCGTATTACGCCTTAGGCTGCTGACCCGAAGCGGTCGCCAGCCGGTGGAACGTGGCTCAAATCGTTGTCGTCGCGCCGGACTAGCGCGCTCTTAGCCCGAAATCTGCTGCCGTGTTCGTATTCGTGACGTTAGGTTCAGTGTAGTTATAAAACTCCACAATAGTGTGGTGCACTACGTCGTCGTTTCCGCAAGGAAGGGGGACACATACCTTCCATGGGTCTCAGTTACCAGATCATTCAAATAGCTCTTCAGCCCTTCATTAACGTCTTCGATCGTGGCTGCTCTACTACGGCCAAATATCATCTCAAGCGCGATGTTGGTACCGACGTGAGCGCGAACCTTGTTCGATACGTGATCTAAGCCAAAGTGAGCGATGAGACAAGCAATGGCCTCTTCCAAGCACAGGATCTGCGCCCACGTGAACGCGCTCTCGATCGCCCCGGTTACTTTGCAAAGGGCGACTAGTGCACGCTTGTCCCCAGTGACCAATCCTGTGCTCGGGCTTTCGCAAAGTGCCGCGAACAGGGCCAGTTCGCCACCATCAATGTCAGGCGTTCCGTCCAGCAGTACGTAGTTGGCCGAATCAGCCATTACGACAACCTCCGACGCCTGATCTACAAGCCTCTGCGCTTGCTGCACGGCTTGGGATGTCCCAAGTTTTTTTAAAGCCTTGGCAGGCTTGGCAAGATGAAGCTGGTATTTCAATTGGGATAAAACGAAAAAGTCAGCCAAGGTGACGCCGAGCGCTGTCGCCAAATCCTCGATCAACTCATAGCTACACATGCACCTGGCGACGTCGCTATCTATCAAGTACTTGGTCAGGCTCATCAGAATCCTTGCACTTCGAGCAGGTAATCCCGATTCTCGTCGGTGAGCCGGTCTAGTTTGGCATGGCTGGTGAAGCTGCCGCGTAACACGGCTAGCGCAGTTTTGCTATCAGGAAAGTAGTTCGTTGCCAGATTTCCGATCGGCCAGTCCTCATGATCCTTGGCATAAGACAACACCAAATGGCCGGGGTCTATGCCACGCGCTCTGCCTTCCAGAGCCGCGGCACTCGCTAACTCCGAGGCGGATGTAAAGCGAACATTGCCACGCAAAATGGCGTCATTGCCATTGCGTAGCAAGGTGAGCGCGAAACGATCCGCCTGCTGCTCCTCGCGGTCTTTCTTTTCCGTTGGCGCACCTTCGATCGAATCAGTGATGGCATCGAGCCCTTCATCGATGAGCACACCAGTTTCGGTCACGTGCCCCAGGCAGATGTGTGCGAGCTCATGAGCCAGGACGAATAATTGACGTGCGCTCTGAGTGGACTGATAGCCCAGCACGACAACCGGGCGGGAATCGGCGCGGACCGCCATTCCTGTAACGCGCTTGGCTGACTTGGGCACGTCCTTTAGAAACAAGACGGGCACCCCTGCGCTCCAGCAAAACTCCACCAAGTCTTGGAACGAGATGGCCGGTCGCCCAGTGAACTCCCGAATCCGAGCCCCCAGCACCTTGGGGTCGGCGGGCAGTTCGGCGTATGGCTGCGCCGTGCAGTACAAGGCGAGCTTCGCTAGGGCGATACCTAAGGTAGCCGAGAGCCGCAGTTCGCTTTCCCGCGTCGTCGCCCGACGTTTGAAGCGGACAGGACGATCCGAGGCGAGCACCTGAAGCTCTCCTTCCTGGTCGAACTGAACGTCGACACCTAGGCGCTGCTTTACGATCGAGGCGAACTCGATCGCACCGCTACTGGTCTTGAACAGGGCGTTGTCCCACCAATCTGGCAGCAGCCGCTGCACGTAGGTTTTGGGAAAACCAACCGAACCCAAGGCCTCATACGCTTCCCTGGCCGACACTACGGGGGGCTTTTTTATCATCCTTGGCCTCCGTTAGGCGCTATGCGAATGGTCACACATGGGCTCTTTGATGCGCAAAAAGCAGATTTGCCAGCTTGCGTGCGTGCGACTCGCTGCCATCCCAAATAGTGGCCAACGCTTGCATCAGGACCTGAGACTGACTCGGGTCAACCACACCTTCGTATGCGTCAACATTTGCATGTTTGCATAGCATCGTCAGCGTCTTCGAGACCGTCTTCGGTCGGCCAAATAGGTTGCGGTATACCTGCGATTGACCTAAATCGAACGCCCTTGCAATCGAGCTGCTCGTAGTCAAGTTGCGCTCGGCCAAGCGCACCCTAACTTCAGCAGCCAGGACTAGTGGGTCCTTATGTCTTTTCATGCCGTCAGCATACATCAATTTGCATAATTGCATAGACATGATATGCTTGATCGAACCCACTGAAGCGCCCTGTTCATGCGAGAGGCCCAGATCAAGAAGGCCCTAGCGGACCACCTAGTGAGCCAGCAATCGGCTCAACAGCACTCGTTTATCGAGGAGCTACGCCTGCATGGGGGTGAGGTACGCGCAGATCTGGTCCACGTGGAGCAGATGCACTGCTTTGAGATCAAGAGCGAAGCGGACAGCTTGGCCCGACTGATCACTCAGGGATCCCGGTACACGCTGATCTTTGATCGGATCACGCTTGTGCTGGCCCAACGCCATGTCGCCAAAGCCATAGAGATGCTGCCGCCCTGGTGGGGCGTGCTGGTACTTGAAGCCGGGACAAGCCAGTTCGTAACGCTGCGCGAGGCAGGTGTAAATGTCCGCCATCGCGCCGACTCGCTAGCCTCGGTTCTGACCAAGGATGAAGCACTTCACATTCTGGAAGGCGCAGGCGTTACGAGAGGCTGGCGCAGCAAGAGCCTCTACCTAATCCAGCAGCACATCGCACAGATGTTTCCGGTGGAAGAACTCCGGCAGCACATACGCGAGGCACTACTGATCCGAGCCGAGAAGACACTCCTAGCGCACTAATATTGTCGCTTTACCACATGGGCAATGTGGTGATTCCAGAACTCGGTGATGTGATACTGGCCGCAGCGCTTCTTTGCTAGAGGAAGATGAGGGTCGGCACGCTCTTCGATGAGTTGGTCCCCATAGGAAAACGGCGCCCCCATAAATTCGTGGCCGTATGTAGTCACCATCAGCGTCGAGATGGCGATAGAGTCGCTCGTCGTGTTGGTCGCAGCGCGAATGATGCGCCACTTGTCGTCCAGGGCATAACGGATAACCGATCGATTGCCACGCCGCTGCAGCACCCCCTCACTCCAGTTGGGAGTCAGCGGCCCGTAGTCCGAATAGCCAGCGAGCAAAGATGGGCTTGCCGCAGCGACCTGGACCCAGAACGCCCAATCCCTCCGATCCACATGCCCGGCACCATTGATATGCATGAGGCTGTCTGGGAATGCGCCTGAGGCCAAATGTAGGTGCTCAAATCCCAGCGCCTTCATCTGCTGGAGTTCGACGGCCAAAGCAGTCGCCTGGACCTTGCCGATCCCTACGGGCGTGGCGCCCAGATCGACTATCAAACGGTTAGTGGCCGCAGCGACGCCAGGAGCTGCCAAAGCAATCTTGAGGGAGTTCAGATGTCCTGCTGATTGGTCCAAGTTGCTTAGGCGCACACGCAGAGTGACCTTGCGAGAGCCCAGCACCGACTTGATCGATGGAAACACTAAGGGAGCGACGGCGGGATTGAGCACTGGCGAGGCATAGGTAGCCGAGCCTTTGACCGTCTTAAGGAACTCTGCAAGCTCAGTCGCTCTTCCCGGCGGCAATTGCCCGAGAGGGTTGGAGTAGTCCACCAGCGCCGGAAGGGACCACGTGTGATCGTAGTCACTGAGCGCGCGTTGATGCTGGGCTGAGTCTCGAACTTCGATGCAAGGTAGTACTCGAAGCGCATCGGTTGCGTCTATCTTCTTTAGTGCCAACCGCTCCCATTTCTGCCATTTCACGATGGGCACGTAGTGCGGGTAGTTCGCGTATTGCGACGGCATAAGCCCACTCCCTGGCTAGTGGTCGATGGAGGGCCCGTCCGGCTGCCACGCATCACGTGAAGATGCGTCGAGGAGGTATTGCTCTCAACGCCCCGCTCCAGTCATCGCGACACGCGAGAACCGGGTTTCAAAATCGGCCCAAGGCAAGTATCACAGGACCAAACCCCACGCGCAAACAGCTCCTTGGGTGATCAGTTGCCAAGTAGGTTGCCCGCACGACCGAGACTGGAAATCGTTCTCCTAAGCGGCTTTCCGTGAACCTACCAGTTCGAATAAGGGAGCCGTGGGCGCGCCATCCCCTTCGCATCGCTTTCTGTTCCGCCGGGTGTTCGGGCGGAGCGTCCTCGTCGCTGGCGGTTTTGCCCGAGACGAAGGCAACGGCGCCGTAGCCGACAGCGCCGAAACCGCGACACCAATGCGGATAAGAGAAAGCCGCCCCCAGCGCCCAGAAGCGCCGCTGTCCATGTTTTTCGATGGCAAACCGAGCGCGTCAAAATGCCTTTTCCGCTGATCTGCTGGAAAAGGTGCTCTGACCCCGTTTTTTGCTGCAACAAAGGGGATATGAAAGACGTCCACCGTCCGGTCGGGACGGTGCTACGCATCGATGAAAGATCCGACCCGCTGCTGTCTCCCCAGACGATCTTTCGCGACAGAGGGGGTGAATCGGTTTCCACCAGGTTCACAGAACCTATGTGCGGACCGGTATCCAGCACCGCTGTTGGCCATCCGGGGCAATCGTGCCGGCGCGTTCACCGCGGCCCTGCCAATGCGACGGCATCGGCTCCAGCGGGGAAATGGAACTGGTCGGATGCGTCGTGCACGGCCTGCCACACCGCTTCGGCTACATCCTGGGGTTGCGTCGTCGCCTGCGGCCGGGCGAAGGCCTCGAAGATCGGACGGGCGAAGTCGGCATAGGTGTCCGGGATGAGGCCGTTCATGCGCTCGGCCCCGTTCTCGGCGAACCGCGTGGTCGGGCCGTAGCCGGGTTCGACCAGCTTGACCCGGATGCCGAACGCACTGAGTTCATGCGCCAGGGAGCCTGTGAAGCCTTCGACCGCGGTCTTGCTGCCCGTATAGGCGGCAGCGAGCGGCATGCTGGCCAAGGTGACACTCGAGGTGACATTCACGATCGTGCCTGCCCGGCGCTCGCGCATCTGCGGAATCACGGCCTGCGCCATCGCCATCGTACCGAACGTATTGGTGTCGAACACCTCGCGTACCGTTTGCATCGACGTGGCCTCGAAGGCGCCGACGACACCGATGCCCGCGTTGTTGACCAGAACATCGACCGGGCCGGCCTCGGCGACGGCGCGCGCGATGCTGTCGGCATCGGTGACATCCAGCGCGACCAGTTTGATGCGGTCGGATGCGGGCAGGAGGTCGGAGTTCGGGCGGCGCATCGTGGCGACGACCTTCCATCCTCGATTGTGGAAGTAACGGGCGGTTTCGAGCCCGTAGCCGGAGGAACTGCCAGTGATCAGAACGGTCTTCATTGCGGGACTCCTTGGTTGGTCAGGTGCGACCACGATAGGCTTGCAATACCGGACTATCGATGCTGTAGAGTCCACATAACATTGGCCATAGTCCTGCCATGACCGACCCACTTGCCGAGCTGATCACCCTGCTTCGACCTGCCCGGGTCATGGGCAAGAGCATTTCCGGCGCCGGGCGCTGGGGTGTCCGCTACGCGCCGTTCGGACACCCTGGTTTTTGCGTAGTGACCGACGGTGCGTGCCTACTGCGGGTCGATGGCGCGGATCCTTTGCGCCTGGAGGCGGGCGATTTCGTGTTCCTGCCCGCGACACCGGGATTCGTTCTGTCGGGATTCGAGCCCGTCGAACCGCAGCAGGTCGATCCCACCGCCATCGCGGACCAAGGCCCTGAATTGCGTCATGGCTCCCCCGATGGGGAACCCGACGTGCGCATGCTGGGCGGCTATTTCGTCTTCGATTCGCCGGACACGACGCTGCTGGTGGCGCTGCTTCCACCGATCGTCCACGTCCGGGGCGAGGATCGCTTCGGCGTGCTGGTGCGGCTCGTGCGCGAGGAAGCCATGCAAACGAGGTCGGGGCGCGACCTCATCTTGACCCGGCTGGTTGAGGTCCTGCTCATCGAAGCCTTGCGGGCGGCACCGGGTGATTCGGCACCCGCCGGCCTACTGCGCGGCTTGGCGGACGAGCGTCTGGCCCTGTCGATCCGGGAGATGCACCGCGATCCGTCCCGTGCGTGGACGGTGGAGCAATTGGCGAAAGCCGCTGCGCTATCGAGGTCGGCCTATTTCCAGCGCTTCAACCGTGCGGTCGGCCTACCGCCGATGGAGTATCTGCTCGCCTGGCGGATGGCGATTGCGAAGGACATTCTCGATCGACAGGACCTGGTGATCGAGAAAGTCGCCGAGCGCGTAGGCTATTCGTCGGCGAGTACGTTCAGTACGGCCTTCACCCGTTACGTGGGGCGATCACCCAGCGGCTATGCCCGCGAGAGACGCCAAGCGCGCCCCCGTTTGGCCTGATGTCCGCTTCGGGTCGCAAGCGGCCGCACGACGAATGTCGGCTGATCACGAAGCCCGCTGGGCCGATCATGGAGGATCGGCCTGCCGATGCATCAGCGCTGGTGCGCGCGCACTCAATCATGGCGAATCGTTTCGTCGGACATGAATAATGCCCGGCGGCATAATTACTTCAAAATCAACGACTCATACCTCTCCCGGAGTGCCAGCTTCCGGTTCCCGCACGCCCTACCGCTCTGCTAGTTTTTTACTCTCACTAACTGGCTGCGGGCCCACTGCTCCGCCGGATGTCCGGGCGGAGAGTCGCCGTTGCGCGCGGCTTTGCCCGAGACGTCAGAACCGCGCCGCCGTCGATAGCGCCGGAACCTCAGCGCCATCATGGACAAGACAAAGCCGACCCGGCGCGCAGCGCCGTTGTCCATGTTGTTTCGATGACAACCCCGGGCACGTCGTTGGAAGGCCTTGTCCGCTTGATCTCTCGAAAAGGTGCTTTGACTCGGCTTTCAATCGTTCTCAATGGCCAGCAAGTATCCGTAACCGTCGTATGATTGGCTATCTCAGAAGCGCGAACGGAATCTATGCTACTGCATACGCCAATAGAACAAATTACCTTCCGTGAACTGGAGGAATTGATCAACCAGAAAGTTCCGGAAGACGCAAGGCTCGACTACAAGCGCGAGTTGCCGAAGCGAGATGATCGTGGTCGAAATGACTTCATCGCAGACGTTTCAGCCTTTGCGAATAGTACGGGCGGTGACCTAGTCTACGGCGTCGAAGAAGATGGCGAAGGACGAGCGATGGCCCTGCGGCCACTCGAAGGGAATCGAGACGAGGAAGTGCGCCGGCTCCAAGACTACGCCCTCAACAGCATTGAGCCCCGAGTTCCCGGAATAGTAGTCCACGCAATTCCGTCGCCGGATGGATTCTTCATTCTTGTCCGCGTCCCCCAAAGCTGGGCTGGACCACACCGAGTCAACACAAACCAGCACTTCTATACCCGCGAGAACGGTCGCAAGCGAACACTGAATGTACCAGAAGTCCGTAGCTTGTTCTTGCGCTCACAAGGACTGGCTGATCGGATCAAAGACTTTCGCACAGAAAGACTTGGTCGGATCATTTCCGGTGAGACTCCACACCCTGTCGTTCCGAACCCGCTTCAGATCATCCATTTCATACCGACCCAAGCCGCTCTCGGATTAATGAATGTTGATCCTGTTCCTTACGCCGTCAGTCAGCGGCATCTGCCCCAGCCTGGCGCTCGAGGCAATCCTCGTCTCAATGCGGATGGCATCGTAGCGATTCGGAACCCAGAGCCTAGAGGTACTCACGGATACGCAATGTTGTTCCGAAACGGATTCTACGAGAGCGTAAACACACTCAGGGAAAGAGAAGATGGCAGTTTCAACTTGCCTAGCCTTAGCTACGAGGAAGAGCTTATCAAGCTACTTGGAGCAATGCGCAAGGAGTATGAATCCCTTGGATTCAGCGCGGAGTTGACATGCATGCTCTCGTTTCATAGAGCTAATGAAGTGCAGTTGGGTATCGACAGATTCAGGTTCAACATTGACGATGACCAAGGCAAGTTTGACCGCGCCACGCTCGCCCTTCCTGAGGTACTCATTCCCGCTGATGTGCCGGAAGAGAAAGCCCTGCGCCCTCTCTTCGATCTCGTGTGGCAGTCAGCGGGGCTTTTGCGGTCATTCAACTACAACGCTGCCGGCGAATGGGCGCCGCGACGTTGAAACTGCTCCGCGTCTTGTAGCGTCAGATTATTAATAGTATTGGAACAATCATGTCGCCTTAGGAAGTGGTTTTGGCTGCTTTCCGGGGGCAAGCCGTCCTGTTAATTATTTTGGGACTCCTAGCTCGTAGTCTGCTTAAGCATTGGCTCGGAAAGGACTTGGAACGTTACTAGTCCAACATCGACAAGAAGCATGAACTGGCCTTAGCTAGGTCTACTCATGAACTTTCCCTGCTCGCCCAAGAGCACTCACTCAAAGCCGTACAATTGCAAACCCGACGGGCGGATGTCATTTCTGAAGTTTGTGGCCTGCTAGCAGATGTGGAGTGGGAGGTTCGCTTGTATGTCAATGACGTGGATCTGACGGGGCAAACAAAGAACGAATTTCAACGCGCCCTTGTATCAGCGAAAGTCGAAGCTTTTTTCGTTACTTCAATCGAAATCGAATTTACCTGCCGGCCGACACGTGTGACGCCGTCTGGCTTCTCCTGAGCGGCATGGCGAACGCCTCTGACAAGATCAGAACGCACCTACGCATCGCGTACCGCTCCGCCTGATGTTCGGGTGGAGAGTCGCTGTTGCTCGCGGTTTTGCCCGAGACGTCGGAACCGCACCGCCGTTCGATAGTCATGCTCGTAGCCAACACTGAGCCAGATTCGCCACAGATGTTGGCGCTACTCACGAGCGCACTTCCCAGCAGCGGCGGATGAGCATGCCCTCATCGGGCGAACTGACCTCGACACAGGCGGCGTTGCACTCTTGGACACGTTTTTACTGAATTGCCCGACCTGCGGCTTCGGGGCCCGAGGCATTCGAGTGCCTGGCCTGACGGCGAATACCGATGGCCTGCCATGCAGCGCCGATCAGATAGAGCAGGAAGCAGACGCCGATGATCGCGGCCAGCTTCGGGTCCTGCGGTCCGCTCGCCCAGGGCCGCCCGGCGGGAAGCCGGGTCAGGGTCTCGGTGAAGCCGGGAATGAAGTGGAAGAAGAACGTCAGCGAATAGGTCAACGTCGATACGTAGGCCGCGGCGCGGCCGAACCAGCGGTAGCGCTCGGCGCCGGCGGCCACGACCAGCGCGGCCAGGGTGAGCAGGCTCAAGGCATGCGGCGGGCCGAAGCCGCCGTGATGGAAGATGAAAAGCCCGGTCACGCAGGCGGCGACGGTGAGCCAGACGTAGCCGCGGCCGCTGCGCCAGGCCAGCGCGATGCGGCCGTGGCGAAGCAGGCAGGCCGCGCCTGCGATCAGCGCGAGCAAAGCCAATGCGGTGTGGAACGCTCCGAACGGGGTGATTCCCAGCATGGTCGCTACTCCTGGCTGAGCCGGGCCGGTTCGATCCGGCCCGGCGGGGCGTGGCAAGCGGTCAGGACTTGAGGAACTCGAGCAGGTCCTGGTTGAGCCGGTCCTTGTGGGTATCGGTGATGCCGTGCGGGCCGCCCGGATAGACGATCAGCCGGTTGTTCTTGATCAGCTTGGCCGAGGCGCGGGCGGCGGCGTCGATCGGCACGACCTGGTCGTCGTCGCCGTGCACGATCAGCACCGGCACGTCGATCTTCTTCAGGTCCTCGGTGAAGTCGGTTTCGGAGAAGGCCTTGATGCAGTCGTAGGCGTTCTTGTGCCCGGCCCACATGCCCTGCATCCAGAACCAGTCGATCGCGCCCTGCGACTTCTTCGCGCCGGGGCGGTTATAGCCGAAGAACGGGCCGGCGGCGAGGTCCTTGTACAGCTGCGAGCGGTCGGCGATCGATCCGGCGCGCAGGCCGTCGAACACTTCGATCGGCAAGCCGCCGGGGTTGGCGTCGGTCTTGAGCATCAGCGGCGGCACCGCCGAGATCAGGCCGGCCTTCTTCAGCCGCGCGGTGCCGTGGCGGCCGATGTAGCGCGCCACTTCGCCGCCGCCGGTGGAGAAGCCGAACAGCGTCGCGCCCTTGAGGTCGAGGTGCTCGATCAGCTGCGCCAGGTCGTCGGCGTAGTGATCCATGTCGTTGCCGTCCCAGGGCTGGCTGGAACGGCCGTGGCCGCGGCGGTCGTGGGCGATGCAGCGATAGCCGTTGGACGCCAGGAACAGCATCTGCGCTTCCCAGCTGTCCGCGCTGAGCGGCCAGCCATGGCTGAAGACTACCGGCTGGCCGTCGCGCGGGCCCCAGTCCTTGTAGTAGATCTGCACATCGTCTTTGGTGGTGAGGGTGGCCACGGTCTTGGCTCCTGTAGCGGGTTCGGAAGTAGGGGAAGGGTTGGCTGCCGGCGCGGCCGGAGCGATATCGGAACTGCAGGCCGCCAGGCCCAGGCCCGCGACGGCCAGGGCGGAACCGGCGATGAGCAATTGGCGGCGGGTTTCGTCGACAGGGGGCGGCTTGGGCATGAGCGATCTCGAAGGGCGATCTGAAGGACGATCAGCGATGGTCGAAGTGCAGCGGCAAAGCCAAGACTGAACGCAAGCCGGAACGGCGTCTTGCAAAATCGTGCTGCGGCCAGCGTGCGCAGGCGCGCGGACGCCGCCTCATCCCAGCCAGCGCTCGCCGGCGAGAAAGCCCAGCGTCATCGCCAGCACCAGCAGCGCGCCTTGCAGCTTGGGCGGCGCCGGCACCGGAATATCGACCAGACGGCAAGCCGCGCCGATCGCCAAGGCCAGGATCAGGCCGATCAGGGTAGCGGTCATGGCCGGTCGTGCTCGCCGGCGGCGCCGCGGGTCTGCCCGGTCGGACCGCCGCAATCGTGCAGACGGGTCGCCGGGCGGCGGGCGAGGAAGCGGTCGGCGAGCGTATAGCCTGCGGTCATCGCCACCACCAGCAGGGCGCCGGCCAGGGCCGGCGGCGCGGGCGACGGGATGCCCGACGCGCGGCAGCCCAGACCGATGCCGAAGCCCAACAGCAAACCGGCCAACAGTTTTGGATTCATGCGCGAGTCCGGCGTGAGTGCGATCGAAAGGCAATCAGAATGCGAAGCAGGAGCAGCCCAACGCGCCCCAGAAGCCGCGATCGTCGGCCACCGGCACGGCCTGCCGCGCGGCATGGCCGTGCGGATGCGCGTGGCAGGCGCCGCCGTGCGCCTGGGCGTGCGCCTGGCCCAGGCCGGCCACGGCCTGGATCAAGCTGCCCGGCTGGTAGCCGCCGAAGCGCCCCGCCGGCGACCAATCCGGCATCGGCGCCGGCAACTCGGGCGCCAGCGGCGCGAACTCGCCGGCGCCGTGCACCACCCGCCCGCCGAGCACGGTCAGCAGGCTGGTGATCGCCGGGATCTCGGCGTCGGCCACATGGAAATAGTCGGCCGAAAGCACCGCGAAATCGGCGAACTGCCCGGGCGTCAACGCGCCCTTGCGGTCCTGCTCCGAAGAGAACCAGGCGCTGCCCTGGGTGTACAAGCGCAGCGCCTGCTCGCGTTCGAGCAGATTGTCGTCGCCGTACATCGCCAGTCCGCCGACCGTGCGCCCGGTGCTGAGCCAGTACAGCGCCACCCATGGGTTGTAGCTGGCCACCCGGGTCGCGTCGCTGCCGGCGCCGACCGGCACGCCGGCGGCGAGCATGCGCCGCACCGGCGGCGTGCGCCGCATCGCGGCCGCGCCGTAGCGTTGCAGGAAGTACTCGCCCTGGTAGGCCATGCGGTGCTGGATCGCGATGCCGCCGCCGAGCGCGCCGATGCGCTCGATGTTTCGGTCGCAGACGGTTTCGGCGTGGTCGACGATCCAGTTCAGTCCGCGCAGCGGAATCTCGCGGTCGACCCGCTCGCAGACGTCGAGAATGCGGCCGATGCTCTCGTCGTAGGTGGCGTGGATGCGGAACGGCCAGCGCTTCTCGCCCAACAGGCGCACCACCCGTTCCAGATCGGGCTCCAGCTCCGCCGGCAGTTCCGGACGCGGCTCGCGGAAGTCTTCGAAGTCGGCCGCGGAGAACACCAGCATTTCGCCGGCGCCGTTGTGGCGCAGCAGGTCGTCGCCCTCGCGCGGCGCCAGCATCGCGCTCCAGCGCTCGAAGTCTTCCAGTTCGCCGCCCTTGTTCTGGGTGAACAGGTTGTAGGCGATGCGCACGGTCAACTGATCGTCGGCATGCAGCTCGCGAATGATCCGGTAGTCGTCGGGGTAGTTCTGGAATCCGCCGCCGGCGTCGATCACCGAGGTGACGCCGAGACGGTTGAGTTCGCGCATGAACTGGCGGGTCGAATTGCGCTGATACTCGGCCGGCAGCTTCGGCCCCTTCGCCAAAGTGGCGTAGAGGATCAGCGCATTGGGCTTGGCCAGCAGCAGCCCGGTCGGATTGCCGGCCTTGTCGCGTTCGATCCGGCCGCCGGGCGGGTCCTGGCTGTGCCTGTCGTAGCCGACCGCGCGCAACGCGGCGCGGTTGAGCAGGGCGCGATCGTACAGATGCAGGATGAACACCGGGGTGTCGGGCGCGGCGGCGTTGATCTCCTCCAGGGTCGGCAGACGCTTTTCGACGAACTGGTGTTCGCTGAATCCGCCGACCACGCGCACCCATTGCGGCGCCGGGGTTCGCGCGACCTGCTCGCGCAGCATCGCCATCGCGTCGGCCAGGCTGCGCACGCCGTCCCAGCGCAGTTCCAGGTTGTAGTTGAGGCCGCCGCGGATCAGATGGATGTGGCTGTCGTTGAGACCCGGAATCAGGCGCCGGCCTGCGGCGTCGATACGCCGCGTGCGCGGCCCGGCAAGCGCGGCGATCTGCGCATCGTCGCCGACCGCGAGGACCCGGCCGTCGGCCACGGCCAAGGCCGTAGCCGATGGGCGCCGCGGGTCGAGCGTGGTGACGCGCGCGTTGAGGACGATCAAGTCGGCCATGGCGGAGGAACCTCGCGGGGCGTTCGGGCCGTTGCTGCTCAGGCAGCCCGCCAGCGGACCGGCCAGGGCGGCGGCGAGCAGGCGGCGGCGGACGACGTCGGCCATCGCGGCAAGTCTCGGCTCAGTGGCCGCCTTCGGAGGCGCCGAACATGGACTTGGCGTACTGGATGCCGAGGCCGTAGCCGCCGCCGTACTCGCGCGCGATGCCGGTGGTCAGCTCGTAGGTCTGCGCCCGCGCCCAGTCGCGTTGCAGCTCCAGCAGGTATTGCACGCTGGTCATCGGCACCGCGCCGGCCTGGATCATGCGCTGCATCGCGCGCTCGTGCGCTTCGCCGGAGACGTCGCCGCAGCTGTCGGCGATGACGTAGACCTCGAAGCCCTGCTCCAGGGCCGAGAGTACCGGGCCGACGATGCACACGCTGGTCCACAAGCCGGCCATCACCAGCCGCGACTTGCCGCCGGCGTTGACCCGATCGACGACCGCTGCGTCCTCCCAGGCGTTCATGCTGGTGCGGTCGAGCGCCGCCACCCCTGGAAGCGCGGCGGAGATCTCCGGGAACAAAGGGCCGGAGAAGGACGTTTCGGCGACCGTGGTCAGGATCGTGTCGACCCCAAAACCGGCGGCAGCATGGGCGACCAGGGCGACGTTGTTGCGCAGCGACACCACGTCGATGGAGTGGGTGGCGAACGCCATCTGCGACTGGTGGTCGATCAGGATCAGGCTGTGGTCGCCGGGGGTCAGCAGTCGCTTGCCGGGAGTCGGGGTGGCGGTGGGCATCGGATCGGTTCCTGTGGCGAACGGGGGAAGAGCGGCCGCGAGAGGGCTCGGCGTACAAGCGGTATCGGGAAGTCGCCGGCCTGCGCCGGCGCGGCTTCGCTACACGATGCGGGCGGCGCGCGCGGATGGATTGGATGCGCGTGCTGTATGCGCATCGGTCCGCGACGAAACGCGACGGCGGCGGCTGCGGGCCGCGAATCGCAGCGCCGGGTACAGCGTCGGCGTGCAGCTGCCGTCGTCGGCGCCGGCGGCGAAGCGCCCCGGCGATTGCCCGGTGGCCCTGCGGAACACCCGGGTGAAATGGCTTTGGTCGAAGAACCCCAGGGCCACGGCGATGCGGCTCAGGCAAGGCGCGGGCTGGCGCAACAAGCGCTTGGCCGCTTCGATGCGCTGCAGCTTCAGGTACTGCATCGGGCTCAGGCCGGTGCGGGCGCGGAACAGGCGGGCGAAATGGAAACGGCTGATGCAGGCCTGTTCGGCCAGGTGCTGCAGCGAAATGGGCGTGGCCAGATGCGCATCGACGAAGGCCTGCACGCGGGCCATCGCCGCATCGCTCAAGCCCTCGGCGAACGCCGGCGGCGATGCGCTGCGGCCGGGTGCGGGGCGGGACTGGACGTCGCTGCGGTTCACGGCCGGCTCCTGCGATGGCTGAGGGGAGAACGCGCGGCGCGAGGCCCGACGTTCGGCAGCTATGCTCGCTACGCCCGGGCCGCGGTTGAATCCCGGATCGGGCGAGCGCCCGCTCCCTCGTTCGGGGGAGGCGCCGCTCACGGCCGCCGTTCCGGCAGGCGCAGCACGCGCCGGCCGAACAGATGCGCATCCATCGAGTACGCGCCCGGGCCGAGCAAGCTCAGCGCCAATGCGGCCAGCGCCAGCGCCAGCGCACCCGCCGATACGGTCCACGCGCCCAGGCACCAGCCGACGCAGATCGAGGCGACGCTGAGCAGGCTCAGCCATGGCGTCAACACGCCGCCGATCAGGCCCAGGCCGATCGCCGCGGCGAGCCAGTGCAAGGCCGATGCCGCGTCGGGCCAGTAGGCGGCCGGATCGTGCTCGTGCAGGCTCAATGCGGCCGCCAGGCGCAATCCGATCAAGCCCAGGCCCGGCAGGCCATGCGGGAAAAGTGAGTAGAGACGCTGCACGCATCGAGGCTAAGCCGGCTGCGAGTACTCGGCCAACCGCGGCCGGGGCAGGCGCGACTACCTCTTCCGGGGGATGGAGCAGCCCCGGAATGCCGTAAATTTGTCGCCCGAAGATTCAGCCGGGTTTACAGACGAGGGCACTGCGTGGAGTCGAGGGCCGTGCCAGCGCGAATTTTGACCGCGGTCGCGCTTGTCGCGTGGCTGGCCTGGATGCCGCGCGGCGCCGCCGCCAAGCCGCGCTTCGACGCGCCGCAGTATCACCACAGCGCCTGGAGCCTGCGCGACGGCGCGCCGGCGGACATCTGGGCGATCGCGCAAGGACGCGACGGCTATCTCTGGCTGGGCACCGGCACCGGCCTGTACCGCTTCGACGGCGTCCAGTTCGAACCCTATCGTCCATCCGGTCCCGAGTTCGCGTCCAACAACATCACCGCCTTGACCGTCGCCGGCGACGGCAGCGTGTGGATGGGGTTCCTGATCGGCGGCGTCAGCGTCGTGCGCGACGGCCGCGTCCGCCACTACGGTCCGGCCGATGGCGCGCCGACCCAGCTGATCATGGACCTGGCCGAGGACCGCGACGGCGTGGTGTGGGCCGCCGCCGGCAGCGGCCTGGCGCGATACGAGCGCGGGCGATGGAGCAAAGTCGGCGCCGAATGGGGCTATCCGGGCCCACGCGCCGACGCCTTGTGGCTGGACGCCCGAGGCACCTTGTGGGTCACCTCCGGCACCCGCCTGGTCTATCTCCCGCGCGGCGCGCGGCGCTTCCTGGACAGCGGCGAACCGGCCGGCGTGTACGCGTCGCTGGCCCAGGACCGGCAAGGCCGGATCTGGGTATCCGATGGCGAGCACGGCACCCGCGCCGTCGCAGCCAGCCCCGCCCTCGCCGCGCGCCAATCCCGCACGCGCACCGACCGTCCCCGACTGGCGCGCATGCGGGTGGACGCCCACGGCGCGCTGTGGGGCACCGACCGCACCGGCGGCGGGGTGATCCGGACGTCGGGACTGCAGCGTTTCGGCGCCGGCTACAGCCTGCGCGCGAGCGACCTCGACGCCGCCATCGGCAAGCGCAACGGCCTGACGTCCGACCGTGCGGTGCCGGTATTCGAGGACCGCGAGGGCAACGTCTGGGTCGGCACCAACCTGGGTTTGCACCGTTTCCGCTTCAACCGCGTCAATGCGCTGGCCGACGAGCGTCTGAACCAGCAACATACCTATGCCATCGGCATCGACGGCGGATCCGGACGCCCGTTGGTCACCG
This sequence comes from Lysobacter sp. Soil_C_15, assembly GCF_057657315.1. Taxonomy (NCBI): domain Bacteria; kingdom Pseudomonadati; phylum Pseudomonadota; class Gammaproteobacteria; order Lysobacterales; family Lysobacteraceae; genus Lysobacter; species Lysobacter sp. Soil_C_15. The sequence goes on from NZ_JBDGIR010000001.1 coordinate 826,692, forward strand.
CCGGCGAACAACTGTTCCGGATCGACGCCGACGATCTGGTCCCGCTGGCGCGTTCCGATCGCGGCGAACTGTTCGATGCGATCGCGCGCGCCGACGACGGCCGCGCCTGGATCGCGACGCGCGCGAACCTGTGGCGCCGCGACGACGGCGCGATGACCGCGGTGCCCGGCCCCGTGCCCGGCGCCGGCCCGCGCTTGCTCGCGCCCGCGCCGGGCGCGCAACTGTGGGCGATCTGGGATCCGGGCGGGCTGCAACGTTTCGACGGCGAACGCTGGCGCGCCGCGGGCGCCGGCCTGCTGCGCTGGCGCGATGCGACGGTGCTGGCCGGCAGCAGCGACGGCGCGGCCTGGATCGGTTACCCGCGCAGCGAATTGGCGCGCTGGGACGGCGTCGCCCAGCGCCGCTACGGCAGCGCCGACGGTCTGAGGATCGGCGCGCTGACCGCGATCTCCGAGCTGGCGCCGTTGCCTGGCTCGGCCGCGCGCCGGCCGGACATGCTCGCTGCCGGCGAGACCGGCCTGGCGCTGATCCGCGACGGCCGGGTGCGACCGCTGACGGCGGATCATCCGCAACGGCTGACCGGCATCACCGGCATCGTCGTCGCCGCCGACGCGGCGCTGTGGCTCAACGGCATGCGCGGCCTGGTCCGGATCGAACGCGACGAACTCGAACGCGCCGCGGCGACCCCGGGCCACGCGTTGCGCACCGAGTTGTTCGACGACGACGACGGTCTGCCCGGGCTGGCCCAGCAGGCGGTGGTGACGCCCTCCGCGCTGGCCGCGCCGGACGGGCGGCTGTGGTTCGCGACCAATCAGGGCGTGGCGACCGTGGATCCGGCGCAGGTGCGCGCCAATGCGGTGGCGCCGCCGGTATCGATCCGCGGGCTCGCCGCCAATGGCCGCCGCTATCCGCCCGGCCCCGCACTGAAACTGCCCGAACAAGCGCGCGACCTGCAGATCGACTACAGCTCGCTGAGCCTGAGCATGCCCAGGCGAGCGCAGTTCCGTTACCGCTTGGTCGGCCTGGACGGACGTTGGCGGGACGGCGGCAACCGGCGCCAGGCCTTCTTCACCAACCTGCCGCCGGGCGACTATCGCTTCGAGGTGATCGCGGCCAACGAAAGCGGGCTGTGGAGCCGTCGCGCCGCCGCGCAAGCCTTCTCGATCGCGCCGCGCTTCACCGAAACCTGGTGGTTCGCGATGCTGTGCGCGGCGGCCGCGGCGGCCGCGCTGTTCGGCGTGTACCTGCTCCGGTTGCGGCAGATTTCCGCGCGGCTTCGCGCGCGCCTGGGAGAGCGCCACCAGGAGCGCGAGCGCATCGCGCGCGAACTGCACGACACCCTGCTGCAGAGCACCCAGGGCCTGGTCCTGCGCCTGCAGGGCGTCGCCAACAAAGTCCCGCAGGGCGACCCGACCCGCGCAGCGATCGAGAGCGCGCTCGATCGCGCCGACGAAGTCATCGCCGAAGCCCGCGATCGCGTGCGCGACCTGCGCGCCGGCGGCGCCGGCCTGCCGCAGGGCCTGGCCGACGCCTTCGCCTACCTCGGCGCCGAGCTGGCCGAGCAGCACCCCGCCCAATTCAAGGTGGTGGTCGAAGGCCGGCTGCCGGAGCTGGACCCGTTGTTGCGCGACGAGTTGTTCCGGATCGGCCGCGAAGCGCTCGCCAACGCCTTCCGCCATGCCCACGCGCGCCACATCGAAGTCGAACTCGCCTGCGACCGCAAGCGCTTGCGCCTGCGGGTGCGCGACGACGGCCGCGGTATCGACGAGGAGATCCAGCGCGCCGGCGGCCGTCCGGGGCATTGGGGCCTGTCGGGCATGCGCGAGCGCGCCCTCGGCGTCGGCGCGCGGTTCCGGCTCTGGAGCCGCGGCGGCGGCGGCACCGAAATCGAGGTGACGCTGCCGATGGCGGCATGTGCGGGAAGCCGCAACGTCCGCTGGCGACGCTGGCTGCAGCGGATCCGCAAGACGATCCGAAGGAACGAGACCGATGCCCCCTAGACCGACCCGAATCCTGGTCGTCGACGACCACCCTCTGCTGCGCGAAGGCATCGCGAGCGTGCTGGAGAGCGAAGCGGACATGCGCATCGTCGCCGAGGCGGCCAACGGCCGCGAGGCCATCGACGCGTTTCGCGGCAGCCTGCCGGACGTGGTGCTGATGGACCTGCAGATGCCGGAACTCGGCGGCGTCGCCGCGATCGAAGCCATCCGCGCCGAGTTTCCGGCCGCGCGCATCATCGTGGTGACCACCTACCAGGGCGACGCGCAAGCGGTGCGCGCGCTCAAGGCCGGGGCGCAGAGCTACTTGCTCAAGAGTTCGCTGCGCAAGGAACTGGTCGATACGATTCGCGCCACCCTGGCCGGGCGCCGCCGCATCCCGCCGGAGGTCGCGGCCGAGATCGCCGCGCATTCGGCCGACGCCGAGCTGACCCTGCGCGAGCTCGACGTGCTCAAGGGCGTCGCCGGCGGCAACTCGAACAAACTCGTCGCCGCGCAATTGAACGTGACCGAGGAAACGGTCAAGGCGCACATGAAGAGCATCCTCGCCAAGCTCGGCGCCAACGACCGCACCCATGCCGTCACCATCGCCTTGCGGCGCGGCATTCTGCAGCTGTGAGAACCGCAAGAAAGGAAATGCCGCTATGAGCCAAGCATCGACTCCGGCGCCCGCCGAAGGCCCCTGGGCGCCGCTGCGCGAGCCCGAGTTCCGCGCGCTGTGGCTGGCGATCCTGGCCGGCAACATCGGCACTTGGATCCACGACGTGGCCGCGGCCTGGGTCATGGCCGAAACCACCCAGTCGCCGCTGATGGTGGCGGCCGTGCAGGCGGCGACGACGCTGCCGGTGGTGTTGCTGGCGGTGATCGCCGGGACCCTGGCCGACATCGTCGATCGGCGCCGCTACCTGATCCTCGCCCAACTGTGGATGTTCGCCGCGGCCACCGCCCTGGCCCTGCTCGCGCATTTCGACCGGCTCGGCCCCTGGGGCCTGGTCGCGCTGACCTTCCTGCTCGGTTGCGGAGCGGCGATGGCGATGCCCGCGCAGCAGGCGACCACACCGGAGTTGGTGCCGCGCCGCATGCTCGGACAGGCGGTCGCGCTGGGGTCGCTGAGCATGAACATCGCCCGCGCGATCGGGCCGGCGCTGGGCGGCCTGATCGTGGCGCAGGCCGGCGCCGGCTGGGCGTTCGCGATCAATGCCGTCAGCTTCCTCGGCGTGGCCGTGGTGTTGGCGCGCTGGAAGCGCAATGCCGCCGCCGCGGCCTTGCCTCCGGAGCATTTCGGCGCCGCCTTGCGGGCCGGCCTGCGTTACGCGCGCGAAGCCACGGTGCTGCAAGCGGTGCTGATCAAGGCCGCCGGGTTCTTCTTCTTCGCCAGCGCGCTGACCGCGCTGCTGCCGATCGTGGTCAAGCAGGAACTGGGCGCCAGCGCCGGCACTTACGGCCTGTTGCTGGGTTGCATCGGTGCCGGCGCCATCCTGGGAGCGATCGGCTTGCCGCGCATACGCCGGCGGCTGGACGGCGACCGCCTGGTGGCGCTGGCGACCTTCGTCTACGCCGGCTGCATGCTCGCGATGGCGCTGCTGCGCGACGTTCGCCTGCTGTATCCGGTCGCTGTCCTCAACGGCCTGGCCTGGATCAGCGTGCTGTCCTCGTTGCAGATCGCGGCCCAGGTCTCGGTGCCGGCGTGGGTGCGGGCCCGCGCGCTGTCGCTGTACATCGTAGTGTTCTCCGCCGGCATGGCCGTCGGCAGCCTGGGTTGGGGAGCGCTGGCCCAGCATTGGGGCAGCGATCGCGCGCTGACGATCGCCGCCGCCGGCGCAGCGGCCGCGGCGCTGGCGCTGCGGCGCTTCCGCCTGGGCCCGGCGGCGCAGCTCAACACCGCCCCCTCGGGCCATTGGCCGCAGCCGCTGCCGTTGGCCGAGATCGCCGGCGAGCGCGGCCCGGTCCTGGTCACCGTCGAGTATCAAGTGCGCCCGGATCGGCGCGGCGAATTCCTCGAGCTGATGGCCTTGCTCGGCCGAAGCCGCCGTCGCGACGGCGCGATCGCCTGGTCGGTGGCCGAGGACACCGAGGCGCCCGGCGTATATCTGGAATACTTCGTCGGCAGTTCGTGGCTGGAGCACCTGCGCTTGCACGAACGCGTGACCGAGGACGAGCGCAGTCTGCAGCAGCGCATCGCCGGTCTGCTGGAACCGGACTCCCGCCCACTGGTGCGCCACTTCGTGGGCGGCCCGCCCGGCGCGGCGGTGGCGCAGCCCAAGGACGCCGCCGACTGCGCGGTTTGAGATCGAGCCTCGCGCTGTCGCACCGCCGGCATCGCGCGCGGATCGCGCGACGCACCGGCCGCGAGGAGGACCGACAGCCCTCCGGCTGCACGCGTCTTGCCGTGCCGCCCCCGGCTTGATCTAGCCGGCGGAGCGGGCAACCGTCATCTCCGCTATCCGGCGGCGGCATGGCCGCCGCCATTGCGCCGGGCTGTCGAGCGTCGGTGCCGGCCGGCCGATGCAGCGGCGATGCGCTGTCGTGTCAGTCCGAGTAAGGTTCCGGATTGGCCAGCGCATCGCCGCGGTGGCCGGGCTGAGTGGGGTCGTTGCGGTAGTTGTCGGTCCATTGGCTCCAGCCATAACCGAGTCGCGCGCCCTCGTCGTAAACGTAGCCGTAACCGTAGCCGGTCCCGCTGAAGCGATTGTCGACCACGCTCAGTGCGCGGCCGTAGCGGTTGCCCCAGCGGGACTCCAGGATCAGCTGGTAGCCTTCGCCCTCGAACAGGTTGCCTTCGACCTGGACTTGGTCGATGTCGGCAGCGGTCTGCAAGAACAGCGAACCGGTGTCGTTGCCCGAACGGATGTCGAGGCGGTTGTTGCGGATCAGCATGCGCCGCAGAGGATTGGCGGCGGTGGAGAAGTCGCGCACGGTCGCGGCCGAGTTGTGCGAAGCGCTGGGGCCGGTGCCGTACGAGCGCAGGCGGTGAACGTAGTTGCCGTCGGCGACGGCGTCGTATTGCGGGCCGGTGTTGTAGAAGCAGATGCCGCTGCCGGTGTCGTGGATATAGTTGCGCTCGAGGATGCCCACGCCGAGGAACGCGCACGAACGCGAAATGCGCCTTTGCGGGACCAGCGCGCCCGATATCTCCGAGTCGCGGATCTCGACCCGGCCCCTGGCCGGTGGGCAGGCGTCGTCTATGCAGCGCGTGTAGTCGGTCGTGGTCAGCACCGCGGTGCCTTCGCTGAGCGAGGCCGGGCGGAAGCACGAGCGCTCGATGACGATGTCGCCGGCGGACAGGTCCAGCGGCGTCTCGAAGCGCACTTCGCTGATCCGGGCGCCGGCCGGCAGCCTGGCGTTGCCGGTGTAACGCGGCAAGGAATCGCAGGTATGCCGCCCGAGCGCGGCCAGGCCGGTGTTGGCGGGGCTCAGCTGCCAGCCGCGCAGCGCTTGCTGCGCGTCGGCAGTGCCGGCGAACGCGACCAGCGCGGCGCATGCGAACGTGCGGACGATCGGGGTAGGCGATGCGTCGGGCGCTGGTTTTCCGATATTCGTCATGGCTTGCTCTCGAGAAGAGGGGGCCGGGCCAGGTTCGCGAGGGCCCGGAAGCTCGATACATCTGCGACATGCAGGCCAGCGCGGCCGATCGGGCCGCGCCGGCCAACTCACCGGCGGTTCGGGTCCTTGCCGGCGCCATGATCCGGCCCGGTCCTCATGCGCCGGTGGCCGTGCGTCACGCTTGTACAGTCCGAGTGCGCGCGATGGATCGATCGAGGACAGCCCAGGTCCTCGAAGCGCGAGCGCCAACGCCGGGCATGCGCTGTACTGGGGTGCCGCTCGCCATCGCCGGCATGCGGGGCCGGGCTCAGTTTCGGCCCGCGCCCGCGGGCGGAACCCCCTTGCCGATCCAAGCCTGCGCGTCGACGACGCGCTGCGGAGCCAGCTCACGGGCGGCCCGGTCGAGCAACGCGCGGTTGCGGTAGCTGCCGATGACCATGACCCGCTTGCCCGGATTGTCGCGGACCGCCCGTCGCACCTGGCTGGACATGTAGCCGTCCCATCGGGCCTGCGAAGCCGCGAAGCGCGGGCCCGCCAACGCGAACCTGGCCGACTGCAGGCCGTCGGCGATCGCCGCGGTCCGGTCGTCCTGGACCTGCCCCGGCTGCCGCCAGTACGCCACGAGCGCGTCCTCGGTCGCCGCGTCCAGCCGGGACAGGGCGGCGGCCCCGGCCGGGTCGCGCTGCTTGAGCGCTTCGAGCGCCGCCCCTGCCTGGCGGGTGATGTCCTCAAAGAGAACGCCGCCGGGTTCCATGGCGACGGCATCCACCCGCATCCGGGCCAGAAGCGGCCAGACGACCGCCGGGTATTCCGGCCGCCCCGGAGTCGGCTTTCTCTCTGCCAGTTCGTCGGGCCGAACCTCCAGGACCAGAACCTGCGGGCGGAAGTCCTCGATCGCGGAGCGCAGACGATCGTGGTCGAACGCCGGCTCGCGATCATGCAGGCCATGCAGGGCGCCGATGACCACGACCCGGTCGTCGGCCTCGAAGGCCTGGATCGAGCCGATCGCCAGCAGCAGCATGGGCAGAGCGAACAGCAAAGCGGAGTACATGTTGCGCACGGCGAAGCACCTCGTTCCTGGACCTGGAGGCAAGCTAAGCCGGGGCCGGGCGCACGGGCCAGGACAATTCTGCGAGCGGGACCGCCCGGTCGGCGAGCGGGTTCAGCGGGCCAGGAAGGTCGCGAGGTTGTCGCGGTAGCGCCGGCTCAGACGCAACGTGCGGCCGTCCCGCAGGACCACGCTGGCGTCGCCCCGGCCCAGGCTGCGCACCTCGCAGATCCGGTCCAGGCGCACGATCGCGCCGCGATGGATCCGGGCGAAGTCGGCCGGGAGTTCGCCGGTCAGGGCGGCAAGCGACCGGTCCATGAGCAGGCTGCGGCCGCCGGCGTGGACCTCGGCGTAGTCGCCGGCGGCGGCGATCCAGTCGATCTCCTGGAAGCGGACCAGGCGCGAGCCGGCGCCCACGCGAATCCAGAGGCCCTCGCTTTCGGGCTTTTCCAGCGCCGGCTCGGCGGCGCCGGGGCGCCGGCGCAGGTGCCGGCGGACCAGCACGACGATCATCAGGGCGGCATAGGCGAACGCGGCCTTGTCCACGTTGGCCATCACCACCGGCCAGACCATCGCCGACGGGCCGGGCAGCCCCACCCCGTAGACGGGCCAGAAAACAACCACGAACAGGGCCACGTGCAGTCCGGTCGCGACCGGATACCCGAGCACGGCGACGGCCGACTGCAGCCCTCTGCTCCAACCGGTCGCGAGCAACCGCTCGGCCCCTGCCAGTATGGCCGGCGCCAACGCGGCCCAGACCGAAAATATCGCAGCGGTATAACCGAGCGTCGCCCACCAATCCTGGGGGCGGCCCCGATAGGCGGCGAACGCCTGCCCCTGGGCCGCGCTGACCAGGGTCACAAACGCCCACGCCGCCACGCCCACCAGGATCGGTCGCGCGCCGGGCGCGGGCAGACGGGCCTCGATCAGGGTTCGAAGCGTGCCCCACTGCTTTCGCATCAAGGTTCGATCCGCTCGGGGAACTCGGAGCGGGGAGTCTGCAAGGTTTTGCGTTGCTTGTAACCTGCTCCCGACTGCGCTGGGGAACTAACAGCGGTTCGCGCGCTGGCGGGCTGCCTAGGCGTGCTGCGGCGGCAGCCGTCGGCCGCAGCGCCCGGATGGGGCATTGATGCCGAACGGCACGAGCCGGACGAAACCCGAGTTTGCATGGTCGGACGCGGCGACGACGGCTGGGCCAATCCGGGCGTCGGGTTGCGGTTTCGAGACGACGCCCACGCGCACCGTGCAAGGGAACAGCAGGGCGGGAGCACCGTTCTCAGCGATTCGCCGGAAGCCGTCGCGCGGTATATCCCGCTCGTCCCGGATGGGCGATCGTGCCTGAAATCCCCCGGGGAATTCGGACAAACCCGCCTGGGAAAAAAGCGCGCTGCTATTGGCTATCGCACGGAGATGGACTGGCCGCGCTGCGGCTCGCCGCGGGCGACGCGGCGGCCGTCGGCGGCGTAGTCGTTGAAGAATGCCGGCAGGCCGGCGCCCTGGCCGAAGTGTGGCGAATCCTGCAGGTGGAAATGCAGGTGGGGTTCGCTGGTGTTGCCGCTGTTGCCGCAGCGGCCGAGCACGTCGCCGGCGGCGACCCGGTCGTCCGCTTCGACCTGCACGCTGCCCTGGCGAAAATGCGCGAGCAGCGCGTACTCGCCGTTGCCGAGATCGAGCATGACGTGGTTGCCTGCCGGCGCGTCGGTGTTGGTGGTGCCGATCGCCTGGTCGGGCAGGCCGTCCACCGCGGCGACCACGCGTCCGGCCGCCGGAGCGAGTATCGGCTGGTTCCAGCAGTGGTAGTCCGCGAGCTGGGCGCCGTCGCCGCGATGGCTGCTGCCGTCGACGCGCTTGAGGAAGTCGTAGGCGAAACGCTGGTCCGGGCTCGCGGCATGATAGTTCTGCTCGAGCGACCGTCCGCCCCAGGCGACGAATCACCCGCCCTCGAACGGCAGCCGCAGCGCCGCCTTGGTCTCGTAGTCGAGATGAGGCGAAGCGGCGGCCTTGTTCGTCGGCTGCGCGGGGCGGACGTAGAAGCCTTCGACCCGCCCGTCGGCGCCGATCGCCCATTGCATCGCCACGGACACAGGCGCCTTGCTCCAGCGCGCGGTGCGCAGATACACGCGGATTCCGCCTTCCTCGCGGGTCGTCTCCGAGATAGGCGCCTGCTCCTCGCCGAACTGCGTGCCGAGTTGGGTGCGGAATGCGGCCAGCGTTTCGGCGTCCGGCACCGCCTGGCGCATCTTCGGTGAAAACCGTGACCAGACCTCCTCGGCCTTGCCGTCCAGGAACAGCCGCGACAACTCGCGGCCGGCACGGAGGGAGGCTTCGTCCTGTCCGGCGCTTTTGGCCGGCTGAGGACCGGTCGCCTCGGATTTCGTCTGCGGCATGGTGGACGCGGCGGTCGCAGCCAGCAGGCAGGCCGTCGCGACGAGGTGTCGAAGAACCTTCATGATCGATCTCCTGTGCTGGAGGGCATGCCTCGATCCGCGCTGCGAGTTGTTGCTAACGCACCGACGCATCGCGTCCTGGTGCAGCGATGGCGGACAAGCCGCCATCGCTCCCGGCGGCGGACGGTTTCGACGGGTCCAAACTACACCCGCTGCACGCCAGAGAACGCCGCGTGGATCGCCGGCCAAGCAGGTTCATGCACGATGCGATCGGCCGTCTCGATTGAAAGCTTAGTAGTGCGTCGTTCATCGGGTGGACGACATAGGCGAACGGGTCCACACGCTCCGGTTCGGCACGTTCCCTATTCGGGCTTAAGTCCGGCGAAGTGTAGCAATGCAGCCACTCGCTAATCCGTGTCTGGGATCAATCTTGCCTCGGCGAGTCGTCGGCGATACGCCCACGAAGCAAGCCAGGGGCGATCAGCGGGCGATTGTTATGAACCGCTTCTCGCTCCGGTCACAGTCGGAAAACGGCGCCGGAGTTATGCCTAGGCGCCCCGCTCAGAGTGAGGCCGGTTATGAGCGCGTCATCGCAAAAATCGACGATCGAGCGATTGGAGAAAGCGTTCTGGAAATCCATCGTGGACGGGCAGCCGAAAACGGCCACCGAGCTGCTCACCGAGCCGGCCCTGATGGTCAGCGCGCACGGGGTCAACAAGTTCGACCATGCCGCCTATACCAAGATGGCCCGCAGCGACCGGATGAAGCTGCTCGACTACCGCATCTCGGAGATGGACGTCCTGTTTCCGACCGACGATGTGGCGATCGCCACCTATCGCGTGGCCCAGACGGTGGAGGCGGACGGCAGGAAAACACAGATGGACGTCTACGACAGCTCCACCTGGCTCAAGGTCGACGACCGCTGGCAATGCGTGATGCATACCGAAAGCCCGATCTCCTCCAGCCACTAGCGAGCTCGCGCGCGCGAGCGCCAGCGGGCTCTTGCGCGAGACTCCATCCGCGGCTGCCGCGGATAGCGGCGCGTCCCCGCCTGCATCAGGCATCCAGCGAAGCTTGGGTCAGCGAGGCGGAGACGGAGGCTCTGAGAGTCGCCCCATTGAAGGGCAGATAGCGCGGCGAAGCGCAGGTGCGCGGGCGACCGACCGGAGGCACAGCGCTGCTCTGGCCGGTTGCGGGCGCACCGGGACGCCCCTCGCGGCACTAACCCGCCGCGCCGCGAGAGTCCGCAGCTGCAGAAGCAGCGACGCCGCCATCAGCCGGATAGCCGCCGGACGATCGACAGCGCCAGAGCATCAACGCACCCGGACCCGGTTATCCACGGCCCGAACCCCGGCCACCAGCCAGGCGGCGTCTTCGACGGCGTTGAGGGCTCGCCAGTCGGATACCTTCCCTTTCAGCACGACTTCGCCCTTCTCGTCCACCTCCACCCGGATATGTTCGGACTCCAGATCGGCACGCCGGCGCATCGCCTGTTTTATCGACTGTTTCACGTCGCGGCGGCAGTTGGCTTTGCGGATCTGTATCCGGTTGTCGATCGACGAAACCCCGGCCAGACGGCGCAGATCGGTTTCGACGCGGCTGCGCTGGTACTGCCAGTCCACTGTCCCGGTCAGCAGCAATTTTCCGTGTTCGACCACGACGGTGACGGCGCCCGGCGGCAAGGTCGTGTCCCAGGCGAGCACCTCCGCGGCGCGCCTGGCGATGACCTCGTCGTCGGGGCAGGATTCGGTTTTGCAGCGGACCTCCACATCGACGACCACGCCGCGCACGCCCTTGACCCGGGCGGCGGCGTTGGCCACGGCGTACTTGTCCGCCAGCGTGTGGACATGACCGGTAAGACGGACGATGCGGTCCTCGACGCCGACGCCGATGCCGCTGGCGTCGACGCGCGGATCGAACCCCAGTTCCTCCAGCACGTATTTCCTCAATCTCTCGCTGTTCATGGCCTTGACCCGTGGATGGGGCCTACAGTCGGCGCCGGCCGCCCCGGCCGGCCACTGACTCCGGTCAAGCCGGCTCGCGTTCAGCTTTTGGCGAGACGAGGATCTGTTGATCCAAATCAGGATTCCTCCGCGCCGTGGGCGTGCAATGACCGTATCCGGACCGCACGAGGAGCGGCGCCATGTACAAGAGTCTGTTGCTGCCCCTGGTCGACCGCGACGGCGACGCCGACGCGCTGGACCTGGCCGTCCGTCTGGCGGCGCTCCACGGCGCACATCTGTCGGTGTTGGTCATGATCGACCTGCCGCCGCCGGTGGTCGATCCTTGGGGGCTGATGCCGGACCCGGTGACCGCGCAATCGCATGCCGATCTGCGCGACCGCGGCAGCGCCCGGCTGGCGGCGCTGCGCGAGCGCCTGGCTGCCGAAACGATCGATTGGGAGGCCCGCACCGTCGAAGCGATGAGCATGGGCGCGCCGCGTGCAGCGACCCGAGAAAGCTACGATTGCGATCTGGTGGTACTCGGTGGCGCGATCGGCGATACGGTGGAGTCGGCGGTGCCCCGCGAATACTTCTCCAGTCTGCTGCTGGAGGCCGGCTGCCCGGTGCTGGTGGTGCCGCCGCGCTGCGCGGCGGAAGCGCCGACCCGCTGCATCACGATCGCCTGGCAGCCGACCCGCGAAGCGGCGCACGCGGTGCGCGCGGCGCTGCCGCTGCTGCGTGGCGCAAAAAACGTGGACCTGCTGGCGATCGACGACGGCAAGACGCCAGATGCCGAGCCTTCCGGGCGGCGCATGATCGCCTATCTGCGCCGGCACGGGGTCGAAGCGTCCTGGGTCGCGCGTCCGGCAGGCGAGGAGACCGTCGCCCAGCGCGTGCTCCAGTACGCCCGCCACAGTCGCTCGCAGTTGCTGGTCGCCGGCGGCTACGGCCATTCGCGCCTGCGCGAGTGGGCGCTGGGCGGGGTCACTCGCGAGCTGCTGATCGGCGCCGATCAACCCGTGCTCTACGCGCATTGAGCAAGCCGGCCTTCTGAACGCCATGTCGAGCGCCGCTCCGCCGTCGCTGGTCGGCCTGGGCGTCGCCCTGGGCGTCGGCCTGCTGGTCGGACTGGAGCGCGAGCGCGCCCACCGCGGCCGCGCCGCGCGCCAGCCGGCGGGAATACGCAGCTTCGCCCTCAGCGCGCTGATCGGCGCCACCTCGATGCAATTGGGCGAGGTCGGCCTGTTGGTGGCCGGAGCGACGCTGGGAGCGCTGGTCGTCGCCGGCTATCTGAGCACGCGCGAACACGATCCGGGCCTGACCACCGAAGCCGCCTGGCTGCTGACCTTCCTGATCGGCGCGCTGGCGATGCGCGCCGCCGCGGTGTCCGCGGCGCTCGGCGTGATCCTCGCGGTGCTGCTGGCCGCGCGCGAGCGCCTGCACCGCTTCAGCCGGCAATGGATAGGGCACGAGGAACTGCGCGGCCTGCTGCTGTTGGCCGCTTGCGCCTTCGTCGTCCTGCCGCTGTTGCCCGACCGTGCGCTGGATCCGTGGGACGCGTTCAACCCGCATCAGTTGTGGACTCTGGCGGTCGGCGTGATGACGATCAGCGCCGGCGGCTATCTGGCCACGCGCGTGTTCGGCGCGCGCGCCGGGTTGCCGGTCGCCGGCCTGGCCGGCGGCTTCGTGTCCAGCACCGCCACCATCGCGGCCATGGCCGAGCGCGCCCGCGCCACCCCGGCGCAGGCACCGTTGGCGGCCAGCGCCGCGTTGATGTCGAACATAGCGACCGTGCTGCAGTTGGCGCTGGTGCTGGGGCTGATCTCGCCGGTGTTGCTCGCCTGGGCGGCGCCGGCCCTGGTCGGCGCCGGCCTGGCCGCGCTGGCGGCGGCCTGGCTGGCGGCGCGCGCCGTCGCCGCGCTGAAGGAGCAGGCCGCGCCGGCGGTGGCAGGACGGCCTTACGACCTGTGGGCGGCGCTACGGATTTCGGCGCTGCTGGCTACGGTGCTGGTCGCCACCGCGCTGTTGCGGGCCTGGCTGGGGCCGACGAGTCTGCCGTGGGTGCTCAGCCTCGCCGGACTGGCCGACGTGCACGCCGCCGCGGCCGCCGCGGCCCAATGGGTCGCCCAGGGCGGCGAGGCGCGCCTGGCGCATTACGGCTTGTTCGGCGCGTTCGCGGTCAACGGCGCCATGAAGTGCCTGCTCGCGCTGGCGCGTGGAGGCGCGGCCTACGCAGGGCGGGTGACGGCCGGGGTGGCGGCGATGCTGGCGGCGTTCGCTCTCGGCGCCGCGCTGTCGGCCTGGTAATTCATCGGCGCTTTCGTGTCCGCTCGGCAAGCTCTTCGTAGCGGCGGCGGAACGCATCGAGGGATTCCTCGTCCAACTCTTCTATATCCATCAGCGCGTTATTGGCTTGCCTGGTGGCGCGAATGAGTTCGTCCAGCTTGATATGGATCGCCTCGGTGTCCCGGCTCTGAGTGTTCTGAATCAAAAACACCATCAAGAATGTGACGATGGTTGTGGCCGTGTTGATTACCAACTGCCAGGTATCCGAGAACCCGAACAGCGGTCCGACCGCCCACCAGACGCAAATGGCCCCGCCGGCGATTCCGAAAGCTGCGGGACGTCCTGCGAATCGGGCGGAGTGCTTGGCGAGACGATCAAAAGCGCGCGTCGTGGACATAAGGCGTCTTCGCCGAATCGAGCTCGGCGCTCACAATACGAGCTCATGAATGGTCAAACTTGCATCGCCAGGATCAATACGAGCGCGAAATCCCAAGTGCGACGCCAGTTCGTGCATGTCGGCGTTGCCGGCGAGATCCACAGAATACATCCGGTGCAGACCGCGGGCTCTGGCTCGCTCGGCCAGGTCTTGGATCAGCGCCGTGCCCAGCCCCTGATTCTGCCATTCATCGGCGACCACTACCGCGCATTCGCCGTCGACCGCGTCCGGCGACTCCATGCTGAATCGCGCTGCGCCAACGATCCGCTCGGTGCCGTAGTCCGATACGACCGCCACCAGGGCGGTCTCGCGCCGGGCGTCGATGTTCACCAACGAGTCGAGCAATCGATCGTCCGGCGATTTCAGCTGGGCCAGGAAGCGATGGCGGCGCGACTGCTCCGACAGTCCTTCGATGAACGCGCGCTCTGCGGCCCGGTCGGTCGGCGCGATGTCGCGGATGTGGACGACGCGGCCGTCGCGCAGCGTTTGCCGATGCGGCAGGCCGGAGGCAGAGGAGGCGGCGGAGATCGGGTCCATGGTTTGGGCTCCGGGATCGACAAGGCCAGCCTAGCCTCCGCGGCAAGCGTCCGATTGATCCGCGTCAAGTCCGGCGCTGGTCGGCGGTGCCCGGGCCAGCGATAGCGAGACGCGGGGCCCGTCCTGGCGGGCCGCGTTCGATTCCGACCCAGGGGGCGGTTATTCGCTGCTGGCGGGCCGCTGCTCGACCACGCGCTCCAGCACCAGGCTGCCACCGGCCGGGGACGCAGCCGGCAGCTCGCGGACCTGCAGCACGTACTCGGACCCCGGGCGGTAGTCGAACCCGTGCACTTTGGCGCAGCGGCGTATCAACCGGTTGCCGGCGCGCTCGCGCACTTGATAGCGCACGTGCTCGACGCCGACGCAGTCCCGGCTTTGAACCACCTCGACCCGTTTCCCGACCCCGCCCGCGATGCGCGATGCGTCGTGCGCGGGTGCGCCGTCGAGCAGGATCTGCGAGAAGCAACCGCTCGCGGACAACGCAATCGCGGCGACAGCAAGTGTTCGAATGCCCATGGCCAGCCTCCCGGATTCGTCGCAAAGCTCGGGGGCGCGATCGCTAACGACGGGCTCGCCCCACGCGGTCCGCCGCCCTGCGCGGGGTCCCTATTTGCCGCCGCCGCTGCGGAAAATCGCCGAAAGCAGCCATATGCCGAGCAACGAAGCGCCGACGAAGCCCAGCAGGCCGAACACAGGCAGGCCCAGAAAGGTCGGCCCTCCCTTGACGGTCATGGCGATCGACGAGCCGACGATCAGCGCCGATATCACCATGCTTCCGGCCAAGCGATTGGCCGAATGGGCCATTTGCCGGCTGAATTCGCCGACCTGGTCGAGGTCGACATGCAGGCGCGCACGCCCCGATTTCACGGACCGCATCAGCCTGCCCAGATCGCGCGGCAATGCGGAGATCAGGTTCGCGGCATCGGCGAAGGCGCGTGCGCTGCGCCTGGCGACCGCAGCCGGGCCGAATTGCACGGCGATCGCGCGGCGCAGAAAAGGCTGGGCCTGGCTGGCCATATCGAACCCCGGATCCAGCAGCCGCCCCATCCCCTCCAGGGTCAGGCACACCTTGACCAGCATGGCCAGGTCGGCCGGCAAGGCGAGACCGTACCGGCGCAGTATCTGCATCGTATCCAGCAACATGGCGGACAGATCGAGCCGGCCCAACGGCACCCCGTGATAGCGATCGACGAATCCTTCCACATCCGCGCATAACGACTCCTCGTCGATGTCGGACCGTTGAGTCCAATCCAGCAGCACCTCGGCGACCCGTTGCGCGTCGCGCTCGACCAGACCGAACAGCAGGCCGACCACCTGCTCTCGCCGCTCTTTCGACAGTCGTCCCACCATGCCGAAATCGATCAGCGCGATACGCCCGCCCGGGAGAACCAGGACGTTTCCGGGGTGCGGATCGGCGTGGAAGAAGCCGTGTTCCAGGACCATCTTCAGCACCACCTGCGCGCCGGTGCGGGCGATCCGGGTCCGATCCGCGCCGACGGCCCGCAACGCCGCAAGATCGGCGACCGGCACGCCGTCGGCGAAGTCCTGCACGTTCATGCGTTCGTCGGTGTAGTCCCAATACACCGTGGGCACCAGGATTCGATCGTCGCCGGCGAAGGCGGCGGCGACGCGGTCGGCATGCCGGCATTCGCAGGCCAGATTGAGTTCGTCGGTCAAGGCCTCGGCGAACTGGCGCACCACTTCGACCGGATGGAACCGGCGCGCTTCGACGAAGCGCGCCTCGATCTTCCGAGCCGCATAACGCAACAGCCGCAGGTCGGCGGCGACGATCGGCGTAATGCCGGGGCGGCGGACTTTCGCCACCACTTCCTGCCCCTGCGGCAGCCTGGCCCGATGCACTTGCGCGATGGATCCCGCGGCCAACGGCGCCGGGTCGATCCAGGCGAAGACGGCCTCCGGTTCGGTCCCCAGCGCCTGAATCATCTCGGCCCGAACGGCGTCGAACGGCACCGGCGGCACGGTGCTGTGCAGGCGACTGAACTCGGCGATCCAGTCCGGCGGGAACAAATCCACCCGGGTCGCCAACACCTGGCCCAGCTTGACGAAGCTCGGCCCCATTTCCTCCATCGCGCGCCGGACCCGGGTCGGCGCCGGCAAGGCCACCAGTTCTTCCAACTGCGCCAGCGGCAGCACCCTGCCTGCGCGAGCCAGTACGCGCACGAGGCCGAGGCGGCGGGCCATGTCGCCGAATCCGTAACGGCCCAGGATCGCCACCAGGGTCTGCAGCCGGCCCAGGTCGTGCGCTGCTACCAATGTGTCCCACATCGCCGGCGACTCCCTGCGCGGCGGCGCTCCACGCGCGTCACCGCGCCTTCCGGCCGCCATCGCGGCCAGTTGAGCGCCGCGGCCCGAACCCGGTTTTGATCTGGGTCAACTACCGGGCCGCCGGTCGTTTCGCCCTTTCCGAAGCCGCGGCTCTTCGCCGGCCCGCCGTCGCGACGGTGGTTTGACCCAGGTCAACGCGGCGATGCCGGACCGCTGGGACCATGGCTGCCTGGGCCGCCTGCGATAGCGCTATCGGCTGGTTCGTTCCCGCCGATCGGCGCCGATTGTGCCGGCAGGTTGGGCGCTGCCGCGCGGGGCCGATCCCGCCGCCAGGAGGCAGGAGGGGACGCCCGCGCCAGCCGGCGGTGACCGCGCCGTTCGCTGTACCTGGAGCGAGCATGACGATATCCCACTCCGCCAGCGAGCCTGCCGCCCCGCCCGGGCTATCGAGTGCGCAGGCGGCTCGGCGGCTGCAGCGCGACGGCCCCAATCGCCTGCCGCAACCGGACCGGCGCAACGCACTGCGCATCGCCGTCGGCGTGGTCCGGGAACCGATGCTGCTGTTGTTGCTCGCCGCAGCCGGGCTGTATCTGCTGCTGGGCGACCCGCGCGAGGCCTCGGTGCTGCTCGCATCGGTCGGCTTGGTGATCGCCCTGACCGTGATCCAGGAGTACCGGTCCGAGCGGGCGCTGCAGGCGCTGCGCGACCTCAGCAGCCCGCGCGCACGGGTGCTGCGCGACGGCGACATGCGCGTCGTGTCCTCGCAGGAGCTGGTGGTCGGCGACGTCATCGCCGTCGCCGAAGGCGACCGGGTTCCGGCCGATGCCCGGGTAGTGGACGACTACGACCTGATGCTCGACGAGTCGATGCTGACCGGGGAGTCGATGCCGGTTCGGCGCCAGGCCGGCGCGGCGGCGGACGCAGAGTCGAACCGGATCCACGCAGGCACCCTGGTGGTGCGCGGGCATGCCACGGCCGAGGTGGTCGCGACCGGAAGCGCCACCGCGATCGGCCGGATCGGCGCGCAGTTGCGGATCCAGCGCCCGCCGCCGACGCCGATGCAATTGGAAATACGCCGCGCGGTGGCGCTGTTCGCAACGCTGGGGCTGTTGGTCAGCGGGTTGATGACCGGTTTGTATGTCGCGGTCCATGGCGGATGGCTACAGGGGCTTCTGGCAGGCGTCACCCTGGCGATGGCCAACATCCCGGAGGAGTTTCCGGTAGTGCTGACCGTGTTCCTGGCGCTGGGTGGCTGGCGCATGGCGCGGCACCGGGCGCTGGTCCGCCGCGCGCCGGCGATCGAGGCGCTCGGCTCGGTGACGATCCTGTGCACGGACAAGACCGGCACCCTCACCGAGAACCGGATGACCCTGGCCGAGCTGATCGCCGCCGACGGGGCGGCTCGGCCCGACAGCTTGTCCTCCGCCGCGCAACGCCGGCTGTTGCGGACCGCCGACCGGGCTTGCCCGGACCGGCCCTTCGATCCGATGGAGCAGGCGATCCGCGCGGCGGCGGCCGCGCTGGCGCCACCGCCGGGATGGGTACGGATCCGCGAGTACCCGTTCGGCAAAGACCTGCTCGCGACCACGCACGTCTGGCACGACCCGGATGCGCGCGGGCTGGCGATCGCCAGCAAGGGTGCGCCGGAAACGATCGCGGCCCTATGCCGGCTGTCGCCGGAACGGACGGACGAGGTCCTGCGCGCGGTCGAGCGCATGGCCGGACGCGGCTTGCGGGTCATCGCCGTCGCCGCGGCGGCATGGTCTCCAGGCCCGGCGGCGCTGCCGACGTCGCCGCGCGAATTCCAGTTCGAATGGCTCGGGCTGCTCGGCTTCGTCGACCCGCTGCGCCGCGGGGTGGCCGAAGCCATCGGCCAAGCGCGCGCCGCCGGTGTGCGGGTGGTCATGCTGACCGGCGACCATGTAGCGACGGCGCGCGCCATCGCCGCTCAAGCCGGCGTGGACCGATGCGGCGACGTCGCTCTCGGCGCCGATCTGGAGCGACTCGACGACGCGGCGGTGATGCGCCGCATCCAAGATACGGACGTGTTCGCGCGGGTCAAGCCCGAGCACAAGCTGCGCCTGGTCGAAGCGCTGAAGCGCGCCGGCGAAGTCGTCGCCATGACCGGCGACGGAGTCAACGACGCGCCAGCGCTGATGGCGGCTCATGTCGGCGTGGCGATGGGAGGACGCGGCACCGATGTCGCCCGGGAGGCGGCCTCGATCGTGCTGCTGGACGACGACTTCGTCACCGTGGTGCGCGCCATCGGCCAGGGGCGGGTGATCTACGACAACATCGTTCGCGCGATCCGCTACATTCTGGCCGTCCACGTGCCGATCACCGGACTGGCGTTGCTGCCCTTGCTGTTCGGCGCCGCGCCGGTGCTCATGCCGTTGCACGTGGTATTCCTGGAACTGATCATCGACCCGGCGTCCACCCTGGTCTTCGAGCGCGAGCCTGCCGACCCTGGGGTCATGCGCAGGCCGCCCCGGCCGCCGTCGCAGCGCCTGCTGGACAGGCGCACCTTGTTCGGCAGCCTGGGCGCCGGACTCGCAGTATTCGCCGCCATCGCCGCGGTCTACGTACTGGGCCGCTCGGCGACGCTGGCCACATCGCAGCTCGCCGCGCTTTGTTTCACCGCGTTGATCTCGGGCAACCTGGGGCTGGTCGCAATGAACTGCAGTCGAGGCGATCGCCGCTGGACCTGGCGCTGGAATCCGGCGTTCTGGACCATCGTCTGCTGCGCGCTCGCTACGCTGGTCCTGATCACGCACGTCCCTTCCTTGGGGATCTGGTTCCGATTCTCGCCGCCGCCGGTGGCCGGGTCGGCGCTCGCGTTCCTGGCGCCGCTGGCGGGACTGGGCTTGATCGACGCCGGCTCCCGCAGGCGCCGGCGCTAGGCGCGCGCGCAGTGCGCACGCAGGCATTCGCGGGCGATCTGCGCTTCTTCGTCCACGTCGACGCGCCAGACCCGCGCGGTGCTGCCGCGGGCTTCGATCCGCGGGCTGCCGCTGCGGTTGGCGGTTTCGTCCAGTGCGATCCCGAGCCAGGCCAGATAGGCCGCGATCGACGAGCGCACCGGCGCGGAGCGAGCGCCGATGCCGCCGGAGAACGCCAGGTGGTCGATGCCGCCCAGGCGCGTCGCCATCGCGGCGACGGCTTGGGCGACGCGCAAGGCGAACAGATCCAGCGCCAGGGCCGCGGACGGGGCGGCGGAGGCGAGCAGCCGGCGGACATCGCCGGTTTCGCCTGATATGCCGCGCAGCCCGGAACGGCGGTACAACGCCTCCTGCAGCTCTTCGGCCGTCGCGCCGCGGCGCAGGAGATACAACAGCGCGCCCGGGTCCAGACTGCCGCTACGGGTCGTCATCGGCACCCCGTCCAGCGGCGTGACGGCCATGCTGGTGTCCAGGCTGTCGCCGGCACGGACCGCGCACAGGCTGGCGCCGCCGCCCAGATGGGCGAGCACGATCCGATCGCTGCCGATCCCGTTGCAGGCCCGGTCCAGTTCCTGCACCGCAGAGGCGAATGCGAGTCCGTGAAAGCCGTATCGCCGTATGCCCAAGGCGTGCCATTCCTCGGATACGGGCAACCGCCTGGTGTTCTCCGGGAGGTTGCGGTGCCATGCCGTGTCGTAAGCGGCGTACTGGGGCGTGTCGGGCCACCGCTGCGATACTGCGCCCACCAGCGCCAGCGCCGCCGGCTGGTGCAGCGGCGCCAGAAGCGAGAGTGCCTGCAATCGGTCGAGCTCCGCGCCATCGAGCGCGCGCGCTCGCTCCGCGTCGCCGCCGTGGACCAGCCGGTGGCCCACCCAGGCCGGCGCGCCGGGCAGCTCCAGGGCGTCGACCGCCGACGCGAGCAAAGATTCGGGGCCGCCATCGGCGGCCAGCGCCAGTTCGATGCGCCGCAGCGGAACCGGGCTCGCGTCCGGGCGCAGTTCGAATCCCGCATACCAGGCGGCCTTCAGAGTCGCCGAGCCCAGATTGAGCACCAGGCAGGCTCGCGGCGCGGGCCGGATCGGATTGACTAGCTCTGTTCCCACAACACGTCCGGCCGCGCCAGGCCGCAGGTCGCGGCATATTCGGCCGGCGACAGCCAGGCCGACGGTGCTTGTCCCATCACCCCCGCCGCCGCTGCCAACGCGTGCGCCCAGGTGCAACGGTTGGCGAACATCAGCCCCTGGGTGTCGAGCGTGCCGCCGCGGTTCCGGTAGCCCAATGCCGCAGTCAGCGCCGGCCCGTCGTCCAGCCGGCGCAGCGCTCCCAGCATCGGTTCGGGGCGCGTATGAGTCAGCAATACGCGCGGCCGCCCGGGCGCGAACCAGCGGCGGACGGTTTCGTCGTCGTGGACGCGCTCGAGTTCTTGCTCGTCGCGCGGCGTCCTGAATCGCCCGGGCTCGCCCAGATAGATCAGGTTGGCCCGCACGCCGTGCGCGCGGAGCCGGCGCCAAGCCAACGACATTTCGCCGAGCTGATAGGCGCCGGTGGCCACCAGGTCGATCTCGGGGTCGTGCGCGCGCTCGAGCAGCAGCGCGCCGTCGCGCAGCAGGGACTGCGCTTGCGCGCCGTCGAGGAGGACGGGCAATTCCCGTTTCGGCACCACCAAGGCGACGATGCCGCCGTGCTCGGCATAGACCGCCTGCAACGCCGCCTGCGCGGCGTTGGCGTCCGGCGGAAACAGGATGCGCACCGTGTCCTGCATCTCGCCGAGCAGGACTTCCGACAGGGTCGGATCCTGGTGGGACTGTTCGTTCTTGGCGTTCTCCCAGGTATGCGAAGTCAGCACCAACGGCACCGACAACCAGCCCGGCGGCCGCCGGGCCCGGCGCAACTGGCGGGCGAAGATGAGTTCCTGCCGGACCGCGCCCAGCATCTTCACCGCGAACGCCTCATAAGTGACGATCAGGTTGATGCCGCCTTTGTTGGCCAACGCCGCGCACGCCACCGCTTCCTCGTTGAGCGCGGTGATCACGGCGCCGGCCTCGGCCTCGGCGATGCCCGCCTCCGGCGACTGCACCCGGTGCTTGAGCAGATCCAGGCTGCGGTCCAGGCGGTTGCTGCGCAGTTCGTCCGGGTTCCCGACCCTGACGCGCAGCTGCGGGTTGGCCCGTACGATCTCCACGAAGCACTCGTCCAGCGCCGCCATCGGCGACGCGTTCTCGCCGCTCGCGCGCCATCGCGGCGGCGGCAGTTCCGGGATGGGCACGCGACGCGTCGCCAGAGGGTGATCGCGTTCGAGCGGCCGGCCGTTGCCCGCATGGTTGCGCAACGCCGCAACCGCATCGCGCAGCTCCGCGTCGGCGACGCGGAGCTGCCTGCAGGCCGCGTTGAAGCGGCGCCTGGAATCCTCGTCCTCGGCCGGGTTGCCGGGCAACGGAAGGTTGTGCGCACGGTTGCTTCCGGCGCCCGGGAAACCGAACCCCTTGGGCGCCTCGGCCATGCCGTAGCGCAGCGGCGCGCAGGTATCGAATCCGGCGCTCGCGTACGAGGCGACCCGGGTGAGCTGGCGCAGTTCGATTTCGTGGACGCCCCAGGCGATGCTGGCGGGATCGCGACCGTCCAGACCGACCGGCTCGAAACCGTTGAGGCGCAAATGGGCGCGCAGCCAGTGGCCGCCGCCTTGCTGTGCGATCTGGCTGCGCTGTTCGATGCGGCGGCCGTTCAAGATCATGATCGGCGCGACCAGGCCGCAGTCGTGCGGGCGCCACCAGCGCGGCGCCCAATCGCTGCCGCGTTGCTCCTCGAACGCGCCGTCGCTGAGGAAGGCGACCAGCCGCTCGCCGGGCAAAGGCGCGTGGACGTAGTGCAGCTCGGCGAAGCCCAGGTAGCCGCCCTCCTGCAGACTGCCGGCCGTGAAGGCGTTGACGTGCGAGCCCAGAGGCGACTCGGGATGCCCGTCCGGCCGGGTCCGGTAGGCGTAGAAGTCGTCGACGAAGCGGCTCAGGCCGGCTTCGTCGAGGCGGTAGCGCCGGGCGTGCTCGGCGCTCATGTTTCCGACCAGCAGATTGACTGCATCGATCGCCGCCACGCAATGCCCCTGCCCCATCATCCAGGCCCGCGTGTGCCCGGTCAGCGCGTCGATCGCCAGGTAGGCGACGTAGGCCGGCACCATGTTCAGCGAACCTCCGGTGTGGCCTTCGGGACTGGGCTTGAAATCCGTTTTCGCCAGATCCGAGCCGTCGAGCCTGACCCGGGCCGCGTAGGTCATATGCACGACCAACCAAATCGCAGCGCTGGCCAGCCGGTCGGCCGCGGCGAGGATCCGATAGCCGGCCTCGGCATCGGCGATCCTGCCTTGCGCCCGCAACGATTCGACCAGGGCGTGAATGCGGACCTGGGTCAGCGGATCGTGGGCGATCACGCCGTAACCGGCGGCCCAGGCGGCGAAGGCCGGATCGCTGCGCCGATGCGCCGCGGCGGCGGCGGCGACCTGCCGGCGCTGGGGCGCAGCCAGATCCGCGCAGGTCGCGCAGGCCCTGAGCGCCTCGTCCGGGGTTTCGTCGTAGGTCATGACGCGGCCTGCGCGGGCGGTGCGGCCAATCGCGCGGCGATCGCCGCGGCGATCGGCTCGTCCAGGCGGATGGCGTTGCTGGCATGGGGAACGCAGTCGGTACTCGCGACGAGGCGCGCGCCCGCCCGATACAGGGATTCGAAGGCGTCGCCGACGAACAACGGATGGATCACCACGCAGACCGCCGGCTCGCACCGGCCCTGCAGCTGCCCGAGCACCGTGCGCAAAGTGCCTCCGGTGGAAACGATGTCGTCGACCAGCACCGGCGTGCGGTCTCGCAGCCGCCCGAGGTCGGGCAGGCTGACCTCGACCTCGGCGGCGCCGTGCCGGATCTTGCTCAGCAGTTGGTACGGCGCGCCGGCCTCTGCCGCGATGCGTTCCACCCACTGCGCGCTTTCCTCGTCGGGACCGATCAGCATCGGCCGCTCGACCCGTTCGCGTATCCATCGGGCCAACCACGGAGCCGAGGAGACGCAATCGGCCGGAATCCGGAACACGCCGTCCAGGCGCTTGATGCGATGCAGATGCGGGTCGACGGTGATCAACCAGTCGACGCTCTCGTCGAGGAACCGCGCGAACGCCCGCGCGCTGACCGCCTCGCCGGGATGGAATGGGCGGTCCTGGCGCATATACGCCAGATACGCGGCGACCAGGCCGACGCTGCGCGCTCCCAGTGCCCGGGCCGTGTCGGCGGCGAAGCGCAGCGGCAGCGCCTTGCGGTCGGGCTGGTTCAGGCTGGCGACCAAGACCACGTCGGCGCCGCCGATCTCCCGGTCGATGCTTATCAGCGACTCCGCATCGGGGAAGCGAGTCCAGCGCAAAGCGCCGACCCGCGCCCCCAGCCGCGCGGCCAGCGCCGTGGCCATCGGCAGATCCTCGGCGAGCGGCAGTAGGACCGTGTTCATGCCGGATCGCTCCGGATCGACAGGATGTCGGCATGGCTGCTGGCATAGCTCAACGCATAGGCCAGTTCGCCGCGGGCCTCGGCGTGGACGACGAACAAGGGAGCGCCCGCGTCCACCCAGTCGCCTTCGCGCAGCGCGCACACCACCCCGGCGGTCGGATCGTTCGGAGCGCCGGCCAGCTTGGCCACGCGCGCCAGCAGGCGATTGTTGATGCAGGCGATCCGGCCCGCCGTCGGCGCGACGAACGCCTGGGTGAAACGCGCCCGGCCGGGTTCGCGAAAGCCGCCCTGCGCCTCGCAGATCGCGACGAATTTCTCCCAGGCCGCGCCGGACTCGAGCGCCAGCGCCGCCGCCTCGCGACCTCGCCCGGGACGCGACTCCGGCAGCAGCTCAAGCACCGCTCCGGCGATGTCCAGGGCGCGCTCGCGCAGATCGCGCGGCGCCTGAGGCAGGCCGCGCAGCACCGCCAACACGTCCTGGGCCTCCAGCGCCGGGCCGATGCCCCAGCCCACCGGCTGCCGGCCATCGGAGAGGTGGATTCCCACCCGCAGTCCGACCGCCTCGCCGACCAGGGCCAAGCGGCGGGCGAGAGCGTCGGCTGCGGCCGGCGTCCGAATCTTGGCCGTCGCACCGACCGGGATGTCGATCAGCACGTGAGTCGAACCGGCCGCCGCCTTCTTGGACAGGATGCTGGCGACCATCTGCCCGCCGCTGTCGATGTCGAGCGGGCGCTCGACCTGGATGAACACGTCGTCGGCCGGACTCAGGCGGATTTTTCCGCCGGACGCCAGGCAACCGCCCTCGCGCTCGACGACCCGGCGCAAGTCGCCCAGTTCCAGATCCACCGAAGTCATCGTCGCCATCACATCGGCCGTGCCCGCCGGCGAGGTGATCGCGCGCGAGGAGGTTTTGGGGATGCGATATCCCAGTGCCGCGACGATGGAGACGATGATCGGCGTGGTCCGGTTGCCGGGCAGCCCGCCGACGCAATGCTTGTCCAGCACGGGGCCGGCCCCCCAGTCGAGCCGATCGCCGGCCGCGACCATCGCCCGGGTAAACGCCGTGCACTCGTCGAGATCCAGGCGATCGCCGGCGCATGCGGTGACGAAGGCCGCGAGCTCGATGTCCGACAGGCGCGCCGCCAGGGCGTCGCGCAGCACCGCGGCGAATTCCCGCTCGCCCAGGCGGACGCCGTAGACCTTGGCCCGTAACAGCCCGCTGGACTCCGCCGGATCGGCGTGGGCGAACTCGGCCAGGGCGCCGGGCTCGGGACGCAGGGCCTGCCAGGCGGCTTCGGATACGGCGGCTTCGTGCGGTCCGAGCCAGTCGCCGGTGACCACGTTCAGCACCGCCACCGCATCGCGCCCGGCGCTGCTGATCCTGACCCGGGTCAGGGCTGCGAAGCCCTCGGCACGGCAGACGGGGCAGTCCCTGTGCAGGTACAGCACGGGCTGCCGGTAGGTGTCGATGCCCGCTCTGCGCACGGGAAGCCGGATCGGCGCCTGCCACGGCGAAACGGCTACGGGACTGGGATCGATCGCGTGCATGAGGGCGCCGAGCGAGTTTTCGTCCGAACCTACCCGCTTCGCGATCGCCGCTATTGATCCTGGTCAACGACCGCGGCCGCGGACCGGTCGGCTCGCGACAGCGCGCCCGGCGAAGTGCGCGGCTTTGCCGGCGAATCGTCCGATCCGGCAGCCGCTAGCGCGCCGTGTAGCCCCCATCGATGACCAGGCTGGCGCCGGTGACGAACTTGGCCTCGTCCGAGGCCAGATAGATCACGGCCCAGGCGATGTCGTCGGTGTCGCCGACATGCCCCAGCGGGTGAAGCCGCCCCAGTTCCTCGCGGGCCCGATCCAGGTCGTCCACGCCGTTGGCGCGCAGATGGTTCACGACCATCGGCGTCCAGATATAGCCGGGGTGCACGCTGTTGACCCGGATCCGGTTCGGCGCGTAGAGCAATGCATCGGTGCGGGTCATCAGGGTCACCGCGCCTTTCGACGCGTGGTACGGCGGCACGTCCGGCGCGCCGACCAAGCCGTAGATGGAAGAAAGGTTGATGATGCTGCCCTGGCCGGCGCGCAGCATAGGGGGAATCGCGTGTTTGGTGCACAGGAACACGCCTTTGACGTTCACGGCCTGGACCCGGTCCCACTCCTCCTCGGTGATCTCGTGGGTCGGCTTGTTCACGCCCGATATGCCGGCGTTGTTGACCAGCACGTCGACGCCGCCGAAGGTCTCGCCGACCGATTCCATTGCGTCCCGAATCGACGCCTCGTCGGTTACGTCGACGCGCCAGTAGCGGACCTGCGCCCCGCGGAAGCGCAGCTCCTCCGCCAGCGCATGCCCGGGTTCGTCCACGACATCGAACAGGGCCACGCTCGCGCCCTCTTCGGCCAGGCGCCTGGCGCACGCGCAGCCGATCCCCAGGCTGGCCCCGGTAACGACGCAGACTTTGCCTTTGACGCGGTTCATGTGGCCTCCTGACATTCGCGCCGAGGCCGCGCTCACCTGCACGGCCTTCGGCGCATCGTTCATTCGAACGATTCGAGTTCGTGAACGCGCTCTTTCAACGTCATCTGCCCCAGATCGCGCATCTGCGCGGCCAAGGCCGAGTACAGGTCGTCGGCGGTGACCAGTCCTATCGGCCGGCCGGCGGCGTCGAGCACCGGCAGGCGGCGGACGCCGCTCGAGCGCATGAGGCGGATCGCGTCGGCGATATCCTGGTCGTCGCGGCAGACTACGACCTGCCGGGTCATCGCGTCGGCGACTGCAACCGCCTCGGCGGACGCTCCCACCGCCATGACCCTGAGCACCAGGTCGCGGTCGGTCACCATCCCGAGCAAGGCCGGCTCGCCCGCGGCCTCGTCGGCCACCAGCAAGGTAGCGACGTGGGCGTCGCGCATGGCTTCGGCGGCGGCGCGCGCGGTGATGCCAGGCCCGATCAAGTGCATCTGTTGTCGACATATGTCACGCACTCGCATGGCTGATCTCCGGGTTGTCGCGACCGCATGGTGCGACGCGGGCGCACGCCGGCCTCGATGCGCTGGCGCGCCGGCCGACCGGCGCGTCTTCGGCGCGGGGCACCAAGGGCAAATGGCGTTGTTCGCGGTCCATCGGCGCACCTAATCGATCGCGAGCGCGGTGGTGGGCTCGGCGCTGGCCGAGTTCAGGTCGACGCGCGCGCCGAACTCGGGAACCAAGGCCCTCCAGCCCAGTTCTTGCTCGATGCGCAGCCTCAACCTGTCGGCGGCCTGCGGTTCGCCGTGAGTGACGAACACACCGCGCGGTCCGGCTTTCATCGTCGCCAGCCAAGCGAGGATCTCCGCGGCGTCGGCATGCGCCGAGGCCGACTCGAGCTGGAGCACCTGTGCCCTGACCGCTATCTCCTGCCCGTAAATGCGCAGGGACTTCGCCCCTTGCGCCAGCAGGGCGCCGCGGGTGCCGCCGGCCTGGTAGCCGCACAGCACGATCGCATTGTTCGGATCCGGCGCGAACGCGATCAGATGGTGCAGCACGCGCCCGCCCGTCGCCATTCCGCTCGCCGACACGATCACCATCGGTCCTTTGCGCCGGTTGAGCTCTTTCGACTCCTCCGGACTGTTCACGATATGGGTGTTCCTGCGCATCCGCTCCAGGTCCGCAGCGCTGAGCCGAAGCTGCTGCGGATACTGTGCGTACAAGGCAGTGGCATCGGTCGCCATCGGGCTGTTCAAGTACACCGGCGCCGGCGGCAGTTCGCCGGCGTCCTGCAGTTCGGCGATGACGTGAAGCAAGGACTGGGCGCGCCCCACCGCGAACGCCGGAATCACGGCGACGCCTCCGCGCTGCAGCACCGGGAGCAGAGCCGTTCGCAGCTCCCGACGCAAGTCGACAGGCGGATGCTCGCGGTCTCCGTAGGTCGACTCGGTGACCACCCAGTCCGCGCGATCCAGCGGTTGCGGCGCGCTCATCACCGGATCAAAAGGCCGGCCGATGTCGCCGCTGAAAGTGATCCTCACCCCGCGATGTTCCAGGCTGACCGCCGCCGCGCCCAGGATGTGGCCTTGGCTCCTGAAACTCGCCTTCACTCCCGCGACCGGCTCGAAAGGCTGCGCGAACTCGACGGTTCGCATCAACCGCAGGCAGGCCAGCGCGGCCGCCTCGTCGTACAGCGGTAGCGCCGGGCGGTGCTTGGTGGTCTGCTTGCGGTTGGCGTAGCTCGCCTCTTCCGCCAACAGACGGGCCGAATCGGGCAGCAGGATGCCGCACAGGCGCCGGGTGGCCGGCGTACACCAGATCGTGCCCTTGAACCCCTCGTCCACCAGGCGGGGAAGGTAGCCGCTGTGATCCAGATGCGCATGGGTCAGGACCACGGCGTCGATCGAGCCGGGCTCCATCGGGAAGCGCGCCCAGTTTTTCAGCCTGAGCGCCTTGTAGCCTTGAAACAGGCCGCAGTCGACCAGAATGCGCCGCTCGCCGGCCTCGATCAGGTACCGGGATCCGGTCACCGTTTGCGTCGCGCCGAGAAACGTCAGGCGGAAACGGGAGTCCGGCAGATTGAAGGTCGCTTCCATCGCGAGTTCGCCCAGGCGGTCGAGAGACCGGTGTCCAGGAGGCCGACGGGATCCTCGGGCCTTCTGATGCCGCCTTCACTTAGCTCGCTCCCGCTGCTGGCGGGCTTGATCCAAATCAAGCTTCTTGCGCGCGGCGAAGCCGACCGAGGCTCCGCCGGCCCGCCGAGCTGCGGATGGCACCATGGCTCGCCAGCCCGCCCGGCATATCGGCCGGGCGCGAACCGGCAGCCATCGCCGGCCCGGACCGGCGTCCCGGGCCGCAGCGCTTGTCCGCGAGGACCTACGGAAAAGCGCTCTGCCCGACTCCTGCTACTCAGTCGTCCGAGAAACAGCCCTGCGCCAGCTTGACGTACCAGTAGCCGGTCGCCGGCTGGAATTCTTCGACCAGGATCGTTTCCTCCTGAGTGGACTCTCCCCAGCCCAGGTAGCACGCCTGCTGCGCGTAGTACGACGCGGCTTCGTACGCCTGGTCGCGGTCGTGGCCGTAGCCCTCGCCGATGACCTGGTAGTGGTGGCGGTCCGCGAGGGCGGCGCCGCTGAACACGATCGACATCAGGAAGGCGGCGCCTGCGGCGCGATACTTCTTCATCTTCATACCTGCTCCTTGCGGTTGAAGTTTGGAGGCTGCGGAACGATCGTGACCGCCGTGTTAAACGCAGATGCCGGAGAGTTCCAACGGCCCCCGGGACGACGAGCCACGGCCTGAGCGCGAACGCGGACCGGTGGCTGCCGCGCGTTCGCCGCTGCTTAGGGGAAAGAAGCGCTCCTGCGCTCGCGGCCTGGAAACCCTAGCACGCGCGCCGCCGCCCGGTTCGCCCCGGCCGCCGCCCGGCCCCGCGACTGCCGGGATCGCCGCCGCGGCACTGGTGCAGAATGCGCCTGGACGCCTGCGGCCGCCGGCACCGATCGCCGGCCTGGCGGCCATCCACGCGCAGACATCCGTCCTCACGGGAACCGAGCCATGTCCGACACCGCAACGTCGCTATCCGCAAAGCTGATCCGCAATGTCCATGAGGTTCCGCTGGAACGCTTCGTGCGTGGCTCGCAGTACTTGAGCGATCGGGCGCGGATCACCGAAGGCACGGCCGCGCGCAAGCTGGCGGCGAGCTACGACGTGGTCCCGGCCGGAATGCGGGTGTGTCCCTATCACCTGCACTACGCGCAAGAGGAGATGTTCGTCATCCTGGAAGGTTCGGGCACCTTGCGCGTCGCAGGCGAAATGCTGCCGGTGAAGGCCGGCGACGTCATCTGCATCCCGCCCGGGCCGGAGTATCCGCACCAGCTCATCAACACGTCGTCGCAGCCCCTGAAGTACCTTTCGATCGGCACCACCGACGACCCGGAAATCTGCGTCTACCCCGATTCCGGGAAGTTCATGGCCGAAGCCAATCTGGCCGGCGCCGAGCCGTTCGAAGCGATCCAACGCGTCGATGGCGGCGTCGACTACTGGAGCGGTGAATCCTGAGCCTGTCGCAGGCAGTGCGGCTGCGAAGCGACGGCCGACGGCACAGCAGCCGCAGAACAGTCGGATAGCGAGCGCCTTTCGCCACAATCGGATGCAGATGGCCTTGGGTTCGTTGTCCGCGCAGAGGCTCTATCCGGCTGCCGCACCGAGCCGGAGCGCCAATGCCGCGACCGACGACGCTGGACGTCCCCGGCTTCGCCTGAGCGGTATAAGGTGAGGAACCAGCGCCCCGCCGCATCGCCTTCCCGCCGAGAACGCCGCATGAGCCCTGAACCCACTGGCCGCCTACGCGGCAACGACCTGATTCTGACCCGCCGGTTCCGCGCCCCCATCGACGAGGTCTGGGCGAGCCTGACCCGGCCGGAGCGCACCGCGCTGTGGTTCGGGCGCTGGCAGGGCGAAGCCGGCCCGGGCAAGACGGTGCGTCTGCAACTGGCGCGCGAACAGGGCCAGCCCTGGGCCGAGGTGGCGATCGAAGCCTGCGAAGCGCCCCATCGCCTGGCGATCTCGATGAAGGACGAGGCCGGGGATTGGCGGATCGAGCTGAGCCTGGCGCAGGACGGCGATACGACCGAGCTGCGCTTCGTGCAGCGGCTCGGCGACCGTACCCTGGCCGGCGAAGTCGGACCGGGCTGGGAGTACTACCTCGACCTGCTGGCCGCCGCGCGCGATGGCGCACCGCTGCCCGCGTTCGCGGACTATTACCCGGCGCAGAAAGCCTACTACCTGCACGACGCATGAAACCGCCGGTGTGGAAACGGCCCGCTCCGCCCCGGCGCCGCCCCGCCGGCACCTTGTCGGCGGCGCAGAAGGAGGCCGCGCGGGCCCGCGCGGCCGCGGCCGGGCGCCGCTATCCGAACCTGATCGACAACCTGTGGGCGGCCCGCCATGTGCCGACGCCGGCAGCGGAGGAAACCGGCGACGGGGACGAGGACGAAGACGAGCGCTGAGCCGGCCTCCCCGACGCGGTCCGGCGCCGCTCACTGGGCGGGCGCAGCCGCGGACTGCGGCACCCTGCGCAGCTTGGACAGGTCGTAGCCCAGCTCGCGCAGGCGCTGCAGGTGGGCGCGGTAGTCGGCGTCGGCGATCGCGGGGCTGCGGGCCATGATCCAGGCGTAGTCGCGCTTGCTGCGGGCGACGATGGTCTGGCGGTAGTCCGGGTCGATGTAGGCGATCACGTACTCGGCCTTGATCGGCCAGACGAATTGCATGCCCCAGACCGCATTGCCGGTGCCGGGGCGGACGAAGCCGGTCGGCCGCATGACCTCGATGGGGGCCTGGTGGCTGCCTTTGCGGAACGAGAAGGTGGTGCGGATGCGGCCGTCGCGGTCGAGGCGATAGGACTCGACCGCGTCGTAGGCCTCGCGTTCGGGCGCGGACGGGATATGGGCGATCACGTACCAGTCGCCCATGTAGCGCGGCAGGTCGACCGCCGCTACCGGCGCGATCGGGCGCGGGTCGGCAGCGCAGGCGCTCAGCGCCGAGAACAGGGCGAGCAGGGGCAGCGAACGGATCGGGCGCATCGCAGATTCCTCATCGCTTGGCGAACAGGTAGTGGGCCACGCCCCACTGGCGGCCGCGGTCGTAGCCGAACAGTTCCGCGCAGGCCATCCAGAACATGCGCCAGCGCTGGCTCCACAGCCGGTGCGCGTCGCCGTACACCGAGAACAGCGCCTGTTCGACCGCCTCGCGGTTGGCGTCGTGGTTGCGCAGCCAGTGATCGGCGGTGCGCTGGTAGTGGCTGCCGTCCAGCAACCAGCGCTGCTGCAGCTGCAGGTGGCGCTGGAACCAGAGCAGGGTGTCGGCGGCGGGCATCAGGCCGCCGGTGAAGAAGTGCCGGCCCATCCAGTCGTCGCGGCCGGCCGACTCGAACGGATACATCAGCTCGCGATGGCAGAACACGTGCACGAACAGCTTGCCGTCGGGCTGCAGCCAGCCGGCGACGCGGCGCATCAAGTCGTCGTAGTTGCGCATGTGCTCGAACATCTCCACCGACACGCAGCGGTCGAAGCGCAGCGGCTCCAGCGACAGCGCGCTCACGTCGGCGGTGAGCACCACCACGTTGCTCAGGCCGCGCTCGCGGCAACGGCTCTCGATGTAGCGGCGCTGCGAGGCCGAGTTGGACACGGCGACGATTTGCGCGCGCGGATAGCGGCGCGCCATCCACAGGGTCAGCGATCCCCAGCCGCAGCCGAGCTCGAGGATGCACTGGCCGTCCTCCAGTTCGGCCCGCTGCGCGTACAGCTCGAGCATCGCCTGCTCGGCCCGCGCCAGACTCTCCGTGCCGGTCGGGTAGTAGCAGCACGAGTACTTCATCTGCGGCCCCAGGCAGGCGGCGAAGAACGCCGCCGGCAGTTCGTAATGCTGGCCGTTGGCGGCGTCGGCGTGGATCGCGATCGGGCTGCGGCGCAGGGCCTCGATGCGGGCGCGGTACAGCTCGTGCTGGCCGGCCAGGCCGTCGCTGCGTTCCTCGCGCAGCCTTTGCGCGCACAGGCGGCGGATGCCGAGGCGGATCGCCGCGTCCGGCAGCCAGGCGCGCTCGGCCCAGCCCAACGGCCCGGCGGCCGGCGAGCGGTCGGCGGCGTAAGCGGCCGCGGTTTGGGTGGGGTAGGCGGAGTTCATCGGCGGACCTCGTCGTCGCGGCGCTCGGGTTTGGGAAACCAGGGGAAGAACATCGGCGTGCGTTGCTGGTAGCGGCGGTAGTCCGCGCCGCGGCTGCGCAGGGCCTGCGCCTCGGTGAACGGAATGCCGCTGAGATAGCGCAGGAACAGGTACATCAGCAGCGGCCCGGACCAGGCCAGCCACTGCAGCGGCGAGCCGACGGCGAAGGCCGCGTAGGCGAACCAGTGCAGCCATTCGAAGAAGTAGTTGGGGTGGCGCGAATAGCGCCATAGCCCGACCTGGCAGGTGCGGCCGCGATGGGCGGGATCGGCGCGGAACCGGGCCAGTTGCCGGTCCGCCAGCGCCTCGCCGGCCCAGGCCAGCGCCCACAAGCCGACGCCGGCGGCCAGCCAGGACGAACTCGGCCGCGGATTGGCCGCGGCCGCGGCGAACGGCAGGCAGAACAGCGGCACCAGCGCGGCCTGCGCCTGGAACAGCCCGAGGAACTTGCCCTGGTGGTCGTTCCAGTGTCGGCGCAGATGCCGGTAGCGGCCGTCCTCGGGCTCGTGCCGCACACGCCGCCACAGATGCGCGGCCAGCCGCAGGCCCCACAGGCCGCCGCACACGGCCACCGCCAGGCGCACGGACGCCGCGCCGTCGCCGAACCCGGCGCAGGCCACCGCGCCTGCGCCGACTCCGGCCGACCACAACACGTCGACATTGCCGGCGTTGCCGTGCCGGCGCTGCCAACGCCAGCCGGCGGTCATCGCCAGCGCCATCGCCGCCCAGATCGCCAGCAAGGTCGCCGCCACGCTCACGGCCGCGCTCCCGCTGCGGCCGGCGCCGGGCACCGGCCGAGCGCGCTCAACAGGGGCAGCGCCAGCGCCCAGCCGGCCGCCAGCCACAGCAGCCCGCGCCAGCGCGGCGCGGCGAATTCCAGCGCCCCCCAGCCTGACTCGGCCGCCAGGTAGGCCGCCGGCGCGCCGAGCGCGCCCAGCGCGGCCGCCAGCGCCGGCCGGGACTGCAAGACGCGCAGGCCGCGCGGCAGGCTGAGCGCGAACGCGCACCACAGCGCCAGGATCCAGGCCGGGGCGAACCGCGCCGAGGGCCAGGCCGCGGCGTACCCGGCCCAGCCGCTCAGCGCCAGTCCGCCGTCGACCGCCGCGCCGGCGGCGACGGCCGCGACGAGCAGGCGCGCGTCCGCGCCGGGCTGCGGCGACAACGCCATTTGCACCAGCACGAAGACCGCCGCCGCGGCCACGCCGGGCCAGGCCAGGCCGGCGCCGGCGCCGAGCACCGCGGCGAACCACACGGCCTGGTAGCCGGCCAGGTCTAGCCAGCCCCTCACGCCTGCAACTCCGTTTCGGGCAGCCACGCCTCGCGGCGATGACCGGGCTTGGCCAACAGCAGTTGCGCCACCCCGATCGAACGCTCGCGGAAGCCGCCCTCGCAGTAGCACAGGTAGAACTCCCACAGCCGCAGCAGGCGGCGGTCGTAGCCCAGCGCCTGGATCCGCGCGCGCGCGGCCAGGAAGCGCTGGCGCCAGGCGCGCAGGGTCAGGGCGTACGACGCTCCGAAGTCGTCCATCTGCAGCAGCGCCAGGTCGCTGGCGCGGGTCTTGGCCTCGAGCAAGGCCTGCACCGAAGGGATGAAGCTGCCCGGAAACACGAAGCGCTTGATGAAGTCGACCTGGCCCAGCGCCTGCCGGTAGCGGTGGTCCTCGATGGTGATCGCCTGCAGCATCGCCAGGCCGTCGGCTTGCAGCAGCGCGCCGACCCGTTCGAAATAGGTCTCCAGGTAATCGGCGCCGACCGCCTCGACCATTTCGATCGAGACCAGCTTGTCGTAGCGTCCGCGCAGGTCGCGGTAGTCGGCCAGCAATACGCTGACACGGTCTTCCAGCCCGGCCTCGCCCACCCGCCGGGTCGCCTCGGCATGCTGCTCGCGCGACACCGTCGCGCTGGTGACATGGCAGCCGTAGCGGCGCGCGGCGTGCAGGGCGAAGCCGCCCCAGCCGGTGCCGATCTCGATCACCCGATCGCCGGGCCGCAGGCGCAGCTTGCGGCAGATGCGGTCGAGCTTGCGCTCGGAGGCGGCTTCCAGCGGCTCGTCGGGGTGCGCGAAGACGGCGCTCGAGTACATCAGGTCGGCGGACAGGAAGCTGGCGAAGAACTCGTTGCCCAGGTCGTAGTGAGCGGCGATGTTGCGCCGGCTGCCGGCGCGGGTGTTCCGGCGCAGCAGGTGCCAGGCGCGCAGGGCCCAGCCGCCGAGCCGGGCCCAGCCGCCTTCCATCGCGTCGAGCAGGTCGCGATTGCGCACCAGCAGCCGCACCAGCGCGACCAGATCGTCGCAATCCCACAGTCCGTCCAGGTAGGCCTCGCCGGCGCCGACGCTGCCCTGCGCGGCCAGCGCGCGGTAGAAGCCGGGGCCGTGGACGCGGATCGCGACATCCAGTTCCGGATCGCTCGGCGCGGGCGCGCCCAGCTCGACCGTGCCCAGCGCGTCGTGCAGACGGATGCGGCCGTGGCGCAGCTGCGCCAGCCGATCGATCAGCCGGCGCCGCAGCAGGCTGTCGAGCGACGAGTAAGCGGCGGGGATCGGCGGAACACAGGTCGAATTCATGCGCGGCCTCGGGTCGGGTTCGGATGGTCGTGGACGGGAATCCGCTTCAGCCACAGCCGCAGCGCCTGCCAGTGGATCGCGCCGACGACTTGCGCGGTCATCAACGGATAGCGCCACAGCAGCCGCGCCAGCGCGGCGCCGTCGCAGGGGCGGCGGTGCAGGCGCAGGCTGGCGTCGAATTCGCGGCCTTCGGCGCCGAGCACGTCCATGTGCACATGCAGCTCGTCGCCCGGCGCGGTGAAGCGCCAGGCATAGCGCCGTTGCATGGCCATGAACGGCGAAACGTGGAAGCGTTTGTCGAAGCCCCACTCCAGCGCCCGGCCGCGGCGCCGCGCGTCGCGCGCGTCGAGCACGTAGGCGTGGCGCTCGCGCCAGGGCGTGTTGGTGATGTCGGCGACGACGAAGTCCAGCGCCTGCCCGTCCGCGGCGTAGCAGTAGTAGAAGCTGACCGGGTTGAACACGTAGCCGAAGTAGCGCGGATGGGTCAGCAGCCGGATCGGCCCTTGCGGGCGGACCCCGCACTGGCTGTCGACCCGTTGGCGCACCGCCTCGGCCAGCGGCAGGCCGGCCGGGCCGAGGTAGTCGGGGCGGTGGAAGCGGGCCAGGTTGGGCCGCCGCGAAGACCACAGCCAGCGTCGCTCGAACACCCGCTCCAACTCGTCCAGGTCCAGATAGAGCTGGGCGATCCGGTAGCCGAAGACGTGCGGCGCGGGCAGGTGGCGGCGGTGGCGCACGCGGCCCTCGTACACGGCGCTGTGCAGCGGCTCGACGCGGCTCGCGTTCATGCGCCGGCTCCGGCGGACGCCGGCGCGAACCGCGCCGCGCTCGTCGCGGCCAGCGCCTGCGCCACCTCCAGCGCCGAGCGCATGCCGTCTTCGTGGAAGCCCCAGCCCCAGTAGGCGCCGGCGTACCAAGTCCGGCGGCGTCCCTGGATCTCGTGCTTGCGCCGCTGCGCCGCGACCGCGGCCGGGTCGTGCACCGGATGGGCATAGCGCATCCGCGCCAGCACCCGCGCCGGGTCGATCTCGCTGCTGCGGTTGAGGCTGACTATCAGCGGCTCCGGCGCGTCCAGGCCCTGCAGCAGGTTCATGCAGTAGCTGACCGTGCAGGCCGCCGCGGGCGCCGCCGGCAGATAGGCGTTCCAGGCCGCCCAGGCCTTGCGCCGGCGCGGCAGCAGGCGCGCGTCGGTGTGCAGCACCACGTCGTTGTCCTGGTAGCCGATCGCGCCGAGGATCTGCCGCTCTTGCGGATCGGCGTCTTCCAGCAGGGCCAGCGCCTGGTCGCTGTGGCAGGCCAGCACGACCTGATCGAAGCGCTCCTCGCCCGCGGCATGGCGCAGGCGCACGCCGTCGCCGTCGCGGACCACGCCGGTCACCGCGCAGGCCGGCCGTTCCTGCACCCGCCAGCGCGCGCGCAACGCGGCCAGGTAACGGTCCGAACCGCCTTCCACCACCCGCCACTGCGGCCGGCCGGACAGCTGCAGCATCTGGTGGTTGGCCATGAAGCGCACCAGGTAGGCGGCCGGGAACTGCAGCGCGCGCTCGGCCGGCAGCGACCACAGCGCGCAGGCCATCGGCAGCAGGTGCAGGTCGCGGAAGGCCTCGCCATAGCCTTCGCGGCGCAGATACTCGCCCAGGGTCGGCCCCGGCTCCTGGGCCTGGAGCAGCCGCGGCGCGCGCCGGTAGAAGCGCACCAGATCGCGCAGCATGCTCCAGAACCGCGGCGACAGCAGGTTGCGGCGTTGGCAGAACAGCGCGTCCAGGTCGGTCGCGTTGTATTCCAGGCCGCTGCGCTGGCATTGCACCGAAAAACTCATGGTGGTGGCCCGGCTGCGCACCTCCAGCCGCTCGAACAGGCGGCTCAGCAGGGGGTAATGGCCGGGATTGAAGACGATGAAGCCGGTGTCGACGCGGTAGTCGCGTCCGCGCAGGCGGACCGCGTGGGTGTGGGTGTGGCCGCCCAGGCGCGGGTCGCGCTCGAACAGCACGACTTCGTGTTCGTCCTGCAGCAGCCAGGCGGAAGCGAGTCCGGCGATGCCGGAACCGACGACGGCGACGCGCATGCTCATTGCCTCGCCCGCGCCAGCACCCAGGCCGGCACCGGCTTGAGGTCGTGGACCAGGCCCAGCGCGGCCAGCGCGCGCAAGCCGTAGTAGGTCAGGTCGACCTCCCACCAGCGGAACCCCTGGCGCGCGCTGCCGGGAAAGAAATGGTGGTTGTTGTGCCAGCCTTCGCCGAAGGTCAGCAGGGCCAGCCACAGGTTGTTGCGGCTGTGGTCGCGGGTGTCGAAGCGGCGGCGGCCATAGCGGTGGGCGAGCGAGTTGATCGTGACGGTGGCGTGGAACAACACCGTGGTCGAGATGAAGAAGCCCCAGACCAGCATCTGCCAGGCCCCGGTGCCCAGTTGCGGCGCGACCGCATCGAGCGCGGCGCCGAGGCCGAACAGGCCCAGGGCGAGCAGCACCGGCACCACGGTGTCGTAGCGGTCGAGCCAGCGCAGCTCCGGATAGACGGCCAGGTCGGGCACCCGCGACAGGTCG
The DNA here is from genome assembly GCF_057657315.1 of Lysobacter sp. Soil_C_15. Taxonomy (NCBI): domain Bacteria; kingdom Pseudomonadati; phylum Pseudomonadota; class Gammaproteobacteria; order Lysobacterales; family Lysobacteraceae; genus Lysobacter; species Lysobacter sp. Soil_C_15. The sequence continues at coordinate 864,353 of NZ_JBDGIR010000001.1, forward strand.
GTGCGGAAGGCCTGCGGGGTCAGGAACCACAGCACGTGGCTGCGCCAGAACCCTTGCTGCACTGGCGAATGCGGGTCCAGCGCGGTGTCCGTGTGGCGGTGATGATGGCGGTGGTGCGCGGCCCACCACAGCGGGCCGCGCTGCACGCTGGAGGCGCCGATCAGGGCGAACGCGAACTGGACGCGGCGCGAGGCGCGGAAGCTGCGGTGCGAGAAGTAGCGGTGATAGAAGCCGGTCAGCGCGAACATCCTGATCGCGTACAGCGCGGCCGCCACCGCCAGCGCGACCGGCGACACGCCGGTCCACCAAGCGCCCAGGCAGCCCAGGTGCAGGCCCAGGAACGGCAACGCGCGCAACCAGTCGACGCGGTCGTCGCGGCCGGCGTCGCGGCCGGCCTCGGCCTCGGCCTCGGGGTCGGGGCCGGTATCGAACCAACGGCGGACGACGCGCAGGCGTCGGCCGAAGCGGCCGGAAGAGCCGGTCGGGCGGGCGAAACTCAGGCGCATATCGCGGTCCGGTGCGGATATGCCCGGACTTACGGGGCGCCGCCGTCCGCGGATGCAGCCGGACGGCGATTTTTTTTGCCGGCGCCGCCGAGGCGGCGCGGAACGCTCAGATCGCGCCGATATCGCCCTTGGCCACCACCGGCCCGCTCGGCGCCGCGTGCGGAATGCCTTGCGCCGGTTCCAGGGTCACCGCCAGGGTGCTGCCGACGACCAGTTTGCCGAGCAGGGCCGCCGGCACTGCGACCGAATGCGCCTTTTCGTTGGACACGAAGCCCAGCGACCGCGGCGCCTCGCCCTTGGCGATCAGCCACAGCTCGCCGACCCGGCCCTGGGCGTCGGCCGGCGCGGGAATCGGCACCATCAGCACCTTGCCGGCGCGCTTGTCGACCGAGGCCAGCCAGCCGGGCCGGCCGTCGTCGCGGGTCAACGGGGTCACCGGCCGCGCGGCCTCTTCTTCCTGCGTCACCGGCGGCGCCGGGGCGGGGCCGGCCGGCGGGCGGCCGAACAGGAACAGGGCGACCGCCGCCACGGCCGCGGCGCCGGCCAGGCCGCGCCACAGCGCCAGGTGATTCCACCAGCCGCTGCGCTCGCGCTCCCAGCCCAGGCGCAGCCGTACCCCGCGCCACAGCTGCGGCGCGAGTTCGGCGGCGGGCAGTTCCTGGGCCAACGCGTTGAGCCGTCGCTCCCACTGCGCAACCAGGCGGCCGAACGCCGGGTCGGTGCGCAGGCGTTGCCGGGTCTGCGCCCGGGTCTGCGCATCGAGCACGCCCAGCACGTACTCCCCGGCGCGCACTTCGGCGCTGGGCGGTTCCTGATCGGATTGATGATCGTGGATGTTCATTGTTCCAGGCACGCTCGCAGTTGCAGCAGTCCACGCCGGATCCAGCTCTTCACGCTGCCCAGCGGCGAGCCGGTGCGTTGCGCCAGTTCCTCGTAGGTGCTGCCTTCGAAGAACGCGACCCGGATCAGTTGCCGGCGCCGCGCGTCGAGCGCGTCCAGGCAGGTGCGCAGCAGTTCGGCCTCGCTGACCGCTTCGGCGCGCGCGGCCGGGCTCGGGCTGTCGTCGCCCAGTTCCTCAGCCAGCTCCACGCTGGCGCGCTTGAAGGCGTAGCCGCCGCTGCGCAGGCGGTCGATCGCCTTGTTGCGCACCACCGCGATCAGCCAGGTCATCGCTGTGGCGCGTTGCGGGTCGAATTGGTCGGCCTTGTGCCAGATCGCGACGAAGGACTCCTGCAGCACGTCTTCGGCTTCGGCGCGGTCGGGAATCAGGCGCAGGCAGGTGGCCAGCAGGGCGCCGGCGACGTGGCGATACAGCGCCTCGAACGCCGAGCGGTCGCCCATCGCCACGCGCAGCAACAGCGCCTGGGCTTCGGCCGTCGCCGGGGCCGCGGACGCTTCGGTCGGTTCGGTCATGAGGCGGAGGTCGGAAAGGCCGCGTGCGCGGCGAGCGCGAAATACACTACGGGAACCGCCCGGCTTGGGCAAAGAACGCGCACCGCGCAAACGGCGCCGGTGCGCTCGCCGTGCTGGCCCGGCACTGCGCGGCGCGGACGGGCTCATCGGCAGCGCCCGCTCAGCGGCGTCCGCAAGGCGGCGGCCGCATCCATGTCCGGCGCCGCCGTCGTGGCCGGAAACACGATCCGCACCTTGCGGTAGGCGCCGGCGTGGTCGCGGATGGTGCTGATGCCGGCGAAGGATCGCAGGCGCCGGGTCGAGCGGTCGTAGGCCAGTTCGATGTCCGGCGCGGCGAAGCCGTACCAGGCGTCCAGCCGCAGGCGCAGGCGCAGCTCGCCGGCGCCGGCCGGTTGCGCCGGCCGGGGCTCGGCGCGGAAGCGGTAGAACGCCTGCCGGCTGGGAATCAGGAACGGCACCGAGGCCGCGCGGCCTGCGGCCAGCAACGGCCACAGCTCGCGCACGCGCGCGTCGAAGCCGGCGTCGATGGCGGCGCCGGGCGGCACCTCGATCGCCCGGCTGCGCTCCTCGCCGTCCGCCGGCCGGGTGTAGACGAAGCGCCGGCCGTCGCGGCTGCGCACGCCTTCGCGATAGCCGTCGCGGGCGTCCTCGAAGGCGAAGTCCGGCGCGGCCGCGCCCGGGCCCTCGTCGACGATCCGGCGGGCGAACGCGCGCCCGTCGTCGACGCAGCGGAACAGGGTGATCCGGCGCAGGCCTGCGCCGTCGCGCTGCAGCCAATGGCTCTCCCGGTACAGCGGGCGCCCGTCGGCGGCGGCCGTGGCCAGGCCTTCGTAATAGGCGCCGGCGGCCCAGGCCCGGGGCAGGCATAGCGCCACCAGTAAGCAGGGCAGGGCCAGCTTGAACATGCGCGCTCCGGACGGGGTCTTGTGGTTGGATACGCAGCCAGGCCGCGGCCGGATGCACGCGACGGCGAGCGAACGCTGCCGTGCGCGCGCCGGAGCGCCGCCGCAGCCTTCCCGCGCTGGACGCAGCGTCGGCGATCGGCCGATTTGCGGCCGTGCCGCCGGGTAGGACGCAGGGTGTGCGGCTTCGGGGCGGCGGATCGCAGCCTGGTTGCGGACTGGGTCACAGTCCACGCCATCCGCGGCCCGCCGAGCGCCGTTCTTCGCACCGACTGAACGAAGCCGCCGTGAGCCTGGGGCCTCTACCCTGTTCGGGGAACGCGATGAAGAACCTCGTTTCCATTCTGGCGCTGCTGTCGACGATGCCGATCGCCGAGGCGCAACAGGGCGACGGCACCGAGGTCGCGATCCAGACCGAGGTGTTCAAGCCGGCGAAAGTCCCGGCCACGCCCGAGCGCCTGGCGGCCTTGCGCGTACCGGAGGGATTCAGCGTGCGCGCGTTCGCCACCGGCCTGAAGAATCCGCGCATCCTCGCCGTCGCCGCCGACGGCACGGTGTACGCCAGCCGGCGCGAACAGGGCGATGTGCTGATGCTGCGCGACGTCGACGGCGACGGCCGCGCCGACGGCGAGCCGGTGGTCGTCGCCCGCCGCGCCGGCGCCCACGGCCTGGCGATCCGCGCCGACGAGCTGTACCTGGCGACGGTGAAGGAGCTGTTCCGCGCCAGGATCCAGGCCGACGGGACGTTGGGGCCATTGCAGATGCTCGCCGGCGACCTGCCCGACGGCGGCCAGCACCCCAACCGCACCCTGGCCTTCGGCCCGGACGGCATGCTGTACCTGAGCGTGGGCTCGTCCTGCAACGCCTGCAACGAGACCAACCCCGAGCACGCGACCCTCCTGCGCCTGGAGCCGGACGGCAAGTCGCGGACGATTTTCGCCAGCGGCCTGCGCAACACCATCGGCTTCGACTGGGATCCGGCCAGCGGCGAACTGTGGGGCATGGACCACGGCATCGACTTCCTCGGCAACGAGATCCAAGCCGAAGAGCTCAACCGGATCCGCAAGGGCGGCCGCTACGGCTGGCCGCACGTGTACGGCGACGGCGGCCTCAACCCGCAAAGCACGCCGCCGGGCGGCCTGAGCAAGACGCAGTGGAAGGCGATCAGCGAGCCGATGGCGCTGGGCTACACCGCGCATGCCGCGCCGATGCAGATGCTGTTCTACACCGGCGGCATGTTCCCCGCCGAGTATCGCGGCGACGCCTTCGTCAGCCTGCGCGGTTCCTGGAACCGGCGTCCCGCGTCCGGCTACGAGTTGGTGCGGGTGAAATTCGAGGCGGGCCGACCGGCGGCCTTCGAACCCTTCGTGTCCGGCTTCCTGAGCGACGACGGACGCAGCCATATCGCGCGTCCGGTCGGCCTGGCCCAGGCCGGCGACGGCGCGCTGCTGCTGGCCGACGACGCCAACGGTGCGATCTACCGCATCGCCTATGAAGGCCAAGCCGGCCCGAGCGCGGCTAGAGCCGCGCCGGTGCCGGCGCGCAGCATGCAGCGGCAGAATCAGGCCGGCATCGGCGTGCCGCTGGCGCTGGCGCGCAGCGAGACCCAGGCCCGCGGCCGGCTGCAGGTGGCCTCGCCGGCGATCTCGGCCGACGGCGTCCTGGATCGGCGCTACAGCGAATACGCCGACGGCGTATCGCTGCCGCTGCGCTGGTCGGCCGCGCCGGGCGCCCGGTCCTACGTCGTCATCGCCGAAGATCCGGACGCCAAGCCGATCACCCCGTTCGTGCACTGGGTGGCCTGGAACATTCCGGCCGATCTCACTGAGCTGCCCGAAGGCCTGCCGGAACAGATGCGCCTGACCGAACCCGACGGCCTGATGCAGGGCGCGACCAGCCGCGGCTCGGTCGGCTATTACGGCCCGCGCCCGCCGGCCGGCGATCCGCCGCATCGCTACCACTTCCAGGTGCTGGCCCTGGACACCGTGCTCGACCTCGCTCCCGGCAGCGACCGCGACGCGGTGCTGAAGGCGGCCCGCGGCCATGTCCTCGCCCTGGGAGAGGTGGTGGGCCGCTACCGGCAGCCGGTGGCGCCGCCGAAGTAGCCGCCGGGACCGGGCGCCTGCGCCGGCAGGCGGCGGTACGCCGGCTACGGAAGGCCGACCGGCTTGTTCCGCAACGATCGCGTCACGACGGCTATCGGACCTGTACGGCATCGACCGGCATGAAGTAGCTCTCCGCCACCACCGCCGGCGCCGACTTGCCCAACAGATAGCCCTGCAGCTCGTCGCAGCCCAACTCGCGCAGGAAGGCCGCCTGTTCGGTGGTCTCCACGCCCTCGGCGACCACCTGCAGGCCCAAGTCGCGCGCCACGGCGAGGATCGCGCGGGTGACGGAGGCGTCCAGCGCGCTGTGCGGCAGGCCCTGGACGAAGGTCTGGTCGATCTTGAGTTTGTCCAGATCGAAATGTTTCAGATAGGTCAGGCTGGAATGGCCGGTGCCGAAATCGTCCAGAGTCAGCTGCGCGCCCAGGGCCTTGAGCGCGCCCAGTTCGGCTTGCACCCGGCCCAGGTTCTCCATCATGGTGCTCTCGGTCAGCTCGATCTCGAGCATCTCGGCAGGCACCCGATATTCCTTCAACGCATCGCCGACCGCGCGATGCAGGCCTGGCCGTCGCAGTTGTTGCGGCGAGACATTGACCGCGACGGTGAATCCGGCGTATCCGGCATCGAGCCATTCGCGGATCTGCCGGCAGGCCTCGCGCACCACCCAGGCGCCGATTTCCGGCATCAGGCCGAGGCCTTCGGCGACCGGGATGAACCGATCCGGCGGCACCTTGCCGAACGAGGGACCGGTCCAGCGCAGCAGCGATTCGAAACCGGTCAGGCGTCGGTCGAAGGCGCAGAACTTGGGTTGGTAGTGCAGGGCGAATTCCCCGGACTGCGCGGCCTGGCGCAGCAGCCCGCCCATCAGGATCCGGTCTTCGATGTCCTGCATGTCCTCGGTCTGGAACGAGCAGACGCAGTCGCGGCCGAGGTTCTTGCCGCGCTCGGCGGCCGCCTGCGCATGCCGCAGCAGATCCAGCGCGGTGCGGCCGTGCGCGGGCGCATGGCTGACGCCGATGGTCGCGGTAAGCAGAACCCGGTAGCGCTCGACTTCGAACGGCATCGACAGCAGGTTACGGATGTGCTCGGCCAGGCCCACCGCCGCGGCGCTGTCGCCGCCCTGCTGGACCACCACGAACTCGTCGCTGGCGAAATGGCAGACGGCGATCTGCTGGCCGGCCAGCGATTGCAGGCGCATGCCGACGGCGCGCAGGACCTCGTCGCCGTTGCGGTGGCCGATCGAGCCGTTGATGCCGTGGAAACGGTCGAGATTGACGAAGATCACCGCGGCGAAGCCGCCGCCCTCCTCGACCGCGCGGATCATCCGCGGTTCCAGGATGGAATACCGCTCCAGGCCGGTCACCACGTCGTAGCGGGCGTGGTAGGCGACTTCGGCCATCAGCCGCTTGTGTTCGCTCAGGTCGCGGATGAAGGCGGTGAAATACGGCGCCGCCCCGCTGTCGCTGCGGGTCACGGTCAATTCGACCGGGAACCGATCGCCGCCGGCGCGGACGGCGACGAGTTCCAGCCGCCGGTCCAGGACGGTCGACACGCCGGTCAGCAGGTGACGCTTGAAACCCTGCCGGTGCGCGTCGCGGAACTCGGGCGGCACGATGACTTCGGCCACTTCCAGACCCAGCACCTGCTCGCGCTTCCAGCGGAACACCCGCTCGGCCGCGGGATTGAACTCCCTGATCCGACCCGCCTCGTCGATCACGACGATCGCGTCCAGCGCCGAGTGCACGACGCCGCGGTATCGCAAGTCGCCCTCGGAGGGGCGCGCAACGCTCTGGCCTGCAACGTCCTGCATCAAGTCCCCTCCCAGGCACTTGTGGCGCCCCGCCGGCGCCAGGCCGCCGCCATCGCCCCTCGGCTCGCCGGGTGGCGTCGGCGCGCTCGACCGTTCGGCGGATTATTGCCGCAGCGCCGCAGGTCGCGGCTGTCGCAGGTCTCCGTTTCGGCAGAAAGCGGTCCCCGGACAGCGTGGCTCCATTGAACGGGGGTCATTGTTTGGTTCGCGTGAGCGACGCGGCCGGCGCCAGGGCGCCGTCGACGCCCCCTGCCCGGGCGGATCGGGCGGATCACCGGACTGGCGGCCGGGCCGGACGAAACCGACGCACGGCGATGCGCGTTACGGTTCGGGCCCGACGACGCGATGCGCTGCGCTTGTCGGCGAGCGCGCGGTCGGGCAACGGGCGGCGGCGATGGGGAGCGGTTCCGGGCGCCGTTCGCGGGACGCCCTCTGCCGCGCTTGTTAGGATCGTGCTCGAACCACCGACTGGGCCGGATGCATGACAGATCGAACCGGCGTATCCGGATCCTGCCACTGCGGCCAGGTGCGGATCGTGCTGAAGCGGTTTCCGCCGACCGTCACCGAGTGCAACTGCTCGCTCTGCCGCCGCTATGGCGTGCTCTGGGCGTATGTAGAGGCCGAGTCGATGATGGCGAGCCCCGATGAGTCGCTGACCGACCGCTACGCCTGGAACGGCCGGCACGTGGATTTCCATCGCTGCAAGCGCTGCGGCTGCGTCACCCACTGGATGCCCAGGGATGCGCGCCGCCAGTCTCGCGGGGTCAACGCCCGCCTGTTCGAACCGGCGGTGCTGGCGAACGCGACCCGGACGTTCCGGGACGGCGCGAGCAAGTAGCTCGATTGAGGCGAGCGGCCCCATCGCGGGGCCCACACCCCGGGGCGCCGTAGGAGTTCGGATTCCGTTGATCGCGCGCGGGCCGCTGCACATGCGTGCGCGCCACGACGGCGCTGGCGCACAGACCCTGGCGCGCCGGCCGTGCGACGTCAGCCGCGAACCGCGGGCCGCGAACCCTTTGGGTCGCGGCCCGCCGCGTGCCGCGTTTACTGCGGCGCGTCCTGCAACACGATGTCGTCGAGCTGGAAGCCCGCGCCGTGGTTGGCCGACCCGCCCGAACCGAGCAACTGCACCCATACGCTGGCGGTCTGCGCCGGCGGCTGCAAGTTGGCCGTCACCTGGGCCCAGTCGTCGCCGGCCGCGCCCAGCGATACGTCGCTGTACGAGGTGTCCTCATCGCCGGTCGCCGGGGTGCCGCCCTCTTTGAGCCAGCGCAGGCGCACGCGCGCGTTGGCGGGCAAAGGCGGCGTGCCGGCGACGTGCCGGACCCAGAAGCTCAACCGCTTGGCGCTGCTATCGGAGAGGTAGCCCGGGTGGTTGGCGAGCGCGGCGGCCCAGTAGTTGTCCTCGATCGTCAACTGCAGGCTGTGCGCGCCGCCATGGCCGGCATCGGCGCGGGCGACGCGGCTGCCGTACCACGGCGCCCACAGGCCGATCGAGCCTTCCAAGGTGGCGGTCGCCGGATCGATCAGGTTGAACGCCGAGCCGTCGGTGGTGCTGCCGGCATCCTGCAGGTAGGGCGCGGCGCGCCAGGCGTTGAAGCTCATCGTCTCGCCGTAGCGCTTGGCGAAACGCCAGGGCCCGTAGTAGTGGTTGTCGGCGAAGCGGTTGTTGTTGTTGAACATCACATCGTTCTGCACCTGCTGGACGGTGTACGGCGACCAGCTGAGGTTGTTCTCGCCGGTGGCGTACAGCGCCTGCGCGCCGCAGAAGCTGGAACTGCCGCAGGGCACCGCGACCGGATCGAAATAGAACTCGTTGCCGGTCACCTGGATGTTCTTGGCGTGCCAGCGGCAGTCGCGCTGCAGGATGGGATCGCCGTTGATCTGGGTGTAGCACGGATGCAGGTGGCTGACCGGGTCGGGGTACTTGCTCGGGCTATTCGGGTCCGGGCGCACGATCAGCGCCGGATGCACGAACGGGGTGCAATAGACCTGGCTGGTATTGCCGTTGGAGTTGCAAAATCGGTTGGAGCTTTCGTAGATCGACACCCCGGAGAAATTGTTCTCGAAGTAGTTGTCGTAGATTCGCAGCTGATCCGATCCGCTGACCTGGGTGGGCAGGCGGCTGTCGCCGCCGGATTCGGACAGATAGATCGCCGGCGCCGGCGCGCCGCGGTCGCTGTTGCCCGAGACCCAACCGTTGTTGATGAAGGTGTTGGCGCGGATGGTGGCGTTGTAGCTGATCTCGTACCAGATGCCGACGCCGTCGTTGTCGCGGATGTAGTTGTTCTCGAACAGGAAGTCGATGTTGTTGGTGTCGGCCCACAGGCCGGTGCCGCGGTTGTGGTGGACGTAGTTGCCGACCACCTTGGCCCCGCGCACGTCCCAGAACTTGCCGCCGCCGGTGCAGCCGCACTTGGTGCTGGCCTCCCAGTCGTCGACGTTGTTGCCGACGATCTCGTTGTAGCTCAGCTCGATGTCGACGATCGCCGAGCGCCCCGGAACCGGTTGTTCGGGCGTCGCCGGACCCTCGCTCTGCAGCGGCCACTTGAACATGCTGAAGCCGTACTGGCCGTTGTCTTTCAGGCAGTTGTAGCGGACCTTGTTGTGGCTGCCCAGAAACACGCCGGCGCCGCGGTTGTTGGCGATGGTGTTGTACTCGATCGTCCAACGGTCGCCGGCGTCGTGGTTGACCACGCCCTGGTCGAAGTTGCCGTAGTCCAGGGCGGGGTCGTCGCTGTAGCGGCCGAAGTTGCGGATGGTCAGGTAGCGCACCACCACGTTCTGCGCGGTGCTGGTGAAGGCGTAATGGTTGAGGTTCTGGCCGTCGATGATCGCGCCGGGCCCGCCGATATAGGCGTTTCCGTCGCGGGCGATGATCTGGCTGTACTTGTGCGTGCCCAGGGTGTGCACGCCGGGCGCGAACCAGAAGGTGCCGGAGCGGCGGAAATCGAAGCCGCTGTTGTCGCCGGCCGGGACCACGATCGCGCCCTCCGGCGGCGTCGCCGGGCCGCTGGGCATGACCCCGGCCTGGCAGTAATTGGCCGGCGGTTCGCCCGGCCACATCAGGCCCGCGTGGGCCTGGCCTTCGCCGCCGATGCGCGGCGGCGCCGCGATCGCCGGCGCCGCGGCGAGTCCGCTCAACAGCACAGCCGGCAGCAGGCGCGCGAAACGCCGGCGCCGGAACGAGGAGTTGCGAAAGTCGATAGCCACTGATCAATCCCCTGGACGATGACGATGTAAATGGCCGGCGATGGTCGCCCCACGGCGACCGGCCCGGCTCCGGCCACGACGGCCGGCGGGCGGGATCGCATAGCGCCCTGCCCGGTCCGCCGACAGATTCGGACCGGACGTTGATGCCAGCGGCTGTCATCCCGTCGTAGTGGCCGCCGTCATGACTTACGCACGTTGTGATGCAATTGGCGGTAGCGGCGGGGAAATCTGCGCCCGAAGCGAACGTCGGCGCGCCGGCGCTGGTTCGGCACAACGTTCATGTCGACGAGCTGCCTGCGCCAACACCGATCCGGCCTGGTCTATCGGGCTTGGAAGGAGGCTCGACGAAGGGCTGGTGATCGACCTGCTGCCGCTGCGCAAGAGCCGCGTCATGCCACTGCATTCTTGCCCGCCGGTATTTGAAGATAATGGTTTGCGCTGACTATTCGCGCATGGACAGATGTCCAATTCGAATCAGAGTTTTCCTACAGACATTCTCTGGCGAAAACCAGAACACTAGACACCACCGATTGCTTCGTCGCTAACGTCGCGCAAATCCAATCCGCATAGATCCATTGTTTCGAACGGGGTCGTCGCAGCCGCACCGAAGCCGCCCAGGCTGGTGATCCCGACGCTAGAGTAGAGCTCCGCGCCGAGACCGATCGACACTTCTCGCCACCCGCTTCGAACCTGTCCGAGCCCACGATGAAAGCGACCACGCCCCTCCTTGTTGCCGTCTGCATCCTGGCTGCGCTGGGCGCTTGCTCGAATGCGGTTTTGGATCCCAAGTACGAACGTAATCCGGAGCCACGGCAGAAGTATGTCGTGACGGCAACGGTAGACGGAGCCCCAGGGCCATTCGAAGTCGCTACAGCGGGCGCGCAGTATGTGATTGGTCCGACACAGACCTGCATGCCTTCGGCCGAACCGATATCCGGCACTTTCCCGACACCGTCTCGGGCCGGGGCTTCTGCGCAGGTTCGAAAGTTGTCAGGAGACAGATTCGAGTTCGATATCTATCTGGATGCGATGCGTCCTAAAGACTACTTCGGCAAAGGCGTCTGCACCTGGGTCGTGGAAGGCGTGAGCATCCGTCTCAAAGCGAGAAACGCTACGAATGAGCGTGAATTCGTCGCGTTTTTGGATCAAGAGCAGCTCTTAGGTCAGCAGCCGGTAGTTCTATATGCCCGCGGAAGTCTCTACGGAAAAGTTCCTGGTGCGTACGATGAAACGGAAGAGGCAATTGAAGAACAACATGCGGCCAGCCGCTACGGAACCGATGCAGGAAAGCTTTTCAAGATCACATTGCAGTCCCAGGAATCAGTCCAGTGACTATCAGCAGCCTCCATTATGCGGAGCTTAGTGATATCGCTTACGAGCCGCCCGCCCCCTTGCCCAATGGAGACCACTATGTGCGTATTGGCGGCGTTAGGTACGACATTCTCGAAATCGCCGACAACAGATTGTCCGGCTATCAAGGCGTCATGTTTCAGCGCTCGGATACCAAGGAAATAGTGGTTGCCCACCGCGGCACCGAGTTCTTCGGCGAACCGCTCGACGACGTGACCCGCGCGGATGGCGGCATGGTCGCCCGGCGCGCCAACCAGCAGGCGGCCGACGCCATCGCCTTCACCCGCAGGGCCATGCAGCGCGCCGAGGAACTGGGCGTTCCGGTCAGCGTGACCGGGCACTCGCTGGGCGGCTGCCTGACCCAGATCAGCGCGGCCAAGCTCGGCCTGTATGGGGAGACCTTCAACGCGTTCGGCGCGGCGGATCTCAACCTGCGCATTCCCGAGGGCGGCCGCCAGGTGGTCAACCATGTCATGGCCGCGGACTTCGTCAGTTCCGCCAGCCGCCACTTCGGCGAGGTGCGCGTCTATGCCAGCCGCCACGACGTGCAGACGTTGTCGCTGGCCGGCTATGCCAACAACGACAGCCGCTACGCCGACCCGCGCAACTTTCCCTTTGCCGCCGGGGCCGGCGCCCTATCGCACAGCCTGCACAACTTCCGCGACAGCGACGGCGACCGGCAACCCGACGTGTCCGTGCTGCGCGACCCGGAAACCCGGGTCAATGCTCACCGTTTCCACGACATGATCGACAAGTTCCGCAGCGATGTATGGACCCTGCGCGAAGGCATGTCGCTCGGCGGCGCCGTGCTCCGGGGGCCGAAAGGCGTCGCCGAGGAAATCCTGCGGCACGTTCCCGAGAAATCTCCCGACAGCCCGTTCGAGGACGCCCAAGGCGCGCTGCCGGCCGGCGAAGTACGGCCGTTCGATCCGCGCCGTCCGGAGCATCCGCAGCACGCGATGCACGCCGCGATCCGGCTCGGCGTGGAGCGGATCTTCGCCGAGCAGAGCCGGCCGTTCGATCAGGCCGGCGAACGCACCAGCGCGGCCCTGCTCGCGAACGCGCGCGAGAATGGGCTGAGCCGGGTCGACCATGTCGTCGCCGGCCGCCGCCGGGGCGCGGGCACGGACCTGTTCGCGGTGCAGGGCGAGCCGCACGACCCGGCGCATCGGCGGGCGCAGGTCGACACCGTACTCGCGGCCCAGGTTCCGGTCGAAACCTCGTTCCAACGCCTGGCCGCCGCCGACCGGCAGCAGGCCGCGGCCCAGGAACAACATCACCAGGAACAGGCCGTGGCCGCGATCGCGAGAACCGTCTGAGTTTTCCGACCAGCCGCTTCCGGCTGCACGCTCGTCGCACGCGAGCGCGCCCCGCTTCCCGCCATGCTCTCCTGCGCTGCGTCGATCGCCGATCGTTATCGCCTGCCGTAGGCGTAGGACGCCGCAAGCCTCACAATCGGCGACCTAACGGGAAGACGGCTCGCGCAGACGATGCCCGCCCACGCCAGGGACATGCCATGACCGCAACCGACCTCACTCCCTTGCTGCTCGACGCGCTCGGCCAGCGCATCGAGACCGATCCCGCGCAGGCGCTGGCCCAGGCCCTGGGCGGCAAGCCGTTCAAGCACGCGACGCCGAACGGCGGCGGCCACCTCGGCAGCGGCAAGCTCGGAATCGAGGTCGGCACCGCGATGCGGATCGACAACCGCGCTTATTTCCCGCCGCGCAAGGACGGCCGACGCTGGGTCACCTGGGTCTCGCACGCGTTCGTCTATCCCCACTACCGCGGCTCGCTGCCGGCCGGGTTCGACTGGACGATGGACGAGGCGGCGCTGGGCGCGAACTTCCGCCGCCGCGTCGAGGGCGCGGTCCAGGAGGTGCGCTACGTCTTGCCGGCGCCGCGCGAAGGCCTGGCGGCCAAGGCCATGCTCGGTTCGAACGGGCGGCCCAAGTGCCTGCTGCTGCGCGTCGCCGAAGAAGGCGCCTATGCCACCGTGTATCCGGACGGCAAGCCCGAGCACTCGGTCGAGGACGGCTTCTTCGCCGCCTGGGCCGCCTTGAACGGCGTGCTGCGGCCGGACCGGCTCGCCCCCTTACGGCTGGACGCGCTGCGACAGCGGCGGACCACCCCGTTGGGCTTTCTGATCGACGACCTCGGCGGCCTGTTGTGGGAAGGCGACGTGAGCGCGGACCATGCCGCGTTCTGCCATGCCTACATGAACCGGCTGATGGAACCGGAACAGGCCTGCGCCCTGTTCGACGCCGGCGAAACTTTCGGCGACACCAATCATTGGCGCAAGGCCGGCGAGGCGATGACCGAAGACGGCTGGGACAACTACGACCGCATCGCGCCGCGCTACGCGCAGCGCTGGGCGCAGTGGCAACGCGGCGAGATCCGTTCGATGGTCGACTGGCCGGACGACATGGTGCCGTCGGACGAGGACTGAGCGCGATCGCGCTTGCCGCAGCAGCCGGTCCCGCCGCGCGCGCGGCCAAGCGGCGGCACGGCCTCGACGCACGGTCGCGGTCTTCACCGGCCTTCTCCGCGCACTTCGGCCCGCGCGCGCTCCCAGGCTTTGCGCGCGATCGGCGCCGCCTGCTCCCAGGGCAAAGGCGAATCGCCGCGCACGTGCTCGTAGCGCTGGCGCAAGCGCGGCAGCAGTTCGTCGAAACTGCGGTGCGGGTAACCGATGTATCCGGTGAGGCCCACGTACAAGGCGGGGGCGACGTCGCGAAAGCTCAGGTCTTCGCGGTAGAAGCTGGAGGAGCGGTAGTTCAGCATCCAGTAGCCGAGGCCGGTGGACGCCGGGCCGCTCTCATGAGGTCTCTGGCTCATGGGTCTTAGCGGACTTGGGATATCCCTGCGCGGCGGATTTTTGCCAACCGCCGCAAGCGGCGTCAAGCCGGTCCGCGGCCGCGCGTACGCGGTGGCGGCAAGCGTGCGGCCGGGCCGGGCGGACGGGCCCGCGCGGCGGCGCCGCCGATGCGGCGTGGACCTGCTGCCACGCCACATCGGAAAGCACACATGACTTAATTGCGAACGGGCTGTCGCGACGGGTCAGATGTTGACGTTCGCGATCGGATCAGCAGGATCACGCGACCCAGTCCATCGGTTCCGAATAGATCAGCACCAGGCCCATGGCGCGCAATTCCGGCCCCAAACGATATGGCCAGGACGGGTTGTCGGTGTCGAAGCACACCGTCACCACCTTGGCCGCCTGATGGACGACTTTCAGATTACGGATATCGGCACAACGGTCGGCGAGGCGCTGAGCGCGGTCGACCAGGTCGGCCAGGGAGCGGAAGCCGCCGGCGCGCGCAGTCAGCATGACCAGATGCTTGTTGGAGGTGACCGGGTGCTTCGCAGAAACATCCATGGCGACGGCGGTGTTGTCCTGCAGCCACGGGCTGAACGAGTGAAGTGTGTTACGAAGCATGGGGTGCCCCTCTGTACGTTGGTGTACAGTGAACCGCGTCACAAAAATCATGCCAAGTTTGGCGGCCCAGGCCGGCCCGCTTCGCCACCGCTGACAGTCCGCTCGACGCGACGTCCGCCGTTCCCGCCGACCGCCCCCGGGCCTGCGATGGGCGGCCGCGCTCGCCGGCCGACCGGCGTCGACCGCGGCGCGCCGGCCTGCTTCGCCTCGCGAAACGACGGGAGCGAAGACGCGGACGATCGACGCGCGCAGCGATGCCGCCGCCACGCCGTATGCGGCGTGCGAGCGGCGACGGGTTCGCATAGGGCGGTCGCCCCATTCGCTCGCGAAGACGCGGTCGCGTCGACCTGCGTCCGTTCGCGGCTTGCGCCGTTCATCCGGCCGGCCGCAGCGTTGCCGCTCCCTCGCCACGACCCGAGACCGCCATGACTCAAGACCAGATCCGCCGCTACTTCGCCGCCGACCCGGCGGTGCGCATCCAGATCGCCTGCGCCGAAGACGGCAGCCCGCAGTTGGCCTGGGGCGACAGCTTCTGCTTCGTCGTCGACGACCAGGGCCGAAAGAAGAAGATGCCTTTCGCAACCATCGTCACCAAGGACTACCCCGGTTTCGACGACGCCTCGCAACTCGATCGCGGCGGGCGCTTCCGGCTCAACCTCGATCTGGGCAAGGACCGTTTCGGCCAGCTGTTCGGCTTCGCCCCGCGCGAGTTCGCCGCGCACCGCGACCGCTTCGACTTCAGCGAAGCCGACCGCCTGTTTCCGCATCCGGCTTATGGCGCGAACGGCTGGGCTTCGGTGATCGACCCCGGCCAACGCGCCGGCGCAGCGCTGGCGGAACTGATGGCGTTCGCGCTGCAACGGGCCAAGGGCTGAGCCGACGCTGCGACGCGTTGCGCATGCGCCGGCTGCGCGGCCGGTCGCGAGCGATCGGTCCGATCCGAGTCGGGCCGCTCAGGCGCAGGCCGCCAGCTCCGCCCGCACCGATTCGCCCTGCGCGCTGAGCCAGCGCGCGACCCAGTTGGCCGCGGCGGCTTCGGTGCGGAACGGGCGGCTGACGTGGTCGCGCACGCCGAGATGGCGGCGGATCGTCGCCACCGCGCAATGGCCCTCTCGCGGCGGCGTGACGGTGGCCAGCCAGGCTTCGGCATCCTCGTCGGGCACCGCGACCAGGTGCGAGGGGAAGATCGAGCCGGAAAACGGAGCCTCCCAGTGGAAGCCGGTGGGCAGGTCGTGCGGGGTCGGGGTCGTGTCCATGCGGCGGACCCTAGCCGGCCTGGGTCTCGCCGGCTAAGACGCGACCGCCGGCCGATGCCGCCCGCAGCGCGACCGGCGACCGGCGAGGATCCGGACCCGGCTCGCAAACCGCGCATCCGGCCCTCGCGTCTGCGGCGGCCGTCGCAGACGCGCCGGTCCGCGGCCGCGACGATGGCCGGGCGGACCTTCCAGGGGGAACAACGCATGGCCAGACTGCCGCTCAAGGAGGCTTCGGCGATGAGCGACGCCGAAGCCACGCAATACGCGCGCCTTCCCGCCAACCTGACCCGCGCCCTGCTCGCTACCGGCGGCTGCGCCGAGGCCTTCCTCGACCTGGGCTTCGCCCTGCGCCGCACCAGCCTGTCGGTGCGGCACTACGAAATGGCGATCCTGCGCGTGGCCAAGCTCAGCGGTTGCGCCTATCAGCGCATGCAGCATCTGCAGCCGGCCTTGAACGCGGGCTGGAGCGAAGCCGACATCGAGACGATCGAGAGCGGCCACTGGCAGCGCCTGGCCGCACCGGATGCGATCGTGCTGCGCCTGGTCGACGAATGCGTGGCTCATCCGCGCATCGCCGACCCGAGCTTCAAGCGCGCCCTGGCCCTGCTCGGCGAACGCGGCGTCGCCGAACTGATCCTGCTGACCGGCTTCTACATGATGACCGCGCGGTTTCTGGAAGGGCTGGACGTGGACCTGGACGCGCAGCCGTCGCCGCAGCTGTTGTCCTACCAGAACTGAGCGCGCGCGGCTCCGGCGCCGGGCCTCACTTCACCCGCCGGAACCGGCGCAGGAAGTGCACGCCTTCGCTATCGCCCTCGATGGTCAGCACGTCGCCGTCGAGCTTGAACGGGCGCGGCTGGTCGGTGCCGGTATAGCTCGGCATCAGGCTGCCCACGACCTGGTGCACCACCGTGCTGCGCTCCGCGTCGACCCGGTAACGGCCGAAATAGGCGACATAGCCGTCGTAGGCGGCGCGCACCTCCGCGTCGGTGCCCTTGGCGTCGTCGCCGGACGCGAACCGCGGCGTCGCCGGCGTGCGCATCACCTGCACGTGCAGGCGGCCGGTCGGATCGTAGACGATGTAGCCCTCGGGACGCTCGCCGTACGGATGGGTCACCTGGCCCGAGGCATCGGTGTCGGCGATGGTTTCGACCTTCCAGGTGCCGACCAGGGCGTCGGCATCGGCCGCGACCGCGGCGAACGGCAACGGGCACAGCGCCAGCGCCGACCACAGCGCGACCAGGCCGCGCGCGGGTACATGTTTCATCGGTGGCTCCGGGGTTCGACGGGGTAGCGCGGGTCCGGCATGCGCCGCTGCGCGCGCGTTCGGCGCAAGCGCGCCGACGCCGAGGCTGCCACACCGGCGCCGCGGCGGCTTATGCCATCGGTCGTGCGCGCGCATGCGCCGCTGCCGACCTCCGTCACTGGCGCGATGAGGACCGATCCGATCCGGCCCGGCGCCGGACCAGCGCTTCTTCGCCCTGGCCTTGGGCGCCCGCGAGCGCCGGGCCAGTTCGGTCAGGCGCGGCGGCGAGCCCTCGCCGTCGAGTTCGTCCAGCAGCGCCGTCGGATAGTCGTCGAACAGGTTGCCCCACCAGCGCTTGAGCGCGGTGTCCCAGACCCGCCAGCCTTCGCCCGCGACCGGCTTGCCGACGTAACCGCGTTTGCGGGGTCCCATGCCGTTCCCTGGATGGCGAGGGTGGCACAGTGTGCCTGGCGAACGCGGCGAGTTGCACATTCGCCTTCTCCCGGCCTACACCCGCGGCGCGGGAAGGTATGCGCACACGCAATCGCGCCCCGTACCGCACGCCATGGCCCAGGTTTTCCGCGCCGACGACGACATCCGCTCCCTGTGGACGGCGCTGACCGGCGACGGCCTGATCGGGGTCATGGGCCCCAGGCCGCAGGTCCAGGCGCGCCTGGCGCTGATCAAGGCGATCGTGCAGGCCGAGGACCTGGCCGACCGATACCGGATTTGCGCCTACCCCTGTTCGGCGCAGTCGACGATGGGCGTCGCCTACGATCCGCGGCGCTATCGCCGCGACCAAGCGCGCCTGGCGCTGGACTGCCGGCTGACCGAACCGGCCGGGGCGGGCAAGGCCGCCAGCGGGGAGCTGCCGGGCAGGCGGCACGCCGGGCATACGCACGGATAAGCCGGCAAGGCGACGCCGGCGACGGCGACCGGCGGCGCAGGCCGCGCGGCGATCGTCAAAAGCGGGGGCGGCCGCGACCGTCGTCGCCGAACCAGCACAGGGCGTCGAGCTCGCCCGGCGAGAGATAGCGGACCAGGATCTCGTCGTCGTCGGGCGGATGGATCAGGCGCACCGCGGTGCTCGCGCCGGACCCTTGATGGTGGGCTTTGGCAGCGGCGCAGGCGGCCGCGATGGCGTCGGCACGCAGCGGGTAACGGCCTCCCGACGGTTCGTCGGCGTCCGTCCTCACGGTCCATCGTCCCAACGAATCCTCGATGACATCGAAGTAGCGCATCGCCTTGCGACGTTTCCTTACGTCGCGCTCCCTGTCTGACCGGCCCACCGCCCGCACAGAAGATATCCCAATCCGCCGCTAGCGCCCATCACGCACGCCGTCGCTTCGGTGCAACATGCGCGGCGGACGAGGCGCCTGCCGTCCGGCTCGCGTCGCAGCCGCAATCGCGAACCGGCGGATCGCGGCGAAGCCGGAAGCCGGGCCCGGATCGATCGCCGCACGGCGCAGGTCACGTCGCGGCGGCGACCGCCTCGCTATGCTGGTCGGCGACCGGCGCGCCGTCGCCGCACCGAACGGAGCCGCGCTATGGACCGGGCCCTGGACACCGTCACTGGCGAGGAAGTGGATGCCGAGGACCTGTGGGACCTGGAGGCCGTCGATCCGGGCCGCTACGAATGCCACGGCTGCGACATCCAGGTGTTTCCGGCGTCGTACCGCAAGGACATCAACAAGAAGCGGCCGTACTTCTTCAAGCCCAAGGACATCGAGCACCATCCGGACTGCGGCGCCCAGGACGAGGACGGCTGCCTGCAGCGCGCGCGTACCGAGCGCGTCCCCGAGGAACAGCTCAGCCGGGCCGGCTTCATGCCCAACCGGCTGGTGCTGCGCGCCGCACGCGAAGTGCAGGCGCCGCCCGGAGGCGCCGGCCAGCCGGTCGCGCGCGGAAGTCGGCCGGGCGGCGGCGGCGGCGACGCGGCCGGCGCCGGCGACATGCGGCGCCATGCGACCACCGCCAACAGCTTGCGCCGGATCGCCAAGGACTACGCGCGCTTCCCCAACAACCGCAACAGCCCCCTGCACATCGACGGCATCGCCGGCCGCAGCTACGAGCGGGCGATCGCGCGGCTGAAGTTCGACGCCGTGGTCCGTTACGGCCAGGCCCAGGTCTGGCTGAGCCAGATCGCCTGGAGCGCGAAGCACGAAGACGATGCCGAGCGCTACGAGATCGTACTCAGCGTCGGCGATCGCCAGGACGGCCGGGTCACGCGGCCTTACCGCGTCCGCGTGCACTGGGCGAGTTGGAGCGCCCGCGCCCGCAACGCGCTGCGCACCGAGGTCGAAGTGCTGGTGCAGGAGCACAAGGCGCACCGCGGCAGCGGCAAGGCGGCCTGGGTGTTCTTCATCGGCGAGCAGGACGCACAGGAACCGGCCTTGTTTCACGTCCGCGACCGGCGCCTGATCTGCACGCTGTACGGCGAAGTGCCGGTCTCGGGCAAGGCTTGAGCCGCGCCGCGTCGCGCCCGCATTACGGGTTCAGTTGGCACACTTGACGCAAGGCGCAGGCAGGCGTCGCGGCGCGGCAGACTGTGACCCGACTCGACCCATTCCGCGCTCAGCGCGCCGGCAGCGCATCGGCCGCGCGCCGCGGTAACGGCATCGATGGCGCCATCCCGGCCCAGGCCATTGCCGCAGGCTCGCTGGGCCGGGCCGGAACCGTGATTTCGCGCGTGGGCGCCCGGCCCGGCGCATGCCAGGCGGTGCAGAACACGAATGCGGCCAGGCCGCATAGCGCCGCCTGGGCCAAGTCGCTCAGGCCGCGCGCCAGCGCGGACGCCACCCGCGCGCGATCGGGCGGCCGCCATCGGCTCGGTCGCGTCGCCCGCTTCACGCCAGTTGCGTCCCGATCACCAGGACCGCGATCAGGACCAGAAAGAAGGCCACCAACCAGGCGGCGGTCGACGAGGAACCGAGCGCGCGCTCGGCCGACGTGTCGGGAAGATCATCCATTCGCGACTCCAAGACGCCACAGACTTCGTGATTGTCCTCACAAAATCCGTGCCAGCACGCGAATGTGCTTTTTAATTCGGTTAAGGCAGCCAGTCGCTGAGCTCGGCGTAGATCAGCACCAGGCCGCTGGACTTCAGCTCCGGCACCAGCCGGCCCGGCCAGTCGGAGCGATCGGTTTCGAAACTGACCGTCGCCTCCAGTTCGGTCTGGCGTTCGACCCGGAAGTTGCGCACCTCCGGCACCCGCGCCATCGCCCGGCGCGCGAGGTCGCCGACCACGTCCACCGACGCGGCCCGTCCCGACACCGTAGTGAGCATCAACAAGTGCTTGCTCATCGATCGCTCCTGTGTGCAGCGGTGGACTTCATCCTCCCGGGTCGGACCGTGCAATTTCTTGCCGTTGGTCGGTCGGGCGACGGTGTCCGGCCCGCCGCCCGGATTTCGTCGGCGTCGTCGCCGCCTCAGCGCGGCGGGTCGCTGGCCGCGCAGACCAGGAAGAAATCGCGGTCGGCGGGAGTGCCGGCGTGGTCGAAGGTGCGCACGACCCACACCGTGTATTCGCCGCTGCTGTGCGGATTGGGCAGGGTATCCGGCCAGAAGGTCAGGCTGGAGCTGCGCGTACCGGGATGGCTGACGGTGCCGCTGCAATAGGTCGAGCGGGTCCAGATGCGATCGCTGATCTCGCCGTTTTCGATCCATACCCGGTACACCCCCGGCCCCTGCCGGTCGGCGCTGTGCACGCGGCAGGTGCTCCAGCGGTCGGGGATGTCCTGTTCCGACATGCGCACCGTGCCGTCGGCGTTGACGTAGCCGTAGCAGGCCACGGCTTGCGCCGCGCCGGGCAGGCACAGCGAAGCGGCCAGGATCGCAGCGGGCGTGCAGGTTGGGACGATCTTGCGTTTCATGATGGCGTCCTCACGGATGGTCGACGATGCGAACCCGCCGCGATGCCGCGTCGACGCGGCGCGCCGGCGAAGTCCGCATGCGTCGGTGTAGACCCATCGCCGGCGTTAAACCGTGCGCCCGGAGCGCGTTCGTCCAAGGTCGTAGGATCATCGCCGCGCGCGCCCGGCGCGGGTTTTCCGCGTCGCGAAGCGGTTTGTCGGCGACGAAACCGAACGCGCGGACACAACGCGCCCGGCAGCGGCGTCGTGCCGGCTCAGATGCGGCAGCAGTGCAGGATCGCCGCGTGCGGCCGCTGCCAGTACGCGCGCATGAAGCGGTCGGCGGACTCGTGGCGGTCGCCGCCGAGCAGGCCGTGCTGGACCCATTGCACCGGCGACAACCCGGCCTGGTGCATCGCCGATTCCAGGCTTTCCTTGCTCCAGTAGTAAGCGGTCACGCTGGCGTCGAACGGCGGCTTGCACAGGTCCAGGCGGACCTTTCCGCCGTCCACGTCGGCACCGTCGGGCATCATGCGGAAACCGTAGGGTTCGTAGTAGTCGCGCTGGCGCACGTAATCGGGATGGATCGGCAACGCGACCAGGCGTCCGCCGGGCTTGAGCGCGCGCGCCATCGTCGCGCACATCTCGAACAGTTCGTCGGCATTGGTCGCGTACGGCAGCACGTATACCGACAGCACCAGGTCGAAAACGCCCTCGAAGTCCCGGCCGAGCGCGGACACGTGCTCGATTCCCAGCCGCTCGCGCGCCTCGCGCTGCCGCGCATACGCCAACATGCCCTCGGACACGTCGTAGCCGACCACCCGGCGCGCGCCGCGCTGCTTCATCCAGCGCGCGTACATGCCGTTGCCGCAGCCGAAGTCGAGCACATCGCGGTTGTGCAGGTCGCCCAGCACGGCCAGCACGTTGGGGATCTCCATGTCGCGACGGAACGGCCACGTCGCCATGTCCTCGTACATCGCCGCCAAGGCGTCGAACTGAGCAGCCGCTTGCTGACCCATCTGCGATTCTCCGGCTCTCCGGCCCCGCCGGCCGGCGCAGCGCAGGGGCCGCGCGACCGCTGCGGGCGCAGAGCAAACCATGCGGCCGCCGGGTGCGGGCTCACCAAGCCTCACATTGCGACCGCAGGCAAGGCGGCGCCGTGCGGTACGCCGAGGCGGGCCGCCGCAGCGCGGCTTGGCGTCATTCTATGATTATCGCGATTCTCGCGCGTCGCACGGCGTACAGGCGCGCAGCGGGCGATCGCGACGCGCCGAGACGTCGCGTCCAGCCCGCTGCGTTCCTGCATCGACCGCAGCGATGCGTTCGGTGCCGCTGTCAGTTGACCGTGCAGCTCAGCGTGACCGTCACCGATCCGCCGTTGGCGATCGTGCCCAAGGGCGTGCCCGCATCCAGCCCGGCCAGGGTCAGCGGCGCCGCCGGACAGCCCGCGCCGGTGCAAACCGGCGGCGCGGTGCAGCTCAAGCCGAGCCGGTTGGCCGCTTGGTCGCGCAGAATCGCGCCGGTCACCGCATCCGGGCCGGCGTTGGTCACCACGATGGTGTAGGTCGTGGTCGCGTTTCGGCTGACGCTGTCGCCGGCCTGATCGTCCGCGCCGGCGGTGGGCGTGTTGGTCTTGCTGATGCGCAGGTCGGCCAACGGATTGCGGGTGTTGGTCAGAGTGCAGGTCAGGTCGTCTCCGGTCGTCGCGGTCAGATTGAAGCTGGTGCCGCTGCCGCTCGGCGTCTGCCCGCCGGCCAGCGCGTTGGTGCAGGCGTAGCTGGTGGCGTAGTTGCCCAGGCTGGCGCCGGCCGCGGCGGTTTCCGACAAGGTGTAGACGCCGCCGATGGTGCCGGTATTCAGAACAGCCACTTCCGTCGCAGTGCTGCCGCTACCGGTGGTGGTGGTCGTCGCCGGGCCGCCGGGGCCTGCGATATTCAGCACGAACTGGTCGGCGGCGACGAAGCGGCCCAGCGGCAAGGCCTTGGCCAAGCGCAAAATCGGCCGCTTGCCGTTGCTGAAGGAGCAGGTGATGTCCGAAGCCGCCGACAGCGATGCGCTCGGCAGCGTCGCGCGACGGTTGGCCAAGTCGTAGGTCGCGCCCGCCACCGCCGCGCCGCCGGCCTGGGTGCAGGCGATCGCGGTCAGCTGCCAGTCCGCCGGCAGCGCGCTTTCGGTCACCGTCAGGGTTGCAGCGAGGTCGTCGATCGACACTGGCGTGCCGGTCACCGTCGTGTTCGCCGCGACCGTGGTCAGCGGGCCCGGCTGAGCCAGCGTATTGGTCGTGGTGAACGCGAACGGACCGCCGGCAGCGGCCTGGGTCAGCTTGGCGACGCGGATCTGCGGGTCGACGATGCTCAGCGCATGGTCTTCGACTTCGCCGGTGCCGGCGACGCCGGTCGCGTTGGCGATCTCCAAGGGATTGGCGGCGGTGCGCACGCGCAGGAAGGTCGCGCCGGCGGCGATGTCGCTGGGCACGGTCCAGGTCATGGTCGCGTTGCCGGCGGCGCACAAGGCCGTGGCGGAACGCTCGTCGCTGTCGAAGGTGCCGTTGCGGTCGAAATCGATCCAGCCCGCCACCGAGGCAGTACCGACGCAGGCCGCCGTCATGCTGTAGCTGTTGCCGCTCAGACCGCGGTACAACGGCGCAATGGCGGCGATGTTGACGCCGTCCTCGTCGTCGGTGCCATTGCTGGAGTTGCTATCGTCGCCAAGCGCGTTGGCGCTGAACAGCGAGGCGGTTTCGACGTCGGCGCGGGCGCCGAGCAGGGCAGTGATCGGCTGCGCTTGGGTAGCCAAGCCGGTATTGAAGATGTTGGTCGTGGTGCCGTCGGCCAAGGTCCCCCCGTTCCAGCTGTACTGCGGGATGTGGGCGGCCACTCCGTAGCTGCTCGGCGCATCGCCGAAGTCGGCGACCTCGAGCATCACGCCCAAGGCCACCGCCTCGACCGCCGCGTTCAACTCGATATTGGCCGTGCTGGCGTTGTCGATGAAGAATACACCCGTCGGCCCCGGCGGATTGGCGCCGACACCTCTGCAATCGCCGATCCCGGTCATACGATAGGTCGTTCCGGTCCGGGTGACGTTGTAGGGATCGGTACAGGTGGTGCCGCGTATGCGCTCGATTACGCGCATCGTCGCGGTAGCCGGCAGCGTGGCCTGGATGTATTCGCCGCCGCTGGTGGATTCGGCGTCTGCGAACACCAGGCCATCGAGTGGATAAGGTACGCCACCCAACGTCGCAGAACAGCTATAGGTAAAAGTGACATTGCCGACAAGACGATTTCGCACGCCGATGTCCATCGTATTGGCCGTGCCGGTGCCGCCGATGTTGTACAGATCGTCGAGGCCGTCTTGAATGAAACCGCCCGGCCGGTAGATGCGCAAATCCGGGTCGGGGTTAGCCGAGTTTATGTTGCTCAAGCTGCAGCTCACCGACAGCGTCTGTCCGCCGACATTAAAGTTATTCGTCACCGTCGTACCGGCCTGCGGAATATCGGTGTCGAACGTGCCCCAATCGAACCACAGGATCTGATTGCGGTACTGGCCGCTACCGCCGGTGGCGTACTGCGCCGAGGCCGGCGTCGGCGCCATGACCGCCGCCAAGGCCGCTATTGCGACAGCCAGTACAGTGCGCCACGAACCGAACGCGGAAGACCGCAATCCGCAATCCGCGGCATCTGCGGCATCTGCGGCATCTGCGGCATCCGCGGCATCTGCGGCATCTGCGGCATCTGCGGAATGTAGCTTCGCCGTTCCACCGCGCGCGGGCTGCATGGCGTTCATCGAGACGGTCCCCTGTTGTGTCCGAGCGCATTTAGTGGCATCGGTCACAATTATGCCCAGGCCAGCAGCACGCGCTGCAAGTTGCACGGAATAAGCGAACTCTCCGCCATCGTCGCCGCGACTCGGCCTGTTCGTTTTAATTGATTGATTCGAATAGGAAAAAGGCGCAAGACCGGCTGCGGGCGACAGGCGCGCAACCGATAGGCGGCCGCGAAATGACACATTTCCCGGCCCGCGGGGCTTAAGCGCCCGCCCGCGTGCAGGCGTCGCGACCGCAGTGGCGCACTAAGGCGAGGCAGAGCGCAGGCTGCCGGCAAACGAACGGGGCGGGCCCGTCGCCGGCGCCCGCCCCGTTCGCGACCCAGCGAGGGATCGCCTGGTTTACATCTCGATGCAGTCGAAGCGCACGTCCGGATCGACCTCGGCGTCGTAGTCGACGTCGTCGCGCTCGAAGCCGAACAGCTTGAGGAACTCGTGCTTGTAGCCGGCGTAGTCGGTGAGCTGGAACAGGTTCTCGGTGGTGACCTGCGGCCACAGCGCCTTGCACCGGTTCTGCACGTCCTCGCGCAGTTCCCAATCGTCCAGGCGCAGGCGCTGCTGGTCGTCGGTCGCCGGCGACTGGCCGTCGTCGCGGTACATGCGCTCGCGGAACAGCCGGTCGAGCTGCTCGATCGGACCTTCGTGCAGGCCCTGTTCCTTCATCACCTTGAACACCAGCGAGATGTACAGCGGCATCACCGGAATCGCCGAGCTGGCCTGGGTCACCACCGACTTCAGCACGGCGACGTTGGCCGCGCCGCCGCCGTGCGCGCGCAAGCGCGCGTCCAGGCGTTGGGCGGTGGCGTCGAGGTCGAGCTTGGCCCGGCCGAGCGCGCCGTGCCAGTAGATCGGCCAGGTGATTTCGGTGCCGATGTAGCTGAAGGCCACCGTGCGCGCGCCCGGCGCCAACGCATCGGCGCGGTCCAGCGCGTCGATCCACAGCTCCCAATCCTGGCCGCCCATCACGGTGACGGTGTCTTCGATCTCCTGCTCGGTGGCCGGCTCGATCGAGGCCTGGACGATCTGGTCCTTGTTGGTGTCGATCGCGGTCGAGGTGTAGGTGCTGCCGATCGGCTTCAGCGCAGAGCGCTTGACCTCGCCGGTCGCCGGCAGCTTGCGCACCGGCGAGGCCAGCGAATAGATCACCAGGTCGACCTGGCCGCCCATCTCGTTCTTGATCAGCTCGATGGCTTGGGCGCGCACTTCGTCGGAGAAGGCGTCGCCGTTGATCGAACGCGCGTACAGGCCTTCGGCCTTGGCGAACTTGTCGAACGCGGCGGAGTTGTACCAGCCGGCGGTGCCGGGCTTCTTCTCGCTGCCGGGCTTTTCGAAGAACACGCCGAGGGTGTCGGCGCCGAAGCCGAACGCGGCGGAGATGCGGGCCGCCAGGCCGTAGCCGCTGGACGCGCCGATCACCAGCACCTTCTTCGGACCGTCCTGGCGCACGCCGCGGGCGCGGGTCGCCTGGATCTGGTCGCGCACGTTGAGCTCGCAGCCGAGCGGGTGCGTGGTGGTGCAGATGAAGCCGCGAACCTTGGGATGGATGATCAACGCAGTATCTCGTTTGTGGGGCGTCGGCGGCATCTTAGTGGCTGCGGCCGGTGCGCAGAAGCCCTGCGCCGGGCCTGCGCCAGACGCACGCGTACAGTCGCGGCGCGGCGCGCGCGGCCGTTCAGGCCAGCCCCAGCGTGCGGTCCCATTCGGGTTCCTCGCCGAAGCGTTCGACCAGGAAATCCAGGAACGCGCGCACGATCAGCGGCATCTGCCGCCGCGACAGGTACACGCCGAACACGCCCATCTCGTCGGGCGCGTAGTCCGGCAGCACCCGCGCCAGTTCGCCTGAGACCAGCATCGGCGCGACCAGATAAGTCGGCAGCAGGCCGATGCCGGCGCCGGCGCGCACCGCCTGGGCGATCAGGGTCGCATCGTTGGCGCTGATCGAGCCTTCCACCGCGACCGTGCTGACCTGGCCGTCGCGATGCAGCGACCACAGGCTTTTGCCGACGTAGTGATGGGTCAGGCAATTGTGGGTGGCCAGGTCGGCCGGCCGCTGCGGCAGGCCGCGCGAAGCCAGATACGCCGGCGCTGCGCACAGCACGGAGCGGCAGACGGTGATCCGGCGCGCGATCAGGCCCGGCTCCAGGCTGCGGCTGATCCGGATCGCGACGTCGATGCGCTCCTCGACCAGATTGACCGCGCGATCGGCCAGGACCACGTCGATCGCCGCGCCCGGGTGGCGGCGGACGAAATCGGCCACCGCGCCGGCGAGGTGGCTGAGCCCGAGCGAGGTGCTGCAGGTCAGCCGCAACTGGCCGTGCGGCACGCCTTCGGCGTCGGTCAGCGCGGTCTTGAGCTCGTCGCCGACCGCGAGCATGCGCCGGCAGCGTTCCAACGCCACCTCGCCGGCCGGGGTCAGGCTGAGCCGGCGGGTGGTGCGGTGCAGGACCCGCGCGCCCAGCCAGTCCTCGAGCGCGGCCAGGTAGCGCGTGGCCATCGCCCGCGACATGTCCAGGGCGTCGGCCGCGGCGGTCAGGCTGCCGCGCTCGGCGACCTCGACGAAAACGGTCATGGCGGTGATCCGGTCCATATCTGCGCGGTCCGCTCAACAAATATTTCGCTTATACGGCATTTTTTGCGCCGTTTCACTCAACTATCGTGCGGTCCTGCCCATCCACGACCGCCCCGCGGTCGAATCCAGGATCCGTCATGACCTCCTCCACCATCGCGGCCGCCCCCGTCGCCCGCCTGCACTACCTCTACGACCCGCTGTGCGGCTGGTGCTATGCCGTCGCCCCGCTGATCGCCGTCGCCGCGTCGCTGCCCGGGCTGGCGCTGGAACTGCACGCCGGCGGAATGATGGCCGGCGCGCAGCGCCGCCAGGTCGGCCGCGACTGGCGCGACTACGTGCTGCCGCACGACCGCCGGATCGCCCAGCTCAGCGGCCAACCGTTCGGCGCGGCCTATTTCGACGGCCTGCTGCGCGACGAGACGGCGCTGCTCGACTCCGAGCCGCCGATCGCCGCGGTGCTGGCGGCGCAGGCGCTGGCCGGACGCGGCCTGGAGTTGCTGCAGCGGATCCAGCGCGCGCATTACCAGCACGGCCTGCGCATCGCCGAGCCGGCGACCCTGCGCGCCCTGGCGGTCGAACTGGGCCTGGACGCGGCGGCCTTCGATGCCGCCTTGGCCGCGCACTGGGGGACGCCCAGCCAGGCCCATATCGAGGCCAGCCGCGCCCTGCTGCGACGCCTCGGCGGCCATGGTTTTCCGAGCGTGGCGCTGGCCATCGACGGCGCGCCCGCCGCGCCGCTCGACATCGGCCGCTACCTCGGCCAGCCGGACGCCTGGCGCGCGCACCTGCTCGAACGCCTGGCCGGCCTGCGCGCCGCCGCGCCGTCGGCGTTCGGTTGCGCCGCCGACGGTTGCGCCCTGCCCGCTTGATCCGCTGCCCATCGAGGAACCGCCGATGTCCACCGCCCACGCCCGAATCGCCAGCGCCCAGGCGCGCAAACTGCTGCGCACGCTGTGCAACCACTGGCGGCACAAGTTCGAGCTGGAATACGCCGACGATCGCGCCCGCATCGTGTTCGATGCCGATACCCAGTTGCGCGCCGGTGCCGACGAGACCGGTCTGGCGCTCGAACTCATCGCGGCCGATCCGGCGCGCCTGCATGCGTTGCAGGGCGTGGTGCTGGAACACCTGCAACGTTTCGCGCGCGAGGAAACGCTGGCGGCCGATTGGCGCTGAGCGGCCGAGTCGCGGGGCCGCGAGGATGACGGCGGGCGGGATCGCGGAACGACGCTAGGTGGGTTTCGCTGCGCGCTCC
Source organism: Lysobacter sp. Soil_C_15 (assembly GCF_057657315.1). Lineage (NCBI taxonomy): Bacteria > Pseudomonadati > Pseudomonadota > Gammaproteobacteria > Lysobacterales > Lysobacteraceae > Lysobacter > Lysobacter sp. Soil_C_15. Next base: position 893,088 of record NZ_JBDGIR010000001.1, read on the forward strand.
CAAGCCGTCAGGCCCGCGCAGGCGGGCATCCACAGACTTCAGCGTCCTGCCTCGGCCAGCGGGCAGCTCGGTGCGGGATCGGCGAGCCGCTCAGCGCGATCCGGCCGCTGGGCTGTGCGCCGCGGGCGCAGGGGACGGCATGGGGCCGCTGGCCTGACTGCGGCTGGCCAGCAGCGCGGCGACCACCGCCAGGGCGGTAGCGCAGGCCAGCGCGATCACCGAGGCGCGCGAGGGCTTGCGCCCGCCTTCGTCGTCGTCCGGTTTTTTGGTCCATCGGCCCACGGGGGGCCTCGCTGGCAGCATCATTCAGTGATACTGGTCACAAAAATCATGCCATCGGCGAAAGCCTTGCGTATCGGGGCCTGCCGGCTGCACGGGCATGGACACAACTGACGCGCAGCGGACAGGGGCACGCCTGTGCGTCACATCCTGTCGTGTGCCGACAGGCCCATGGTCGGTCCGTTCAGCCCGTCCGCCGGCGGCGACCGCGTCCGACGCAGCGCGGCCCGTTCAACCGCGCCGCGGCGAACGCCGACGAGCCGACGCCGGCAGGCGCAGGTCGGCGACCTTGCGCTCGCGCCGCCAGGCCTGCAGCCCCGGCTGGCGCAGCAGGCCCTTGCTGTTCGGACCATGGCTGCGCACCTCGACCACCAGGCGCGGGTTGCACCACACCGCGTCCTCGATCGGATCGACGTCGGGGCCGAAGGTCACCCGCCGCCGCGCCGCCGCGGTCAGCCGCGGCAGCAGCTCGCGCTCGAATTCGCTGCCGGCCTCGACCGCGACCCGGCCGACATAGCGCCAGCCGGTCTGGCCCTTAGGGCGGCCCAGCAGCAGGGTCGCCGGCCGGCGCCGCTCCGGCTCGGCCGGGGTGTAGCCGACCACCGCGAATTGACCGAACTGGAGCAGGCCGATCCGCCGCCAGTCCGGGCTCGGCCCATGCACGTGGCGGCCGAAGGCGCGCTTGCAGATCACCCCCTCCAGGTGCTGGCTCAGCGCCAACGCCAGCGCGTCCTTGCCGCTGCCGAGGATGTGGGTGCCGTATTCCAGGCCGCGCGGGGCCTGGCGCAGCATCAGCTCGAGCACGGTCTTGCGGTCGACCAGGGGCGATTGCTCGATATCGACCCCGTCGACATGCAACAGATCGAACAGGATCAGGGTCGAGGCCGGGCGCCGCTCCAGGCTGGCGCCGGGGGCGGCGGTGCGATAGCGCTCGCGCAAGCCGGGATCGGCGATCAGCACCCCGTCCAGGTGCGCCTGCTGCAGCCCCAATTGCTGCAGGGCCAGGACGATGCCGGGATAGTCCTCGCTGCGCTCCTCGCCGTCGGGCGTCCACAGCCGGGCCCGGCCGTCGACCACCACCGCGCTCAGGCGCAGCCCTTTCCACAGGATTTCGTGCAGCCAGCGCGGGCCGGTCGGCATGGCCCGGCCGAGCACCGCCTGCTGCGGCGGCGCCGGCGGCCAGTTCAGGCCGGCGCGACGGGCGCCGAGCAGGGTCGCGGCGATCTCGCTCCAGTCGACCTCGCCGCGCGAGCGCGCCATCGGCGCCGGCCGCGCGCCGGCCGCGTGGCGCGTCGCGGCCTGGCTGCGCAGGCGGGACTGCGCGATGCCGCGTTCGTGCAGGTGTGCGGGCCGGGGCTCGAAATCGGCATGCCGCCCGCCGCCGTCGCCATCGTTCTGGCGCGGCTCGTCCGGTCCCAGTCGGTCCAATGCTCTACGCAAGCAGTGCCCCCCGGATGCTTGTTTTCGCCGACCGCAGCCGCAGCGACCGCGGTCCATCGGGCACACAATGCAGCGCCGCAGCGCCCGCGTTCGTGACGGCAATCGCAAGGCGACGCAGCCGTGCGCGAGTCCGCCGCACCGGCCGTGCGCCTGAATCGTTCATATCGATCCGCAGATCGCCGCCGTGTGAAGACCGCGTGCGCGAACGCCGGTTCCGCGCCGTGGCGGCGAGGCCAGGCGTCGGCGTTCACTGGGCGAAACCGTGCTTGGCCGCCAGCCGGCTCAAGCCGACCGCGCCGCGCAGGCCGAGCTTGCGATAGGCGCGCGAGCGCACCGTGCGTACCGTGCTCTGGTCGATGCCGAGCAACTCGGCGATGGCGCGGGTGCTGTGATCCTGCACGGTCAGCATCGCCACCTCGCGCTCGCGCGCGCTCAGGCGCCGGAACGGCGACAGCCCGAGCAGCACGCTGCGCGGCATCGACGCGTCGACGTAGTCGTGGCCGCCGGCGACGCGGCGCAGGGCGTAAACCAGCGTGCGCGCGTTGCTGCCGCGGGCGAGGTAGCCGTGCACGCCGGCATCGAGCAGCGCCGCAGGCACGGCGACCTCGCCGGTGGCGAAGTAGACCAGGCGCAGGCTCGCGCGCAGCCGCAACAGATCGCGCACCACCCGAACGCCGTCGCTGTCGCCGTGCTCCAGCGCGCACAACGCCAGTTCGGCGTCGATCTGCGCGGCGCCGAGCGTGCGCAACGCCGCCGGCGCGATTTCCCCGGTCACGGTCAGGTCGGGCTCGCGTTCGAGCATCGAACGCAGGCCGCTGCCGAGTACGGGCAGGTCGACGACGATGAGGACTCGGATCATGACTGCTTCGCTGCGCGATGTCCGAACCCGGCGAGGCGGTCGCGTTGCCGTTTTCGCCGCGGCGGATGCCGCGTCCGTATCGCGTCCTGGGGCGCGGATTGTCGTCCGCCGTCGCGCAAGAATCAAAATGGTTATTGCTACACATTCGGCGAATGTGCGCAGCATGCCGCGCATGCGAAACCCGAGGTAGCGCTATCGGCGCGAACGTCCACGCGCGTGGCCGAACGCGCGCAATCGCGGCGTTTTCGCCCGATTTGCTCGATCCGGCGGCATGCGATAGTCGATCGCACCGCCGCCGCGCGACTCGCATCGAAAAGACCCGCCATGCCTACGCTCCTCCGATTCGCGCACCGACGCTTCGCCGCTGCGTCGCTGGCGGTGTTCGCCGCCGCCTGCGTTCCGACCGCCGCGGCGCAGGTCGTGGTCAGCGACCCGGGCAACTACAACGCGCAGGTCCAGCACATCGGCAAGGACGCGATCGAGTTCGGCAAGCAGGCGCAACGCTGGCGCGAGACCGTCGCCCACTTCCGCCGGCAGTTGGTCGGCCTGCGCCGGCTGAACTTCGCCCCGGCGCAGTTGCGCGACGAGTTCGCCGCGCGCCCCGACGACTACGGCATGGACGACCTGTGTCCGAACCGCAGCGGCGAGGTGCGCGAGCGCCCGCCCGGCGTGTTGCGCCAGGCCGCACCCGATTTGAACGCGCCGATCGCGCGCCAGCAACAGGCGATCTGCCAGCGCCTGGTGCTGGCCGAGAACGCGCGCTACAACGAGTCGGTACGGATGCTGAAGACGCTGGTCGAACGCGGCCGGCAGTTCCAGGACATCGAACGCCAGCGCGCCGGCGTGCGCGACAGCCCGGGCGACTTGGCCGCCAACGACAACGAAGTGCAGCGCTTCCTGGCCCGCAGCGCGATCGAGTTGGACTACTGGCAGGCGCGGATGAGGGCTTATCAGGATTACATCGCCGCGCTGCAGTGGGACCAGGCGCGATTGGCGCGTCGGGCGATGCGCGGCCCACCGCCCGCCGGCCTGGGCGGCCGCGCGGCGCAGGCCGCCGCGCTCAGTCTGGCGCTGCGTCGCTGACCGCGGCCGCGCTCAGGCGCAGGCGGTCGCCGCTCAGGCGCGCGTCGTAGACGGCGCCGCCGGCGAGGAAGTCCCACACCGGACGCAGCACCGCCTCGGCCTTGAGCAGCACCTCGTCGAACTCGGCCTGGGCATCGGACAGGTAGGTGATCGCGCCGCCGGCGCCGAACGCGGCCTCGCGGCCGTCGTAGGACAGGGTGCGGATGCCGATGTTGAGATCGGCGACGCGGTGGTAGCCCAGGTAGCCGATCGACCCGCAGTACACGCCGCGCGGGCTGCGTTCGAGCCGGTCGATGATCTGCAGGGTGCGCAGCTTGGGCGCGCCGCTGATCGAGCCGCCGGGAAAGGTCGCGCGCACCAGGTCGATCAGGCTGCGGTCCGGTCGCAGGCCCGCTTCGACCGTGCTGACCAGTTGGTGCACGGTGCGATAGCTCTCGACCACGCGCAGCTTCGGCACTTCGACCGAGCCGGGCAACGCGACCCGGTTGAGGTCGTTGCGCATCAGGTCGACGATCATCAGGTTCTCGGCCCGGTCCTTGGGCGAGTCGGCCAGCGTCTGCGCGTATTCGGCGTCGCTGTGCGGGTCGGCGGCGCGCCGGATCGTGCCCTTGATCGGCTTGGTCTGGATCCGGCCCGCACGGTCCACCCGCAGGAAGCGTTCCGGCGAGGTGCTGAGCACGCTGTGCGCGCCGCTGCGCAGGAAGGCGCCGAACGGCGCCGCGTTGCCGCGGCGCATGCGCCGGTACAGGGCGTAGGGATCGAACCCGGCGCGGAAGCGGAAGTGATTGGTCAGGCAGACCTGGTAGGACTCGCCGTCGACGATGGCCCGGCGGCATTCGCCGATCGCGGCCAGGTAGTCGTCGCGGCCCAGGTCCATCGCGACGTCCAACTCGGCGACGTCGGCTTCGGCGGCGTCGGCTTCGGCGGCGTCGGCTTCGGCGAGCGCCGGCTCTGCGGCCTCCGATCCGGCGACCGGCGCCGCCCCGATCGCGCCGCGCGTGGCTTGCGCCGCCAGCACGGTCGCCTCCAGCCAGGCCTCGGCCGCGGCCGGACCCTCGTCCGCATCGGCGATCGCGACCGCCCAGGCCGCGCCGCGCGCGTGGTCGAAGGCGACGAACCGCCGCACCCGCATCCACAAAGCATCGGGCGCCTCGGTACCGGGCCGGCGCTCGCCGCCGAACAAGGCCTGCATCTCGTAGCCGAAATAGCCGACGTAGCCGCCGCAGAACGCGAACGGCAAGGCCTCGGCGCCGGCGACACGGGTGCCTTCCAGGTCCCGGTCGAGCCGCGCCAGCCAGGCCTGGCCGGCGCTGCCGGCCGCATCGTCCTCGGCCAGGCGGTAGGCATGCACCTCGCCGGCCTCGGCCGCGCCCATGAACGAATGCTCGGCGGCCTGGTCGGCGCTCTGGCTGTCGAGCCAGAACGCATGCGGCTGCGACGCGTACAGCGCGCCGAACACCGCTTCCGGGTCCAGCCCCGGCGCCAGCGCGCGCCAGTGCAGCCGCGCCTGCGCCGCGGGCGCAGGCGGCGCGGACGGCGCCGGCGCCGCGCGGGCGGCCGGCGGCGTCGGCGCGCTCCAGGCCCGCCCGCGCGCGCGCGCGGCCAAGTCGCGGAAGTTGCCGATCATCGCCAGGCCGTGCTCGGTCAGGATCGACTCGGGGTGGAACTGCACGCCCCACTGCGGCCGCCGGCGATGGCGCAGGGCCATGATCAGGCCGTCGTCGGTGTGGGCGGTGGCGGCCAGCGCCGGCGGCAACGGCGCGGCGGCGATCAGAGAGTGATAGCGGATCGCCTGGAACGGGGACGGCAGGCCGGCGAACAACCCGTCGCCGTCGTGGTGCACCGCGCTGGCGCGGCCGTGGAAAGGCTCGGGCGCATGCACGATGCGGGCGCCGGCAGCATGGGCGATGCCCTGGAAACCCAGGCAGACGCCGAGCAGGGGCAGGCCGGTTTCGGCGATCGCCTGGGCCGAGACGTGGAAGTCGGCCTGCTGGCTGGGACGGCCCGGACCGGGCGAAATCACCACGCAGTCGAAGCCGCGCGCGCGCAGCTCGGGCCAGGCGTATTCGTCGTTGCGCACCACGACCGGGGCTTCGCCGAACGCCGTCCCGATCAGGTCGGCGAGGTTCCAGGTGAAAGAATCGTAGTTGTCGATCAACAGGCAACGCATCCGCCCATTGTCGTACAGATCGGCGCCGGCCAGGCCGTGCGGTCGGCGGATCAGTCGCGGCGCAGCACGCAGGCCACGGTGCGCACGTCCTCGCCGTCGAGCAGGTAGTCGACCGCGTACCGGTCGCCCTGGCGCACCGTCGCCGCCAGGTTCTGGGTCGCGGCGAACTCGATCCGCCCCGGCGCCAGTCCGGCGATGCGCATGGCCTCGAAGCCGAAGAATTCGCCGACCTGCGGGAACAAGGCCTTGAACAGGCTTTCCTTGGCCGAGAACACCGTCGCCAGGCCCTGCACCGGATCGGCGAAATGGGCCTCGATCGCCGCCGATTCGGCCGCGTCGACGACCTCGTTGCGGATGTCGGCGGCCATCCCCGGAGGCAGCCGGCCTTCGATGTCGATGCCCAGGCCGACGATCTGCGGGTCGGCGCTGGCCAGGCACACGGCGCGGTCGCCGGCGTGCGAGATCGAAGCGATCACTCCGGCCGGCCAGACCGGCTCGCGATCCGGCCCGATCGGTACGTCGACCGCAGCCAGGCCAAGCGCGGTCAGCGCGCGCCGCGCGCAGATCCGGCCGGCGAGGTAGTCGCTGCGCCGCTTGACCACGGCGCGGTCGAGCTGCGCCGGCCAGGCGATCGCATAGGCGGCGAACAGATCGTCGCGGTAACCGTCGCTGCGGAAGCGGCAGGCGTAGCCGGTGAGGTCGCGGCCGGCGGCGACGCAGGCGAAGGCGCCGGCGTCGAACACGAAGCCGTCGTCGCCGGGTTGCGGATCGGCCGCGTCCACGGCGGGCTCCAGCGCGGCGGCATCGGCGCTCATCGCCGCCCTCCCATCGCGCGACGGCGCTCGGCGGGCGGACAGGGCGAATGGGAAGCGGGCGGACAGGGCTGGCTCATGCGGGGTCGGTTCGTTCGCGTCGGGGGTCGCGTCGGATCGGCCCGGCAGGATCGCATAGCGCAACACCGGCTGCAGCGTCTGCGCCGGGTTTCGCGCTTGCGGACCGCGACCGTGCGCACGCTTGCGACCGCGCGCGAGGTTTCCGTCGCCGTACGGCGGCCCGCCGCAGCGGGCCGCCGCACCGTCGACGGGCGCCCGCGCCTCAGTTCACCGCGGCTGCGCTCCAGGCCCGCGCCACCGCGGTCTGTTCGGCCGAACCGGCGCCGTACAGTTCGGCCGCCGCGGCCAGGGTCGCGGCCCGCGCCTGCGGGTAGCTGGTGCTGGAGGTGAACTTGGTGGTCAGCGCGCGATACCAGATCTTGCCCGCCTTATCGCGTCCGATGCCGGCGATGGACGTGTCGCCATTGCACACCAGCTGGGCCGGGGTCAGGCCGGAACCGGCCGGCACCACCGCGCCTTCGGCGAGCAGATAGAAGAAACGGTTGCCGACTCCGGAGGTGTAGTGCGGATCGTGCGCGCCGCCGGCGCCCTGGGCGGGATCGAAACCGCCGGGGATGTAGCAGTTGAACGACTTGCCGTCCGCGCCCTGGTTGTACATGTCGCGGAAGGCCAGGCCGCCTTGGCGCATGATTTCGCCGATCCGGTAGTCGCCCGGATCGTTGGGATGGTTGGCGTAGAACTCGACCAGGGTGCCGAAGATGTCGGAATTGGCCTCGTTGAGGCCGCCGGCGTCGCCGGAATAGGCCAGGTTGGCGGTCGCGGCGTTGACCCCGTGCGACATCTCGTGGCCGGCGACGTCGATGCCGACGATCGGACCGAAGCCGCGCGCGGCGTCGCCGTCGCCGTAGAACATCACCTTGGTCAGGGCGAAATAGGCCGCGTTGACGCCGGTGGTGCTGCCGTCGGCGCGCTTGAAGTTGGTGTGGGCGTAGCTCTTGATGCCGACGCCGTCGTTGTACAGGCCGTTGCGGCCGTGCACGTTCTTGAAGTAGTCCCAGGTCGCGCCGACCCCGTAGTGGATGTCGGTGGCGACCGTGGCGCGGTCGCTGAGCGCGTTGTTGCCCCAGGTGTTGTCGGTGTCGGTGAACAGGGTCGCGCCCCAGGTGGCGAACAGGATGTCGAACAGGTTCGAGATCGCCGCGCCCTTGGCGTCGTAGACCGCGCCGTTGCCGCGAGTGGTGTCGATCAGGTCGAACTTGGTCGCGCTCTTCTGGTCGGTGGCGATGCTGAGGTTGCCGTAGTAGAAGGTCTTGCCGGTGCCGACCGCGGCCGCGGTCTGCAGTTGGTCCTGCGCGTCGAGGACCTTGCCGCTCATCGCATCGACGTAGTAGGCGACGAAGCCGGAGTGCTTGCGGGTGTCTTCGCCCTGCAGGACGACTTCGTACGCCAGCACGGGCTGGGCGCCGCGGGCGTAGATCACCAGTTCGTTGCGGTGGACCTGGGCGAGCTTGCCGTCGAAGCGCGCGCCGGCCTCGATCGCGGCGGCGTCGCGGCCGATCCGCGCCGTCAGCGAGGGCCGCTGCGCGCTGCGCAGGCTCAGCTGCGCCGAGCGCAGTTGGCCGCGTTGGGTCTTGGCGACCAGGTCGCCGCCGATCACCCGCAGGCCGCGGTAGCTGCGCTCGAAGCGCACGTGTCCGGTGCCGTCGCGGTCGATCAGGGTGTCGCGCACCTGGAAGGCGTCGCCGGCGGCGCCCTGGACCGTGGCCAGGTGCTGGCCGATCAGGCCGCGCGCCTGCGCCGCGGTGGCGGACTTGAGGTCGGCGGCGTGGGCGCTGCCGGCGACCAGCAACGCGGCGGCGATCGCCAGGGGGGTCGCCGGGGACTTGCGCTTGGGTTCGAGTCGCATAGCTTCCTTACTCCCGAGAATGGATCGAGGCGCCGGTCCGCGATGCGGACGCGGGCGGGCCGCCCGGCCCGCCCTCGGATCATCGATACATCCAGGGATCGCGGCCCGGGCTTTCACGGGCGCAATCACGGCCGAACTGGGCCGCAGTGCGGAATTCGCTCAATCCACGCGCCGGCGTATGGCGGCATCGCGGCCCGTCGCGGCGCCGCGCCCGGGCGACGGCGCCGGTCGCCGGCGTCGAACCCGGGATCAGTCTTCGACGATCGCGTGCGGCAGGAAGCGCGAGCTGTCCTGGGTGATCGGGCCGGCGTCCTCGCGCAGGCCCATGCCGGCGGCGACGTCGGCCACCACCCAGCTGCCGATCAACGGGTAGTTCGGCGCGCCGTCGGCGCCGTCGAAACGCGGCAGGGCGTGGTGCGCCTGGCGGATGGTCGGGCCGTCCCGATAGGGGCCGTCGCTGCTCAGGCGCTGGCCGTCGGCGGTGACCAGCTCGATGTTGGCTCCTTCGCGCGAGAACAGCGGCTTGCGCACCCAGCCGGCCGGCAACGGCGCCGCGGCATCGTCCTCGAAATGCGCCTCGAGCAGGTTCGGATGGCCGCGATGGCGCTGCCACAACAGCGGCAGCACGCCCTTGTTGCTGAGGATCGATTTCCAGGCCGGTTCGATCAGCTGCACCTGCGAGCCGGCGAGCTTGGCGCCGTACTCCTCGACGAACATCCACTCCAGCGGGTACAGCTTGAACAAGGTGCGGATGACCCGATCGTCGGCATCGGTGAACCAGCCCTCGGCGCTCAGGCCGATGGCTTCGATGCTCAGCTCCAGGGTGTCGACGCCGGCCTGTTCGGCGCAGTCGCGCAGATAGCGCACCGTGCCCTGGTCCTCGGCCGAACCTTCCACCGCGGCGAAGTGCACCGGGGTCAGGATGCGCTGGTCGCGGGCCAGGCTGCCGAAGGTTTCGATCAGCAGTTCCTGGATCCGGTTGTACTGGTCGCTGCCGGCGCGCAGGGTACCCGCGGCGATGGCCTGTTCCAGCCATAGCCACTGGAAGTACGCCGCCTCGTACAGCGAGGTCGGCGTGTCGTAGTTGAGTTCGTACAGCTTGGCCGGACCTCGGCCGTCGTAGGCCAGGTCCATGCGCCCGTACAGGTGCGGCTCGCGGCGGCGCCAGGAGTCCGCGATCCAGTCCCAGTACTGCGGCGGAATCGCCAGCTTCTGCAGCAGCTCTTCCGAGCCGACCACCTCGTCGACCAGGCCCATCGACAAGTCGTGCAGGTCCTGGGTCGGCTGTTCGATGTCGTCTTCGATCTGGCGCAGGCTGAAGGCGTAGTACGCCGACTCGTCCCAGTACGGCGCGCCGTCGATGGTGTGGAAATGGAAGCCCAGCGACTGGGCCTGCTCGCGCCAGTCAGGGCGCGGGGTCGTGGCGATGCGCTTCATTCGGTGCGGTCGTCGCTGCTCGATCGGATGCGTTGAAGTGGGGGCGGCGCTCAGCCGCCCCAACCGCGCGAGCTGCCGCTGCTGCGGCTGCCGCCGAAGCCGCCGCGCGCCGCGGCGCTGGAACCGAAGCCGGCGCGCGACACGGTCATCGCGCGGGTCGGTAGGGCGGTGTCGCCGTACTTGCCGCGGACCATGCCGCTGCTCTTGCCGACGTATTCGCCGCCCGGGCGCAGGTAGCCGCCGCCGCGGTAGTCGCGGTACAGCGGCGAGACGCCGCGCACGCCGTAGTAATAGCCGCCCCCGCCGCTGTTCATCGCCTGCGAGACGGCGTAGCCGATCAGGAAGCCGGCCATCGGCGGCATGAAGCTGTTCTGGTTGCCGTTGGCGTACTGCGGCGGCACCGGCTGGCAGGCGCCGAACTGGTCGTTGCATTCGCGCTCGCTTTCGAAGCGCGGCGCCAGCTTGGCGTGGTCGGCCAGCGCCTTCTCGTACGCGGCCTGGCATTCGGCGACCGAGATTTCGGTCTGCACCGCGCACTCTTCGCGCGCGGTCAGGATCTTGCCGCTGGGTTCGTCCTCGCAGCCGGTCAGCGCGGCCGGCACGGCCGCCGCCATCAGCACCAGCCGCAGCTGGCGCGAACGCTTGCTCTGGGTCGGGTTCATGGCATCGCTCACGGGGTCATCGCGGCGGCGTTGATCAGGCCGACGCTGATCGACACGCCGGCGGAAAAGATGCCGGCGGCGGCCTGGTTCAGGCTGATCTGCTGGGACAGCTTGGGCAGCACCACCCGCGCCAGCAGGAAGGCCAGCAGCTGCACCACCACCGACACCGCACCCCAGATCGCCGCGTCGATCAGGCTGACCGAGTTGGAGATCGCCGAATGCAGCGGCAGGGCCAGGCCGATCAGGGTGCCGGAGAACGCGGTCGCGGCGGCGACGTTGCCCTCGCGGATCAGGCTCAGCTCGCGGTGCGGGGTGATCAGCAGCACGGCCACCGCGGCGGCGATCAGCACGCCGATGCCGGTGCCGGCGTAGGCGAGGAAGTTGAGGAAGCTGTGGGCGGTGATCGGAGCGTCCATGAGGGTCCCTTGAGGCGAAAGTGCGAGCGGCGGGCGCTCAGGTGATGTCGAGGTCGGCGGTGGTCAGGTCCAGGCCGATCGCGTAGGTGACGACGAATTCGCTGGGGCCGTAGTCCTCGGCGGTGACCAGCAGGAACTCCTCGCGCGCAAGCTCGGCCACCTCGCGGCGGTAGAGCATGGCGTAATGGGTCAGGTCGTCGTCGCGGCGCGGCGGATCGTGGCGGTACAGGACTTCGTCGTAGACCACCGCAGGCACCTTGGCCGCGGCCCCGTCGTCGCCGAATTCGCGGTACCAGCTGCGGCCGGCGTATTCGATCCGGTCCGCGCCCAGGTGCGGGTGCTCGTGGATGAAGCGCTGGAACGCGGCCTGGTTGGGCGGGTTCACCGTTTCCTGGAACATGAAGGCCTTGATGCCCTCGACCTGGCCGCTGGCGGTGCTGACCTGCAGGTAGGCGTCGTCGTCCAGGTAGAAGCGGTGCAGGGCGTGGCCGCCGCCCAGATCGATGTGGCCGTAGCAGGGAATGCCCTGGTGGCCCTCGGGCAGCTGTGCGGTCCAGGCCTGCGGATGGGCGCGATACATCAGGGTGTCGAACGCGACCCTGCCGTTGATCCGCAGCCCCAGCGGCAGCGGATGCGCGAACGGCAGCGCCGGCTTCGCGGACGCCTTGTCGTTGCCGCCGAACAATCCCTTCAACCAGCTCATGACCTCAACCTCGCAGTGCCCGTATCGATGCGCATCGGCGGCGGCTCAGCCCGCGGCCAGCGCGGACCAGGGCACGCGGCGGCCGTCGATGCGCGCGTCGGCAAGGTAATACAACAAGGTGCCCGGCGCGATCTCGACATGATCGGGCGGATTGAGTATCGGCGCGGCGCTGCGGCCGTCGCGGTAGCCGACCCACAGCGCCGACTGGGCGCGGAACGCGCCGGCCAGCTTGCCCGCCTGGACCGGCGCGGCATCGGCCGGCACCTGCAGGCTGAACTGGGTCGGGCCGCCGGCGCCGAGCCATTCGCCGGCGACCAGCGAGCTGCCGGCGTCCTGCGCCGCGCGCGCGATCACGTCGACGTGCAGCGGGCGCGTGCACTCGATGTGCGGATAATGGCTGCGCACCAGCGCGGCGGCGGCGGCGCCGTCGAAATGCGCGACCACGTGCGCGGCCGGCCGGTGCGACATGACCGCGAACACGGCCGCCAGCGAGCGGTCGTCGTCGGCGGCGTGCACGATCACCCGCGCCGCGCCGGCCAGCGCGGCGCGCGGGTACTCGCCGCAGTCGGCGTAGGAGTCGACCGCGACGAAGCGGATTTGGTCCGGCATGGGATTCTCGCCCAGGCCTTCGGCGAGCAGGACGATGCCCTCGTCGTCGGTATGGCTGTCGGCCAGCAGCAGCCGCACCAGGCGCTCGGATTCGCGTCCGTGCCAGCCGATCAGCACGGTATGGCCTTGCAGGTCGTCGTAACTCATCTTGCCCATCTGATGGCGCTTCCAGAAATGCAGCAGGCTGGCGCTGGTCTTGGCCAGCACCGAGGCGAACAGGGCGATTCCGCCCGGCATCACGAACAGGGCCACGACCAAGCGCCCGGCCGGCGACCCCGGCGACAGGTCGCCGTAGCCGACCGTGCTGGCGGTGGTCATGTAGTAGTAGACGAAGGCGTCGGCGGCGACCAGCTTGGCCTCGCCGGCCCAGCTCAGCAGCAGCCAGGTCAGGCCCATGTGCAGGGCCAGCGCGGTCGCGACCACGCCCCAGCTGATCCGTCGCAGGTGGCCGCGGACGAGACGGTAAAGCTTGCCGATGACGATCATTCTGCGCGGGTGCCTGGGGACGTCCGTGTGGGGCGGTGCGGGTGGAGCGTGGTGCGGGAAGCGGTTCGCCGGCGCCCGTAATCCGGTCCGCTGCTATTGCGGCCGCGGTCGCGATCATGACTGCGGTTACGGTTGCTGCGACTACGGCGAACGATCGGCTGCGCCGACCTCCTTCAGTCCGTCGTCCCCGTGCAGGCGGGGATACGGAGACTTCCAACTCGTGCCGCGATGATGCCCTGGATTCCCGCTTGCGCGGGAATGACGAGCAAGAGCTGCCGATCCGGGGAGCGATGATGCCCTGGATCCCCGCTTGCGCGGGGACGAGGGGCAAGCGCGGGAGGTCGGGGCAGGCGGCATCCGGCCGCCGGCTGCGAACTCAGTTCTTGCGCTCGACGTGCTCGGCGTCCTTGATCTCCACCGCCGGCAGCGACAGCGGCTCGTGGCTCAGCTGCTGCACCGGCTTCTCGCGGAAACGCTCGAGGATGTTGTCGACGCTGGTCGATTCCGGCAGCAGGCCGGCGTTGGCCAGCTTGGCGTTGAGGTCGCCGTCGCCGCTCTCCGACTCCAGCTGCGCCGCCGCCTGCAGGCGCGCGCCGCGCTCGGCCTGGCGCTGCTGGATGCGCTCCAGCGAATCCAGCGCGGTGGTGACCTTGCCGGTGGCGCCGGAATGGCGCGCGGCGACCGCGGTCTGGGCGCGCTGCACCGCCTCGGTGGCCTTGACCGTGTCGACCTGCTGCTTGACCCGGGCCAGCTTGCGCTCGGTCGCGGTGATCGCGGTCTTGAGCTGGGTGATGCTGGCGTCGTAGTTGGCGATGGTCTGCTCGTCGTTCTTCAGGTCGGTCTCGACCGTCGCCAGGCGCTCGGCGACTTCGCGCGCCAGCTGCTCGTTGCCCTGGCGCAGAGCGCCGGCGATGTAGGTCTCGTACTCGGCCTTCTTGGCGAAGCGGTCCTTGCTGCGGTTGGCCTGCAGCTGGCGCTGGGCCATGACCTTGGTCAGCTCTTCCTTGGAGCGGATCAGCTCGTTGCCGGCGTCGCGGATTTCCTGGTCGAGGATCTTCAGCGCGTTGGCGTCGACCACGGCCTGGCCGGCCTCATGGGCGGTGCCGCGGAACAGGGTCAGGATTTTCTGCAGCAGGCTCATGCGCTCACCAGATAGGACTTGAGGGCCTCGACCGCGTCGATCGCGTTGTCGGCCAGGGTGCGGATTTCCAGCTCGACCTGCTCGGCGGTCGAGTCCGGCGCCATTTCGCCGAACACGATATAGACGTCGCGGTCGTTGATCGTGGTCAGGCCGAGATTGGACAGCGGGTTGATCGGGTTCAGGCGCAGGCAGGCTTCGTTGAAGCCGGCCGCGTCGCGGACCTGGGCGGCCTCGACCAGCGGGGTGGAGACGAAGATCTCGCGGTCGGTCAGGGCGATGGTGACGCCGAGGTCGCCGGCTTCCGGCAGGGTGATCTGGATCGCCGCATCGGCGGTCGGCACTTCCTCGACGTTTTCGGCACCGAACGAGGCGGCCAATCGGGTCAACAGTTCTTGCGTGGTCCAGCGGGACATTAGGGCGGTCCTTGTGGGGGTGGCGTACGGGCGCGGCGCGCGTCCGGGTCGCGGGCGGCGCGGGCGCCGGCGGCGGCCCGACCCTGGCCCTGCGATCATCGTCCGTGACCGTGCTCGTGGATCGGAAACGGTTATAGGGGCCGGCGATGACCGACGCAAGGCGCACAAGTCCCGCGCGCCGGCCGCAGCGGCGAGTGGGATGGGCGTCGCGACGAGGCTCGACGGCCCCTGCGGCGCCCGGTCGCAGGTCGCCGCGATTGGGCTAAACTGTCCGGCGGAACTACCCGACCGGCATTCCCGGCCCGCGATCCCTGCCCGCAAGGCAACGGTCGGCGGGCTCGTCCAGGGGCGGGTCCGCAGCGGCCGCGCCGATCCCCGGTACGGCCACGTCGATGGCTCAGGTGCGCCCTCGCGGACGCACGCAATAGGTGGATCGTGCGCAATTACGACCTGGAATTCCTGAAGAAATTCTCGATGGTGATCGGCTTCCTCATGCTGGTCACCCTCGGCCTGATGATCGCCGCCTACTTCGTCCACAAGCAGTTGCCGGCGGAAGTCGATCCGCGCGCCGCGCAGCGCACGCAGAACCGCATCGGCCCGGTCGGCGCGGTCTACGCCGGCGCGACCGGCGCCGCCTCGCAGCAGGCCGCGGTCGCCGCGGCCGCGGCCAAGGCCGCCTCGCAGGTCGCTTACGGCGGCACCCTCGACGGCCAGGTGATCTACGACAGCCTGTGCGCGGGCTGCCACAAGTCCGGCGCCGGCGGCGCGCCGACCCTGGACGCCTCGCATTGGGGCCCGCGCATCGCCAAGGGCAAGGACACGCTGCACAAGCACGCCATCGAAGGCTTCACCGGCAGCGCCGGGGTGATGCCGCCGAAGGGCGGCAACCCGGCCCTGACCAACGACCAGGTCGTGGCCACGGTCGACTGGATGCTGTCGAACATCAAGTAATCGCGTCGGCCGACCCGCCGCGCTGTCGCGAAACGCCGCCTTCGGGCGGCGTTTCGCGTTCCGGGCCGGGCCTGAGCGACCGGCGCCGCCGACCGGTCGCCGGCGCCGACCGCCCGAGTGCGAACCCTTCGCCGCCCGCCGGCACGCGACGCGCGGCCGCGGCGCTGTCGATAATGCCGGCTGTCCCGGCCCGCCCCGAGTCTCGCCATGCTGCATTCCCGTTCCGTCTGCGCGCTCGCGCCCTGCCTGCTGCTGGCCGCCTGCGCCGGCGCGCCGAGCCGAACGCCTTCCGCCCAGCCGGGCCTCGGCGCGATCGCCGTCGGCACGATCCAGGGCCGCGCGACGGCCAGCGCCTGGGCCGGCCGCGAAGCGACCGTGGAAGGCCGCATCAACGCCGCCCTGGCCGGCGCCGACGGCGCGTCCGGCTGGCTGCTGCAGGACGGCGGCGACGGCGACGAGGCCAGCTCCGACGCGATCTGGATCACCGGCCCGGCGGTCGCCGCGCTCGCGCCCGGACAAAGCGTGCGCGTCCACGGCCGGGTGTTCGAAACGCCGCGCGGCCACGGTTCGACCCTGACCGCGCTCGCCGTGCAGCGGGTCGAACCGCTGCCGGCGCGTGCGAGCAAAGCGCTGGCGCGACTGGCGCCGGTCGCGATCGCGCAGGCGCCGGACTGGAACCGGCTGGAGGGCATGCGCGTGCGCATCGCCGCGCCGCTGACCCTGGCCGAGGGCGATCGCAAGCGCGGCGCCCTGCGGGTCTCCTTCGACGGTCCGCTGTGGCAGCCGACCGAACGCGCCGAGCCCGGCAGCGAGGCCGCGCGCGCGGTCGCCGCCGACAACGCGCGCCGGCGCCTGTGGCTGCGCGGCGACGACGCCGCGCTCGGCGCGGCCGCATTCGCCGCGCGCAGCGGCAGCCGCCTGGACGGCGCGCAAGGCGTGGTCGTGCCCGGCGAGGACGGCGCGACGCTGCAACTCGACGCCGCGCCGGCGCTGCACGCGGCGCCGCGCCCGGCGCCGCCGCTGGTCGCCGGCGAGCTGCGCATCGCCGCGTTCAATCTGGAGAACCTGTTCAACGGCGACGGCCGCGGCGGCGGCTTTCCGACCCCGCGCGGCGCGCGCACCCTGGCCGAGTACCAGGCCCAGCTGGACAAGCTGGTCGCGACCATCCACGCGCTCGATCCCGACGTCGCCGCGCTGATGGAACTGGAGAACGACGGCTACGGCCCCGATTCCACCCTCGCCGCCCTGGTCGCCGCGCTCGACCGCGCCGACGCCGCGGTCGGCGGCGCCCAGGACTGGCGCTTCGCCGCGCCGTGCAAGCAGCCCTGCGCGCCGTCCCAACTGGGCCCGGGCGACAACCCGATCCGGGTCGGCCTGATTTACCGCGGCCAACGGGTAGCCGCAAAGGGCGTCGCCGCGACCCTGCAGCAAGACCCGTTCGGCCCGCTGGCGCGGGTGCCGATGGCGCAGGCCTTCCAGGCGCTGGGCCCGGGCGGCGCGCGCGGCCCGGCGTTCGTGGTCGCGGCCAATCACTTCAAGTCCAAAGGCTGCGGCAACGCGACAGGCGCCGACCGCGACCAGGGCGACGGCGCCTCGTGCTGGAACGCGTCGCGGGTCGACGCCGCGCGCCGGCTCGACGCCTGGCTGCAACGCGACCCCACCGCCAGCGGCGGCGACCTGAACCTGATCGTCGGCGACCTCAACGCGTACGCGCAGGAAGCGCCGCTGCGCGCGCTGTATGCGGCCGGCTGGCGCGATGCGTTCGCGGTCGCCGGCGTCGAGGCGCCGCATAGCTATGTGTATCGCGGCGAACTCGGCCGGCTCGACCACGCCTTGCTGTCGCCGGCGCTGGCGCAGCGCCTGCGCGGCGCGGCCGAGTGGCACGTCAACGCCGCCGAACCCGACCAGGCCGGCTATCGCGACGGCGGTACCGGCCCGTGGCGCAGCTCCGACCACGATCCGATGCTGCTCGGCTTCGATCTGCAGGCGCGCTGAATCGCCGCCGGGCGTGCCCGGTTCGCCCGCAAGCCGCGCCGCAGCGGGCCGATCGGCGCGGGCTACACGGCGCCGTAACACCTCGCCGGCGGCGCCCCGTATCATGCCGGCCATGAGCCTTCCCGCCTTTCCCGGCGACGCTTCCGCGACGCTGACTCTGCCCGGCCCGGCCGGCGCGCTCGAGCTGATCGTCGAAGCCGCCGAAGCCGCGCCGCGGCCGATCGTCGCCATCGTCTGCCATCCGCTGCCGACCGAAGGCGGCACCATGCACAACAAGGTCGTGACCATGACCGCGCGCGCCCTGCGCGAGTCCGGCGCGGCCACGGTGCGGTTCAATTTCCGCGGCGTCGGCGCCTCGGAAGGCGAGTTCGACCAGGGCGAAGGCGAATGCGACGACCTGCGCACGGTCGCGGCCTGGGTCCGCGCGACCCGGCCCGATGCGCAGCTGTGGCTGGCCGGTTTCAGCTTCGGCGCCTACGTCTCGCTGCGCATGGCCGACGAGTTGCAGCCCAGGCTGCTGATCTCGATCGCGCCGCCGGCCGGACGCTGGGACTTCGACCGCATCGCCCCGCCCAGCGGCTATCCCTGGCTGGTGATCCAGGGCGAGGCCGACGAGATCGTCGACCCGCAGGCGGTGTTCGCCTGGATCGAAGGCCTGCGCCAGCCGCCCGAGCTGGTGCGCATGCCCGACACCGGGCACTTCTTCCATCGCCGCCTGATCGATCTGCGCGGCGCGATCAAGAACGGCGTGCGGCCGCACCTGCCGCCGGAACTTCCCGCCGGTTCCGCGCCGGATCCGAACTGAGCCTCGCCCTGCCCATGTCCTCCGGCCTGCCCCGCGGGAAACGCCGCGCCTGCGCCTGCGCCTGCGCCGCCGCGGCCGCGGCGGCATGAGCCGGCCTTACGAGCGTTGCGCATGACCGTGCTGTCCCCATCCCAAGCCTATGCCGCCGGCGTCGCCCGCGGCGACTGGAGCGACGACCCGGCGCAGCGCCCGGCGCTGCGCGAGCTCGACCGTATCCACGCCGCGGTACAGGTACCGGCGCGCCAGGGCCTGTTCGACCGCCTGCGCGGCAAGCCGCGCGAAGGCGTGCGCGGCCTGTACCTGTGGGGCGGGGTCGGCCGCGGCAAGACCTTCCTGATCGACCTGTTCTACGAGCAGTTGCCGATCGCCGAGAAGCGGCGCACCCATTTCCACCGCTTCATGCGCGAAATCCACGCCCAGTTGCGCGAGCACGCCGGCGAGAGCGATCCGCTGGCGCGGATCGCCCGGCAGTGGCGCGAGAGCCTGCGGGTGCTGGTGCTGGACGAGTTCTTCGTCATCGATATCGGCGACGCGATGCTGCTCGGCCGGCTGATGGAGCGTTTGTTCGCCGAGGGCGTGACCCTGGTGACGACCTCCAACACCGCGCCGCCCAACCTCTATGCCGACGGCCTGCAGCGCGACCGCTTCAAGCCGGCGATCGCGCAGCTCCAGGCCCATTGCGAGGTGCTGCTGCTGGACAGCGCGCAGGACTACCGGCTGCGCGCGCTGACCCGCTCACCGGTGTATCGCGCGCCGCTGGACGCCGAATCCGACGCCTGGCTGGCCGGGCGCTGGAAGGAACTGACCGCCGCCTGCATCGCCGAAACCGGGCCGATGCGCATCGACGGCCGCGACATTCCGGTGCGCGCGCTCGCCGACGGCCATGCCTGGTTCGACTTCGCCGCGCTGTGCGAAGGCCCGCGCGCGGCCAGCGACTACATCGAGATCGCGACCGAATGCCACACCGTCCTGGTCGGCGGCATTCCACTGTTCGACGGCCTCAACGACGACCCGGCCCGGCGTTTCATCAATCTGATCGACGAGTTCTACGACCGCCATGTGAACCTGGTGTGCACGGCCGCCGACGGCCCGGCCGGCCTGTACCGCGGCCAGCGCCTGGCCGGCGCGTTCGAACGCACCGCCTCGCGCCTGATCGAAATGCAGTCGGCCGAGTACCTGGCGCTGGAACACCGGGGCTGAGCTTCGACCATGCCCGCGGCATGTGTGCCGAGCGTGTCCGCCGACAGCGCGACCGAACGCCCGCATCGCCGCCGCCACGACGCGCGCCGGGCGCGCGCGCAAACCGTCGCTGCGCCGCCGCAGGAACGCGGCAAGTCCGGGTTTTTCCGCTTCTTGCGTGGCGCGCGATGGCTGCGCACGCGGTCGCAAAACGCCTCGCCGGACGGGGTTTTGCCTGCACCGGAGCCGACCGACGCCGAGGCGGCACTAAAAAACAGCTAATTTTTCCTCGAAAACTCTTGGCGGCGCGTCGGGCATGCCCTACATTCCGCCTTGCCGAGGGGTTATCCAGGCAACCCATCCCATCCAACGAGTACTACCGGAAGAAACTATGGCTACCAAGAAAACCGCTGCAAAGAAGAAGGCCGCGCCGAAGGCCGCCGCCAAGCCGGCCGCTCCGAAGCCGATCAAGGAAGTGCTGAGCAAGTCGGGTCTGGTCGCGCATCTGGCGGAAACCACCGGCGTGGTCGCCAAGGACATCCGCGCGGTGCTCGGCGCGCTCGAAGGCGCGGTGCATGCCTCGATCAACAAGAAGGGCGCCGGCGCGTTCACCCTGCCGGGCCTGCTGAAGATCACCGCCGTCAACGTTCCGGCCAAGCCGAAGCGCAAGGGCATCAACCCGTTCACCAAGGAAGAGCAGTGGTTCGCCGCCAAGCCGGCCACGGTGAAGGTCAAGGTCCGTCCGCTGAAGAAGCTGAAGGACGCCGCGGCCTGAGGTCGCTGATGCGGCGCAACGCACGCCGCATCGCCCGCTTTGCCGGAATGCCGCCCTCGGGCGGCGTTCCTTTTTGGTGCCGCTGCCGCCCTCCGGCGGCGTTGCTTTTTTTTGGTGCCGCTGCCGCCCTTGGGCGGCGTTGCTTTGGGCGCCGCTGCCTCTAGGGCCGCTGTTGCCTTTGCGCGGATTCCTTTCGGTGCCGCATGCCGCCCTGCCCGGGTCTGTGGACGAACGTCCTTCCGCTTTCGCCGCCGTCGCTGAATCCGCTGTCGTGGCGCTGAACCTAACCAGGTTTCGGCACACTTCCTCGGCCATGGCATAGTGCGCCCAATCGCGCAGGAACGGCCGCATGGACCCGATCAGCCTCGAAGAACTGGCATTGTTGAACGTGTTGCAACGCCTCGACCACGGTCAGGCGCCGGAGCCGCATTCGGCGACCCTGCGCGAGCGCCTGATCGAGGCCGCACTGGTCGAAGCCGACGACAGCGACGGCTTGCGCCTCACCGACGCCGGCGTGGAGCGTTGCAAGTCGCTGCGCCACCGCGTCGCCGCAGACGCCGAAGCGGCAGCGCTGCTGAAGGAACGCGACGCCGCGGCCGCCACGGAAGCGGACGCCGCCGCCGACTGAACCGCGCGCTCGACAGCCGTTCGCAACCGCTCCGGCGCGGCGCAGCCGCCGCGATCGGCAAAGTCCGTTCCGCACGGTCGCGGCAGGACGCGACCGGAGCAGGTTCGAGCGCCGTTGGGTCCTGCCAACCCGCGCACGGTTCGCAACGCGCGCCGGCCCTCGTCACTTGCGCCGGCCGCAGCCGGCCCGATATCGAGCGCATCGTCCCGACCGCACGCCCATGTCCTCGCCCTTCGACCGTCATCTCGCCGCGTGGAACCTGGTTGCCGACGGCAGCCCCATCCGCACCCACAGCAGCGACTTGTTGCCGGTGCGCGCCGCCGGCGCGCCGGCCATGCTCAAGCTCGCGCGCGAAACCGAGGAGCGCCACGGCCGCCTGCTGATGCAGTGGTGGGACGGCGACGGCGCCGCGCGGGTGCTGGCCAGCGACGCCGACGCGCTGCTGCTGGAACGCGCCTGCGGCCCGCGCTCGCTGGCGCAGATGGCGCGCGACGGCCGCGACGACGAGGCCACCGCGATCCTGTGCGACACCGCCGCGCGCCTGCATGCGCCGCGCACGGCGCCGGTGCCTTCGGACCTGGTGCCGCTGCGGCCCTGGTTCGCCGACCTGGAGACGCAGGCCCGCAGCCACGGCGGCCTGCTCGCGCGCGGCTGGGAGATCGCCCAGCGCCTGCTCGCCGAGCCGCGCGACATCGTGCCTCTGCACGCCGACCTGCACCACGAGAACGTGCTCGACGCCGGCCCCGAGCGCGGCTGGATCGCGATCGACCCCAAGCGGGTGATCGGCGAGCGCGGCTTCGAGTACGCGGTGCTGTTCACCGCCCCCGACGGGGAGACCGCACTGGCGCCGGGCCGTTTCGAACGCCGCCTGGACATCGTGGTCGAACGCGCCGGCCTGGAACGGCAGCGCCTGTTGCGATGGATCGCCGCGTTCCAGTCGCTGTCGGCGGCCTGGTTCCTCAGCGACGAAGACGAAGCGGACAAGGAATTCGCGGTGATCGAGCTGGCGCTGGCGGAGTTGGAGCGCGGGTGAGGCGCACGCCGCAACCGTTCTGCGCTGATTTTCGCGATCTGGGCTAAATCCCCGCGCCGCTCGCAACCTCGCTGCGCCGAACGACGCAAGGCGCGCGCCCCCTTTTGCAAAGGGGGCGATGACTTAGGCACTCGCCGTTTCTCTTGTGAGAGACGACTTAGGCTCTTGCCGTTCCCCCCTTTGAAAAGGGGGGGCAGGGGGGATTTGCTCTTCGCTGCTAAGGCCTCGCCGCCACGCCCCACCCGCCGCCCAGCGCCTTGTACAGGTTCACTTCCGCCGCCAGCGCGTCGCCGCGCAGTTGCAGCACGGTCAGTTCGGCGTTGAACAGGTTGCGTTGCGCGTCCAGCTCTTCCAGGTACGAGGCATAACCCTCGTTGTAGCGGTTGTGGGCGATGCGCAAAGCCTCGGCCAGCGCCTGGCGCTGCAGCTCGGCCTGCTCGCCCTGCTCGCGCAGGCGGGCGATCGCGGCCAGCGCGTCCTCGACTTCGGCGAACGCGGTCAACACCGTCTTCTGATAGCCCAGCACCGCCTGGTCGCGGCGCGCGGCGCTGGCGTCGACCTGGGCGCGCAGCCGGCCGCGATTGAACAGCGGCGCCAGTACGCTGCCGCCGACGCTCCACAGCCGGATCGGGTCGTTGTGCAGCAGGCTCGACTCCAGCTGCCCCAGCGAGCCGGTCAGGCGCAGCGACGGCAGCAACTGCGCGCGCGCGGCAGCGAGGCTGGCGTCGGCAGCGGCGATCTGCGCCTCGGCCTGGGCGATGTCGGGACGGCGGCGCAGCAACTGCGAGGGCACGCCGGCATCGGGCAGCGCCGGCGCGGCGATATCGGTCAATGCGCGACCGCGCGGCAGCGCCTGCGGCGCATCGCCGAGCAGCACCGACAGTGCGTCCTCCTGGCGCCGGATCGCCAGTTGCAACTGCGGCACCACCTGGGCGGTGGCGCGGTACTCGGCCTGGGCCTGGGCCAGCTCCAGGCGCGAGCTGTAACCGGTGTCGAAACGCCGCTGCGCGACCTTCAGCGCGCCCTCGCGCGAGGCCAGGGTGCGCTGCGCCACCGCCAGGCGCGCGTCGCCGGCGCGCAGGCCCAGATAGGCCTGCGCCACCGCGGCGGCGATGCCGAGCCGGACCGCGTCGGCGCCGGTTTCGCTGGCCAGCAGATTGGCCCGCGCCGCGTCGGTCAGCGCGTCCAGCCGCCCCCACAGGTCGAGTTCGAACGCGGCCTGGAACTGCGGCTGGGTCACCTCCGACACCACGGCCCGGCCGCTGGCCGCGCTGAGGCTGCGCGAACGCGTCGCGCTCGCCGCCAGATCCAGGCTCGGCCACTGCGCCGCGCCTTGCGCCGCCAGCAGGGCGCGCGCTTCGGCGACGCGCGCCGCGGCCAGGCGCAGATCGGTGTTGTCGCGCAGGCCGCGTTCGACCAGTTCGGCCAGCACCGGGTCGTTGTAGCCGCGCCACCAGTCGCGCTGCACCGCGATCCCGGCGCCGGGCGCGTCGCGCCAGGCCGCGGGCGGCGCGGGCCGCGGCGGCGGCGGCGGCACGCTGGCGCAGGCGCTCAACAACGCGATCCCGGCCGCCCAGCCCAGCCCTCGTCCACCCAGCCGCAGCGCGCGCATCCGGGTCACGGCCTCGGCTCCGTCCGCGGCTCCGTCCGCGGCTCGGTCCGCGGCGATGCGGACGCCGCGCCGCGGGCGCGATCGGCCTGCGCCGGCGCCGCGTCGAATCGCGCCATCGGCACCGCCGCGTCGCGCGCGGCCTCGGCCGCGGCCGCCTGTTCGGCGCGGCGCACCGCGGCTTCGTCGATCGCGCTGGCGGTGTCGACCGTGGCCTCCACCGACAGGCCCGGCCGCAGCCGCTGGGCCAGTTCCTGGTCGGGGTCGATCGCGATGCGCACCGGCAGGCGTTGCGCGACCTTGGTGAAATTGCCGGTGGCGTTGTCGGTCTTGATCACGCTGAACTCCGAGCCGGTCGCCGGCGACAAGCGCTCGACCCGGCCCTTGAGCACCGCACCGTCGAGCGCGTCGACCCGGAACCAGGCCGCCTGGCCCGGACGAATGCGCGCGGTCTGCGATTCCTTGAAGTTGGCCACCACCCACAACCGCCGCGGCACCAGCTGCATCAGCTGGGTGCCGGGGGTGACGTACTGGCCCAGGCGCACGCCGATCTCGCCGAGCTGGCCGGCCTGCGGCGCGTGGATGCGGGTATTGGCCAGGTCGATCTCGGCCAGCCGCAGCGCCGCCTGGGCGTTGCCGACCGCGGCGCTCAGCGCCTCGCGGTTGACGATCACCGAACGCACGTCTTCGCCGGCCGAGCGCCGCGCGGCCTGGGCCTGGCCGAGCGCGGCTTCGGCCTGGCGCAGCGCGGCCAGGGTCTGGTCGCGTTCGCGCTGCGACAGCGAGCCGTCGCCGACCAGGGCATTGGCGCGGCGCATGTCGGCCCGGGCGCGGGCCAGGTTGGCCTGGGCCGCGGCCAGCTGCGCTTCGACATTGGCGATGGCCGCCTCGCGCACGCGCTGCGACTGGGTCGAATTGGCCAGGTTGGCCTGTTGCGCGGCCAGGTTGGCGCGCGCCTGCTCCAGCCGCTGGCGGTAGTTGCGGTCGTCCAGCTCGACCAGCACCTGGCCGGCTTCGACCCGCATGTAGTCCTGCACCCGCACCTGGGCGACGTAGCCGTCGACCTTGGGCGCGATCACGGTGACGCTGCCGCGCACGTAGGCGTTCTCGGTGGTCTGGCGCGCGCTGGAGAACGGCGGCAGGCGCCAGGCGTAGAGGATCAGCAGCACGCCGACCACGGCGATCAGGATCACCGGGAGGGTGGCTTTGGAGCGGAAGGGCGTCTTCAGTGGCATGGGGCGTCCTTCGCGGATCAGGAAACGGGGGAGGGAGCGGTCGGTGCAGCGGATTGGACGCCAGCGGACGTGGGCGCGGCGTCGCCGGAGGCGGCCGCAGCGCCCGGCGCGCCGAACGGCCCGGGCACTTGCGAGGCGAAGCTGACCACGGTGTGGCCGCGCCGCCACAGCTGCCACTTCAGCAGCCCGACCCAGACCAGCACCGCCAGCGCCAGCCAGGCCACCGCCAGGAACACGTCGTTGTAGGCCAGCACCCAGGACTCGCGCAGCACTTGCTGGTTCAGGCTGGCCAGCGCCTGCTGGCCGCGCGCGGCGCCATCGCCGACCACCCGCGCGACCGCGCCGCCGAGCTGCTGGGTGCGCAGCGCCACCTGCGGATCGGCGAGCGTCATCGGCTGCAGCAGGTGCTGGTAATGCGCGCTCTGGCGTTGCGCCAGATAGGTGCCGAGCACCGCCGAACCGAGCAGGCCGCCGAGCGCGTTGGTGGTGGTGAACAAGACGATGAAGGTGACCAGGTTGCGCACCCCGTCGGCGACCACCCGCACCAGGGCCAGCAGGATCGAGCTGGCCAGGAACATCGACGCCGCCATCGCGATCACGGTCTGGGTGAGGTAGAGCTGGGCCGGCCGGGTCAGGTTGCTGGCGTGCGAATCGACGTAGGCGCAGACCCCGACCAGCGCTACCGCGATCAGGCCGAGAATGTCGAAGCGCCGGCCCGGCAGGAACGGCAGGGTAACGACGAAGCCGGCGATGGTGCCGGCCAGCACCAGCCAGAACATCGTATGCATCTGGTCGTTGTTGAGGCCGAGCACGTTGAGCAGGCCGACCGCGCCGACCGACTGCTCCGACAGCACCATCCGCGACAGCACGATCGCCAGCCCCAGCCGCACCATGTAGCCGCCGTGCAGCAGCCAGCGCAGGTTGACCATCGGCCTGGAGCGGTTGATCTCGATCAGCACGAACGCGCCGGCGCAGACCACCGCCCAGGCCAGGCATTCGCCCAGCCAGGGCGTGTCCAGCCACCAGCGCAGCCGGCCCTGGGTCAGCACCACCGTGACCAGGGCGATCGCCGCCGAATACAGCGGGAAACTGACGATGTCGAGGCGATCGAACATCGGCTGGCGCGGCGCCGGAGTGACCCGCAACAGGTTGATCGCGGCCAGGCAGACCAGGGCCAGGCCGAGTTCGAAATAGACGATGCCGTGCCACTGGCCGTTGAGGAACAGGCTTTCGGCGACGATCCGCGACACCGGCGCGCCGGTCTGCAGGGCGGCGAAACCGAACATCAGCCCCAGCACCTTCTTCGGCCCGTCGAACACCTCGGCCATGTACAGCACGGTCAGCGAGCTCAGCGGCGCGGCGGCGATGCCGAGCGCGGCGCGCGCGGCCAGCGCCGAGTCCAGGTCCTTGGCCAGCAGGTGCACCACCGCCGCGACCACGAACAGGCCGATGCCCAGGTCGGCGAACAGGCGCAGGCCGTAATGCAGGCGGAACTTGGTCAGCAACAGGCTGGCCGGGATGTTGGTGGCGAAGTACACCGTCAGCAGCCAGGTCGCCTCGGCGCTGGTCGCGCCTAGCGCGCCCTGCACCTGCGGCAGGTTCGAGGCGACCAGGTTCATGCCCAGGCTCTGGGTCAGGCCCAGCAGCAGCGAGATCGCGACGAAGGCGGCGACGCGCCAGCGCGGCATCGGCGCGGCCGGTCCGGGCGGTCCCGCGGGCGGAGCGCCGGCCGGCGGCACGGCGCCGGCGTCCGCAGCGGCGGACGGTGGCGAAGATCCGGCGGGCGAGCCGGCAGGCACGGAAGCGGCGGCGGCGGACGACGCCGCGGCGTGCGGCAAGGCGGAATCGGACACGGCGGTGGCGGCGGTGCTGGCCATCTGCAAGCGCACGGCTCCCGCATGCGTCGGCGTTACGATGGAAGAGTAGGCCTCAGCGGCCGGTCAACGATCAAGCGCGCGCGAGGCGATTGGCCTGTCCGTTCGAGTCCGCTTTCCCCTGCCGGCCATGGTGCCGATCCGGCGTCGCGGGAATGTGATGCTTCAGCGCGCCCCGCGCCGGCGCAGCGCCAACAGCCCGTACACGCCGACCAGGGCCAGCAGCGACACCGCGATCGCCGCCCATTGCGCCGCACTCATCGTCGCCAGCACCGCGGCCATGATCGCCGTCGCCAGCGCAGGCACCGGCCAGCGTCCGCCGGGCAGGCGGAACGGCGCGCCGGCGCCGCGCAGGTCCAGGGTTTCGGCGCGCCAGGCCGCCACCGACACCGCCAGGAACAACAGGCAGATCGCGCCGCCGGAGATCAGCGCCAGGGTTTCGAAGTTGCCGGCCAGGGCCAGCGCCAGGGCGATGCCGGCGTGCGCCGCCAGCGCGGTGCGCGGCACGTGGTAGCGCGCGTCGACGCGGCCGAAGGCGTCGGGCAGGTAGCCGTCGCGGCCGAGCGCGAACAGCAGGCGCGAGGACGAAAACAGGTTGCCCATCAGGAAGCCGGCCATCGACACGCCGGCGGCGATCAGCAGCAGGGCCTGCGCCGGCGCCCACACCGCGCCCGCCGCGCCGGCGACCGGCGCGGGGTGATCGCGCAGACCGGCGCCGAGCAGGCCCTGGCAGGCGATCTGGATGCCCAGGTACAGCAGCACTACCACCGCGATCGCGGCCATGGTCGCGCGCGGCACGTGGCGCGAGGGGTCGCGCACTTCGCCGGTCGGCACCAGCGCGGTCTCCATGCCCGAGTAGGCGAACACCACCAGCACCATCGACGAGCCCAGCGCGCTCCACGACGGCGGCGCAGCCGGCGGACCGATCTGGCTCCAGTCGACGAACCAGATCCCGACCGCGACCAGCAACACCAGCGGGGTCAGCTTCAGCGTCGCCAGGGCCACGATCGCGCGCACCCCGAGCTTGACCCCGAAGGCGTTGAGCGCGAACAGCAGCGCATAGGCCGCGACCAGAAACGCGCTGCGCGGCGCCGGTTCGCGCAGCGCCGGCCAGGCCTGCGCGGCCTGCTCGGCCAGGGCCGCGGCGACGCCGGCGCTGGAGGCGGTATTGCACACCCACATCAGCGCGCCGGCGAGAAACCCCGCGAACGGTCCGAACGCGGCGCCGACGAAGGTGTAGGGCCCGCCGGTGGCCGAGGCGCGGCTGCCGATCGCCGAGAAACACAGCGCAATCGGCACGATCGCCAGCGCGCCGGCGACGAACACCCACGGCGCGCCGGGGCCCAACCGCCCGTACAGCAGCGCCGGCAGCATGAAGATGCCGGCGCCGACGATGATGTTGATGATCGACGCGCCGAGCTGGAACGGCCCCAGCGCGCGCACCAGCGCGGCCTCGCCGCGCAACGCGGCGACGGGCTCGGGCGGGTCGGACGGAACGGCAGCGGTCATGGCGGCTCCCCGGCGGATCGGGGCAGCCTCGCATGCCGCGGGAACGGAGAGAAGGGAGCGCAGCCAAGCGTGGACCGCAGAATGAGAAGTGCGACGCGCCAGGACGTGAGGTCGCTTGCAGCCGCACAGATCGACGCAGCGTCGCCGCCGCGACGTCGCGCCGCGCCGGCCGATGCGCTCCAGGGTAGCGCCGCATCGGTTCCCCCCTTGAAAAAGGGGGGGTAGGGGGATTTGCTTCTACGACGTGTCGGAGCCGGCAACGATCGCAGATCGCATCGGTCGCGTTGGAACGTGCGGTTTTCGGCACGGCAGAAGCAAAGGCAAATCCCCCCTCCCCCCTTTTTCAAAGGGGGACTGCTTCGGCGAACGAATGAACTACCGCGCGAATGGACGCATCACCCAGCCCCGCCTACCCCACCGCCTCGCGCAGGAAATCGACGAACACCCGCAGCTTCGGCGGCAGTTGCCGGCGCGCCGGGTAATAGACGTAGAAACCCGGGAACGGCGGCTGGTAGTCCTGCAGCGCCTCGACCAGACGGCCTGCACGCAAGTCCTGTCGCGCGATCGGCTCGAACAACTGGGCCAGGCCGAGGCCGGCGCGCGCCGCGTCCAGGATCGCGCCGCCGTCGTTGAGGATCAGCCGGCCGCGCACTTCGACCGCGATGTCGCGGCCATCGCGGTGGAACTCGAACGGATGCAGGCGGCGGCTGCCCGGCAGGCGCAGGCGGATGCAGTCGTGGCCGATCAGATCCTGCGGCGCGCGCGGCGGCGGCCGGCGGGCGAAGTACGCGGGCGCGGCCACCACCACTTGCCGCTGCGCGCCGCCGACCGGCACCGCGACCATCTCGCGGGCCAGGGTCTCGCCGAGGCGGATGCCGGCGTCGAAACCGCCCTCGACCAGGTCGGCCAGGGTGTCGTCGACGAACAACTCCACTTCCAGTTCCGGATAGCGCGCCAGGAACGCCGGCAGGTGCGGCTCGATCAGGATCTTCAGCGCGCTGCGGCCGGTGTTGATGCGCAGCCGGCCGGTCGGGCGGTCGCGCACCGCATCGAGGTCGTCGAAGGCGGCTTCGATCTGGGCCAGCCCCGGAGCGACCTGCTCGAGAAAACGTGCGCCGTGCTCGGTCAGGCCGACCCGGCGGGTCGTACGGTTGAGCAAGCGCACGCCCAGCCGCGTCTCCAGCGCGCGCACGGTCTGCGAAAGGGCCGAGGGCGACACCTCCAGTTCGGCCGCAGCGCGGGTGAAGCTGCCGCAATGGGCGACGCGGGCGAAGGCCAGGACCGCGGGCAGAGGATGGGCGGGCATGCGGGCGGCGACGGTCGGAAGGCCTCGATTATGAAGGAACGCTTCACAGGGAATGAGGATAAAGCCTGTTTTTCGCGCAATCGCCGCGGCCTAGAGTGCCCGTCACGCCCGGCCGCCGCGATCGACCCGGGCGATCGAACCGCCGTCGCAAGACTCCCCACACGATCAAGGAGCTTATCCATGAGCACGCTTCCGACCCGCCGCCTCGGACCGTCCGGCCCCACCGTGTCCGCCCTCGGCCTGGGCTGCATGGGCATGAGCTACGCCTACGGCAGCGCCGACGAAACCGAATCGCTGGCCACCTTGGACCGCGCCCTGGAACTGGGCGTCGACTTCCTCGACACCGCCGACATCTACGGCCCGCACGCCAACGAAGAACTGCTCGGCCGGTTCCTGCAGGGGCGCCGCGAGCGAGTGTTCCTGGCGACCAAGTTCGGCTTCGTGCCGGACCCGGCCGACCCGGAGCGGCGCAGCATCAGCGGCCGTCCCGAGTACGTGCGCCAGGCGGTCGAGGCCAGCCTGCAGCGGCTGCGCACCGACCGCATCGACCTGTACTACCAGCACCGCGTCGACCCGAACGTGCCGATCGAGGACACCGTCGGTGCGATGGCCGAGCTGGTCGCGCAGGGCAAGGTGCGCTACCTCGGCCTGTCCGAACCCTCGGCGCAGACCTTGCAGCGCGCCCAGGCGGTGCATCCGATCACCGCGGTGCAGAACGAGTACTCGCTGTGGACCCGCGACCCAGAACGCAACGACGTGCTGGCCACCTGCGTCCGCCTCGGCATCGGCTTCGTGCCCTACAGCCCGCTCGGCCGCGGCTTCCTGACCGGCGCGATCACCGACGCCGGCGCGCTGAGCAGCGACGACTTCCGTCTCAGCACCCCGCGTTTCCAGGGCGAGAACTTCGACCGCAACCTGGGCCTGGCGCGGCAGGTGCAGGCGCTGGCCGCCGACAAGGGCTGCACGCCGGCGCAACTGGCCCTGGCCTGGGTGCTGGCCCAGGGCGAGCACATCGTGCCGATCCCCGGCACCAAGCGGCGCAAGTACCTGGAGGACAACGTCGGCGCGGTGAACCTGACCCTGTCGCCGGCGGAACTGGCGCAGCTGGATGCCTGGTTCCGTCCGGAAGCGATCGCCGGCGCTCGCTATACCGAGGCGGGGATGGCGTTGATCGGGCGCTGAGATCGCTTTGCCTCGTCGTCCCGAGCAGCGAACAAAGCACCAGCAAATCCCCTGCCCCGTTTTCCAAAGGGGGAACGGCCCGAGCAGCCCGAGCGCCCGTCGTCATGGCCCCCTTCGTTGAGGGGGCTCGCGCCCAATGCGAGTACGAAGTCCGGCAGGCGCAGCGGCGCGGGGGATTTGCTTTTTGCCTTGTCCGCGACAGCTTAAGCATCTGCGCGCCGGTTTCGAAGCGGCCCAGGCCGCTGCACGACCGCTAGGCTCACCAGCGGTAGCGCACCGTCGCCGTGACCGTGCGCGGGTAGCCGTAGTAGCACCAGGTGGCGCTGTTGCACACCGCGACGTAGCGCTTGTCGCCGAGGTTGCTGGCGTTGAGCTGGAAGCGCCAGGCGCCCAGGTCGTAGCGCGCGGAGGCGTCGAACAAGGTGTAGGACGGCGTCTTCCATTGGTTGTACAGGTCGCCGTAGTGCGCGCCGGTGTAACGCGCGCCGGCGCCGAAGCCCAGCCCCGACAGCGCGCCGTAGCCGATCGTGTAGTCGGCGCCGAGCGAGGCGACATGGCGCGGCTGCAATGCGATCTGCTTGCCGAGCGCGCCGGCGTCGGTGCTGCGGACGATCTGCGAATCGGCGTAGGCGTAGGCGCCGTATGCGCTCAGGCCGTTGGCGAAGTTCCAGCGCCCTTCCAGTTCCGCGCCGCGCACCCGGGCCCGGCCCTGCTGCACCGAGAACAAGATGTGGTCGGGGTCCACGGTCAGGGTGTCGTCCTGCTTCAGCTCGTAGGCCGCCAGGGTCAGCAGGCCGCGCCCGTGCGCCGGCTGGAACTTCAACCCGGCCTCGATCTGCTCGCCGGTGGTCGGCACGAACGCGCGGCCGGCGAAGTCCGCGCCGACGGTGGGCTCGAAGGATTGCGACCAGGCCAGGTACGGCGCCCAGCCCGAATCGAACAGGTAGTTCACGCCGACGCGTCCCGAGAACTTCTCGTCGCGCTGGCGTTCGCGCGTCGCCGGCACGGCCAGGCGCTGGTCGGTGCGGGTGCGCACGCGATCCTGGCGCCCGGCCAGGGTGATCACCCAACGGTCGACCCGGATCTGGTCCTGCAGGTAGGCGCCGAGCTGATGCTGGACCTTGTCCTGGCGCGAGGTATAGGCCGGCTTGACGACGACGGCGCCGTACACCGGATCGAAGATGTCCAGCGACGGCGCGCCGAAGGCGAAGGCCGAGGCGTAGTCGCTGGCCAAGCGGCGGTAATCGACGCCGGCCAGCACGGTGTGGTCCCAGGCTCCGCGGCCGAACTTCCACTCGACGCGGTTGTCCAGCGCCAGCGCGGTCGACTGCTCTTCCAGCGGGAAGTAATAGCGGGACAGCGTGCGCAGGTCGTCCTGCAGGCCGAACGCGCCGACGCCGGCATCGTGGTCGACCTCGGTCTTGCCGTAGCGCAGGTGCTGCCGGAACGTCGCTCCGTTCTCGAAGCGGTGGCTGAACTCGTAGCCCAGCGAGCGCATGGTCTTGAGGTAGTCGTTCCAGCCCGGCTCGCCGGTGTAGCGCTCGCGCGGGATCCGCCCGTGCGGGTTCGGCAGCAAGGTGCCGGCCGCCGGCAGGAAACCGCCGCCCTGCGCGGTATCGGCTTTCTGCCAGCGCGCCAGCACGGTCAGCGCGGTGTCCTGGCTCGGCTTCCAGGTCAGCGCGGGGGCGAAGAAATAGCGGTCGTCGTGGACGTAGTCGACCACGTTGTCGCTGTTGCGGGCCAGGCCGGTGAGCCGGTAGAACAGCCTGCCGCTGTCGCCGAGCGGGCCGCCGAAATCGAACGCGGCCTGGCGCAGACCGTAATTGCCGAGCGTGGCTTCGATTTCGCCCGAGGGCTGCTCGGTCGGGCGCTTGCTGACCAGGTTGACCAGGCCGCCCGGCGGCATCGCGCCGTACGCCACCGAAGACGGCCCCTTGAGCACGTCCATCCGCTCCAGGCCGTAGGGCTCGATCCGGGTGCCGCCGGTCCACGCGCCATCGGTCAGCGCCAGTCCGTCGAGGTAGCGCGCCGGCGCGAAGCCGCGCACCAGCAGCCAGTCGCTGCGGGTGTCCTGGCCGTAACCGCCGCCCTGGGCGCCGGCGGTGTACCAGACCGCCTCCTCGATGCCTTGCACGCCGCGCTCGCGCATCTGCTCGGCGCCGATCACCGACACCGACTGCGGCACCTCGATCAGCGGCGTGTCGGTCTTGGTGACGGTCTGGCTGCGCTTGGCGATCGGCGCGCGCACCTGCACCTGGTCGAGGGTGGTCGGGTCGCTGGCGGGCTCGGCGGCGACCGCCAGGCCCCAGCCCAACGGCAGGGCGCAGCAGGCCAGGCGCAGGGCGCGCGCCAAGCCGGACAAGGGACGGACGGGGGCATGGGACATGCAGCGGACTCCGGCGTAGGCCAAACGGGAAAGGGAGGCGGGTCGCGTCCTGCGCGCCGCATGGGCAGCGCCCGCGGGCCGTAAGCGCGCCGGGCGGCGGTCACAACCACAAACAATAATCATTCTCATTTTCTCAGCGCGCCGCGGCAAGCGCAACGCACCGCGGCAAGCGCAATCGGCGCTACGCGGCCGCGCCTGCGGCCGTTGCTATGCTCGCCGGCTGTTCGCAGGAAGCGACCGCCGCATGCCCCGTCCGCTCAGCACCGAAACCCGCAACGCGCGCATCCGGCGCGTGCGCATCGCCGCGCCCGTCGCCGACGGTCGTTTCTGCCTGAGCCTGGCCGATGGCGAACGCGTGGCCGGACGGGTCGAGGATCCGGCCGCCGCGTCGGCCTCGCTCGCGGCCCTGTCGGCGCTGGCCCGGCGCGGCGCCGAGCTCAGCTTGGGCCTGTACCGCCTCGACGACGGCAGCGCCTGGCTGCACTGGGCGGTGGGCGCCGACGGCCAAGGCCTGATTCCGCCGAGCCGCGCGGCCTTGCGCAGCGCCGCGGCGCGCGGCCTGGCGCGCTGGCTGCCGATGCTGGCGCTCGCGCTGGCCGGCCTGGGCGGGGCCCTATGGCGGATCTTCGACGGCTTCGGCTGGGCGCTGCTGCTGGTCGCCTGTGCGGTCGCAGCGCTGATCGCCGCGATCATGGTGTTCGAACACGCCGCGACCCTGCACCGCAGCCGGCGCGACCGCCGCGTCGCCGCGGCCTCCGAGCAGGCGCTGGCGCAAGCGCTGCGCCTGCAGGGCCGACCGAGCGGCGAGTCCCGGCCGGCGCCCGGTCCGCGCGGACCCCGGCCCGCGCAAGCGCAAGCGCATGTGCAGGCGCAGGCCGCGCCGGACCCGACGCCGCCCGCGGCCCCGTCGCGCACGCGCGATCCGGCCGCGCCGGCCCGGCCGGACCATCCGCCCCTGCGCCGCTGGCAGGGCGAGCTGAGCGAACTGACGATGGAACAGATCGCCACCGGCTCGAGCGATTCGCGCCGCAGCTTCGGCCTGTACCGCTTCCGCCTCGGTGGGCAGCGTTTCCGGTTCTACGCCGCGCGCGACTTCGGCGACCGCGAACCGTTCCTGGCCGAAGCCGACCGGGTCGAACTGATCGCTCACGGCGAACCGGCGCAGACCGGCGCGGAGGCCTTGGTCTACGCCCTGCACTGCCTGGAAGACGGTCGCCGTTATGTCGCCCACACGATCTTCCTGGCGCGCTACTCCGAGCAGGCGATGACCCGCCTGACCTGGCCGGGCATGCGCCGCATGGCCCGGTTCCTGCTGGCCGCCGGTGTCGGCGCGGTCGCCCTGATCGCCGCGATCGGGCTCTGGACCACCGGCGGGGACGGGGACTTCGGCGCGCTGCTGATCGTCGCCGCGGTCTTCGCCGGCGCGGTGCCGGGCGTGCTGCTGCTGGGCTTCGCCGTCTCGCGCTGGCGCTGGCGGCGCGGCGCCGGCGGACGCCGCCGCGCCACCGCGGCACGGGTGTATGCGGCGATGGACCTGGGCCCGCCCTGGGCCTGGCGCCTGCCGGCGGACGCGGTCGAGGTCTAGCCGCGCTTGGCAGCGGCCGCGGCGCGGTGCAGGCTGCGGGTCTCCCCTTCGCTTCGAGACTCGCCGCGATGCCCCGACTGCGTCCGCGCGCCCTGGCCGCCGCGCTTTGCGCCCTGACCTGCGTTTCCGCGTTCGCGGCCGAACCGGCCGCCCTCGCTCCGCTCGATCGCGCCCAGGACGAGCGCGCTTCGGTCGACCCCGCCGCCGTCGCCGCGCAGGCCGCGCGGGTGCGCGAGCAGGTCGTGGCCTGGCGCCGCGACGTTCACCAGCACCCCGAACTCGGCCAGCACGAAATACGCACCGCCAAACTGATCGCCGAACAACTGCGCAAGCTCGGCCTGCAGCCGCGCACCGGCCTGGCCCACACCGGCGTGGTCGCGGTGCTCAAGGGCGGCCGGCCGGGGCCGCGCATCGCGATCCGCGCCGACATGGACGCGCTGCCGGTGACCGAACCGGCCGGGCTGCCGTTCGCGTCCAAGGTCAGCGCCGACTACCGCGGCCAACCGGTCGGGGTCATGCACGCCTGCGGCCACGACGCCCACGTCGCGATCGCGCTCGGCGTGGCCACTGCGCTGGCGGCGCAGAAAGAGCGGCTGCCGGGCGAAGTGATGTTCGTGTTCCAGCCGGCCGAGGAAGGCCCGCCGGTCGCGGGCGAGCCGTTCGGCGCCAAGCTGATGCTCGACCAGGGCGTGTTCGCCCAATTCAAGCCCGAGGCGGTGTTCGGCCTGCACGTCTGGGCCGGCTTGAACGTCGGCGAGATCGGCTACCGCAGCGGGCCGATGCTGGCCAGCGCCGACGAATGGAGCCTGACCGTGCGCGGCAAGCAGACCCACGGTTCGCGGCCCTGGGACGGAATCGACCCGATCACCGTCGGCGCGCAGATCCTGCTCGCCAGCCAGAGCCTGATCGCGCGCCAGATCAACATCGCCGCGACCCCGGTGGTGCTGACCGCCGGCCAGTTCAACAGCGGCGTGCGCTTCAACATCATTCCCGACGAAGCCAGGCTGGTCGGCACCCTGCGCACCTTCGACCCGGCGGTGCGCGAGGACGTGATCGCGCGCCTGCGCCGCACCGCCGAAGACCTGGCCCATGCCGCCGGCGCCAGCGCCGAGCTGCAGGTGGTCAACAACGCCCCGGCGACGATCAACGACGCGGCATTGACCCGACGCGTGCTGCCCTCGCTGCAGCGCGCGGCCGGCGCCGAACGGGTGCGCGAGTCGGCGCTGGTCACGGTGGCCGAGGATTTCTCCCAGTTCGCCAACACGGTGCCGGGTTTCTACTTCTTCGTCGGCTCGACCGCGCAGGGCATCGACCCGGCCAAGGCGCCGATCAATCACTCGCCGCAGTTCATGCTCGACGAAGGATCGCTGGAGGTCGGCACGCGGGCGATGCTGCAGGTGGCGCTGGACTATCTGCACGGCGGTTGAGCGACGTCGCTCGCCCGCAGCAGCGGCGTCCCGCCGGGATTTCCTCCGGGCACGAGCTGCGACCGAAGCGGGGATCGATCTCGGTGGAGCAAAGGCATCCCCCTACCCGTCCGGCCAGCAGGCCTAGCCTGCTGGCGTTCGATCGTGCGCGAACCTGCGGTTCGCAAGCGCACGCTCTCACCCTTTTCAAGGGGGGAACGGCAACAGCGCGCGAACCGTTGCCCCCTTTGGAAAAGGAGGCACGCGCCCGGCGCCGGCACGAAGTCAGGCCGCTGTAGCGGCGCGGGGGGATTTGCTTTGCGCGCAGGCGCCACCCGTTCGCTCGGCTAACGCGCAGCCACCGCCCTTGCGCGCCCGACCGGCGTTTGTGCCCCGATCGCGCACCCACCAAAGTCGCGCTGCCGCGACGGCGGGCTTGGGCTAGGATCGGGGCTTTCCCGCCCGGAGTTGCGTCGATGAAGCGTCCGCTGACCCTCGCACTGAGCTGCGCGCTCGGCTGTTCCGCCCTGGCCGCGCTGTCTCCGGCCGCCGCCGCGGAGCGTGCCGAGGTCACCGCCGCCGCGGCCAAGCTCAAGGCCGACGTGGTGCGCTGGCGGCGCGACTTCCATCAGAACCCGGAACTCTCCAACCGCGAACAGCGCACCGCGGCCAAGGTCGCCGAGCACCTGCGCGCGCTCGGCCTCAAGCCGCGCACCGGCATCGCCCGCCACGGCGTGGTCGCGATCATCGAGGGCGGCAAGCCCGGGCCGAAGATCGCCCTGCGCGCCGACATGGACGCGCTGCCGGTGACCGAGCAGGTCGACCTGCCGTTCGCGTCCAAGGCCACCGCCAACTTCCGCGGCGAAACCGTCGGCGTCATGCACGCCTGCGGCCACGACGCCCACACCGGCATCCTGCTCGGCGTGGCCGACGCGCTGGTGGCGATGAAGCATGACCTGCCGGGCCAGGTCATGCTGGTATTCCAACCGGCCGAGGAAGGCCCGCCCGCGGACGAGGCCGGCGGCGCGCCGCTGATGCTCGCCGAAGGGCTGTTCAAGGACTTCAAGCCCGAGGCGATGTTCGGCCTGCACGTGTTCTCGACCCTGCAGGCCGGCCAGATCGGCGTGCGCCAGGGCCCGCTGATGGCGGCTTCGGACCGCTTCTCGATCAAGATCAAGGGCCGCCAGACCCACGGCTCGCGCCCCTGGGGCGGGATCGACCCGATCGTCGCCGCGGCCGACGTGATCGGCAGCGCGCAAACCATCGTCAGCCGCCGCACCGACATCGCCAAGCTGCCGGCGGTGGTCAGCTTCGGCGCGATCAAGGGCGGGATCCGCTACAACATCATCCCCGACGAAGTGGAGATGATCGGCACCATCCGCACCTTCGACGAAGGCATGCGCCAGGCGATCTTCAAGGACCTCAAGAACGTCGCCGACCACGTCAGCGCCGCGCACGGCGCGCGCGCCGAGTCCAAAGTGCCGGACCAGGACGGCAATCCGGTGACCTACAACGACCCGGCGCTGACCGCGCGCATGCTGCCCAGCCTGAAGGCCGCGGCCGGCGCGGACAAGGTGGTGGAAATGTCGCTGGTGATGGGCGCGGAGGATTTCTCCTACTACGCCAAACAGGTGCCGGCGATGTTCTTCTTCGTCGGCTCGACCGAGCCCGGGGTCGACCCGGCGACCGCGCCGAGCAACCACTCGCCGCAGTTCAAGCTCGACGAGAGCTCGCTGGACCTGGGGCTGCGGGCGATGCTGCAGGTGACGCTGGACTATCTGCATGGGCAACCGGCGGCGGGGTGAGCTGCGGCGGGTAAGCGCGGAGCAACAGCAAATCCCCCCAGCCCCCCTTTTTCAAAGGGGGGAACAGCAACGACTACAGCTACAGCTGCAGCTATGACGGTACGGCGAGGGCGAGGGTAGGAAATACGGGCGCGCTGTGAGGCCCCCTTTGAAAAAGGGCGAGCGCCCGGCGCGGGCACGAGGCCTGGAGCGACTGGCGGCGCGGGGGGATGTGCTGTCCGGCTTACCGGCAAAAGCCAAGACCGAGGCCCCCAGCCCGTCCGGCCAGCA
This sequence comes from Lysobacter sp. Soil_C_15, assembly GCF_057657315.1. Classification (NCBI taxonomy): domain Bacteria; kingdom Pseudomonadati; phylum Pseudomonadota; class Gammaproteobacteria; order Lysobacterales; family Lysobacteraceae; genus Lysobacter; species Lysobacter sp. Soil_C_15. The sequence goes on from NZ_JBDGIR010000001.1 coordinate 931,058, forward strand.
GGCATGGCCTGCTGGCGTCCGATCGTGCGCGAACCTGCGATCCGCCAGCGCACGCTCTCACGCTTCTCACCGGTGGATCGGCATAAGCGGGGCTTTGCGGCGGGGCGGGGCGGGGCGAGACCGGCAGCGGCTAAAATATCGCCATGACCACCCATGACCTCCCCCTCGGCCGCCACGTCGACTACCCGCGCGAGTACGACCCCTCGCTGCTGTTCCCGATCGCCCGCTCGCTCGGCCGCGCCCATATCGGCCTGTCGGACCAGGCGCTGCCCTTCGTCGGCATCGACCGCTGGCATGCCTACGAGCTGAGCTGGCTCGACCGCCGCGGCAAGCCGCGGGTCGGCACCGCCACCATCGCGGTGCCGGCGACCTCGCCGCAGCTGATCGAGTCCAAGTCGCTCAAGCTCTATCTCAATTCGTTCAACGCCACCGGCTTCGACAGCGACGACGAGGTGCGGGCGCGCATCGTCGCCGACCTGTCGGCCGCCGCCGGCGCGCCGGTCGAGGTCGCCTTCGGCCTGCCGCCCATCGACGAGGCCGGGCAAGGCGCGGAATCGATCGACGAGCTGGACGTCGCCATCGACGACTACGGCCCGCCCAATGCCGACCACCTGCGCGCCGACCCCGGCCAGCTGGTCGAAGAGACCCTGTGCAGCGCCTTGCTGAAGTCCAACTGCCCGGTCACCGGCCAGCCGGACTGGGCCCGGGTCGGCATCGCCTACCGCGGCCCGCGCCTGGACCGGGCGGCGCTGCTGCGTTACCTGATCTCGTTCCGCGACCACGCCGAATTCCACGAGCAGTGCGTGGAACGCATCTACGCCGACCTGTGGCAGCGCGCGCAGCCGCAATGGCTGTCGGTGGAAGCGCGCTACACCCGGCGGGGCGGGCTCGACATCAATCCCTGGCGCGGCAGCCCGGGGCGCGAGCGGCCGACGCCGGGACGCGATCTGCGCCAGTAAGCCGGCGGCGGCCGTTCGCGGCGCTACGCAGGCGATCGCCCTGTTTTCAATGGGGGGGCTGGTCCGTAGCGGGCTGGACCGTGCGCCTGGGTTCGACCGATCCCGGCGTACTGAATGCCGGCGATCGGATTATTCAGATTTGTAATGTGAGTTCACGCAGGCGCTATGCATTTTTAACAATCTTCGTGTCATGTTGCCTGCGCCACTTCGGCAGGAGCCCTCAATCCATGACTACCCCGGACAAGAAAGCCGATTTCTCCGATGTGAACGTCAACGTCGACACCACCGCGGACAAGGTCGAGAAGGCCGACTTCAGCGACGTGTCGGTGAATGTCGACACCACCGCGGAAAAGGTCGGCGAGCAGACCTACACGGTCGAAAAGGGCGACACGCTCTCGCACATCGCCAAGCAGTTTTACGGCAAGGCGAGCAAGTGGAACGCGATCTTCGAGGCCAACCGCGACCAGCTCGACGATCCGGACAAGATCCAGCCCGGTCAGATCCTCAAGATTCCGACCATCAACGACTGACGTCGACGGCGTTCCACCTCATCACCCGGCCTTTCCCAGGAGATCCACCCATGCTGATCCGCAATCGCACGCATTACGCCGTCGCCGCCGCCCTGGTCGCCGCTCTGGCGCTGGCGGGCTGCAAGAAGAAGGAAGAACCGGCTCCGACTCCGCCCCCGGCCGCCGAAACTCCGGCCCCGGCGCCCGAACCCGCTCCGGCTGCGACCCCGGCTCCGGCCGCGCTGAGCGTCACCTCGGTCACCCTGGGCACCGCCGCCGGTGCGGACAAGAAGATCGCCGCGCCGACCACCACCTTCAAGCCGACCGACACCATCATCGCCTCGGTCGCCACCGACGGCGCAGCGACCAATGCCAACCTGACCGCCAAGCTGAGCTTCCAGGACGGCCAGGTGGCCGGTGAGGAAACCCAGACCCTCAACACCGCCGGCGCCGAAACCAGCAACTTCATCTTCACCAAGAAGTCGCCGTGGCCGGCCGGCAAGTACAAGGTCGAGATCAGCGCCAACGGCGCGGTCGCCAACACCGCCGAACTGGAAGTGAAGTAACCCTCTCTCTCCGCCTCTATGGGCGGGCAAGCCCGGGCGCGGCTCACTGCCGCGCCCTTTTTTTATCTGCCGTGGCGGCCGGCGGTAGCGGCCGGCGCGGCGGCATCGGCTCAACCGCGCGGGAAGGTCCCGTCCAGGTAGCGCCAGCCGCCGTCGACGCGCTGGAAGCGGCTGATCTCGTGCAGCCGCACCGCCGAGGCGCCGCCGACCCGGTAGCGGGCGACGAACTCGACCGTGGCCGCGTCCGCGCCGTCCGGTTGGTGGCGCTTCACCTCCAGCCCCAGCCAGCGCACGGCGGGGTCGAACTCCAACTCGTCCGGGCAGGACGCCGGGTGCCAGCTGGCCCGCAGGTACTCCAGATCGCCCAGCACGTAGGCGCTGTAGCGCGAACGCATCAAGGCCTCGGCGCTGTCGGCCGGGGCGCCCCGGTGGAGGCGGCCGCAGCAGTCGGCGTAGCGGCGGGCGGGGTCGCAGGGGCAGGCGGCGGGCAAGGCGATTCGGGCGGTCATGGGGCCATTTTCAGCGCGAACACGCCGCAGCGACTACCATGCGCGTCCCCTCTCGTCCGCAGAACCCGATCATGAAAGCGCCCGCCTACCTCGACGACGGCCAGATCGAACGCCTGGCCGACCTGCTCGATCAGCGCGCCGTGCCCTACAAGGGCTTCAACCTGGAGGCCCTGGACGGGTTCGTCTCGGCCCTGGTGGTCGGCCCCGAGCAGCCCCCGGCGACCGAGTGGCAGCCGCCGGTGTGGGGCGGCAAGGAGCCGCGCTGGAACGACGAGGCCGAGGCGGCGGAGGTCGGCGCCCTGCTGCAGGGCCACTGGAACATGGTCAGCGCGCGCGTGCGCCATGGCGACGACGACCTGCCCGACCACCTGGCGCCGCTGCTGTGGCTGCCCGAGGAACCCGACACCGAACAGCCGGACGAACTCGACGTCGGCCGCGACTGGGCATTCGGCTTCTTCCGCGGGGTCGAGCTGCGCGAAGCCGGCTGGGACCGCTGGCTGGACGAGAACGACTGGATCGACGAGATCTTCGGCCTGCTCGACCGCCTCGCCAGCGGCGAGGTGCTGGGCGAAGACCCGACCGCGCCGGCGACCCCGATCAGCTACCGCGAGCGGCTGGAGATCGTCGCCGGCCTGCCGGGCATGCTGGCCGACCTGCACCACCACCGCATCGACGCGCTGACCCCGCGCGAACCGCTGCGCCGCGCCGACACTCCGGACCGCAACGATCCCTGCCCCTGCGGCAGCGGCAAGAAGTACAAGAAGTGCTGCGGGGCCTGAGGCCCGCGATCCGGCGCCGTTGTTCTGCTCCCCCGTCTCCCCGCCTCTGCTGCTGCTTTTCGACGTAGCGGTTCCCCCGTTGAAAAGGGTGAGAGCGTGCGCTTGCGAACCGCCGGTTCGGGCACGGTCGAGCGCCAGCCGGCTCTGCTTGCTGGCCGGGCACCGGCGTAGCGATCGATCCGACTCGGTCGCGACCGCAGGCCGTCGCCCCGCGCGGCCCTGGCTTGCCGCCCACCGTTGGAACGTCCCCCCCTTGGAAGGGGGGAGGGCGTGCGCCTGCGAACCGCCGGTTCGCGCACGACCGGACGCCGGCAGGCCATGCCTGCTGGCCGGACGGGCCAGCGGGATCGGCTCCCGCCCTTTTTCGCTCCGCGGCCTTGCCCGACAATACCGCTCCCTTCCCATCGCCCCTCGGCGCATGTCCACCCATCCGTGCCTGAGCTGCGGCGCCTGCTGCGCTCACTTCCGCGTCGCCTTCCATTGGAGCGAAACCGACGCGCATGCGGACGGGATCACCCCGAGCGCGCTGACCGAAACGCTGGATCCGCATCGGGTGGTCATGCGCGGCACGTACGGCGGCCCGAACGTGCGCTGCCTGCAGCTGCGCGGCGAGGTCGGCCGCGATGCGCATTGCGGCATCTACGCGCTGCGGCCCTCGCCCTGCCACGAGCTGCAGCCGGCTTGGGAGCAGGGCACGGCCAGCCCACAATGCGACAAGGCGCGGATCGCCCACGGCCTGGCGCCGCTGACGCCGGCGGATTGGCCGCCCGCGGCGGCCTGAGCAGCGCGCCGCCGCGGCGTTCGCCCGCCCCGCCCGACGCGTGCGGATTCGTCCGCGATCGCTCGGCGCGGGTCGCTCAGTGGGTGATGCGCCGCAGCAGCTGCAGCTCGTCGGCGTCGAGGTAATGGATCAGGCCGCCGAAGTCGGTGTCGACCATGATGCCTTCGCCCAGGTACAGCCACTGCTCGTAGCCGTCCAGATAGCGGCCGGTGTCGATGCACGCCACCACCGTGCCGCGGTAGCGGTCGGCGATGCGGACCCGGTCGCCGGGGTGGATGCGCTGGCCGTCGGGATAATGCATGAGCTGCATGTCGGCAGACCTCCTGTCGCTGTCCGCCCGCGGCGCTGCGGCCGACGGCGACGGTGCGGCCCAGAGTATCCATCAAAGCGACGACGGCGGAACCGGGATCCGGCGCCCGGCGCGAGCCGCCCGATCAACGGCAGCGGCTTGCACGCAACGAGGCGTTCCGCGACGCGGCCGGCTCGCGCACAGCCGCGCGCTTTGCCTCGTCCGGCCCGAACCGCGACAATGGCCGGCCGGGTCGGCTCGCCACCACGACCCGCAGGCACCCTGCACCGTCCATGCGCACGCGCACGGCGGCCCCACTGGAGATCGTAATGACCGAGTTCGTAGCGACGCCGCCCGCAGGCGGCGCCAAGATCACCAAGACCCCGACCGGCCTCAACGTGCCGGATCGCCCGATCATCCCGTTCATCGAAGGCGACGGCACCGGCCCGGACATCTGGCGCGCCTCCGTGCGCGTGCTCGATGCGGCGGTCGCCAAAGCCTACGGCGGCCAGAAGAAGATCGAATGGATGGAGGTCTATGCCGGCGAGAAGGCCAACAACACCTACGGCACCTGGCTGCCGGACGGCACCGTGCAGGCCTGCCGCGACTACCTGGTCAGCATCAAGGGCCCGCTGACCACGCCGGTCGGCGGCGGCATCCGCTCGCTCAACGTGGCGCTGCGCCAGATGCTCGACCTGTACGTCTGCCTGCGCCCGGTGCGCTGGTTCGAAGGCGTGCCCTCGCCGGTCAAGAAGCCGGGCGATGTCGACATGGTGATCTTCCGCGAGAACACCGAGGACATCTACGCCGGCATCGAATGGGCCGGCGGCAGCGCCGAGGCGCAGAAGGTGCTGGATTTCCTGAGCAAGGAGTTCCCGCAGGCCGCCGACAAGATCCGTTTCGGCACCGCCGAGAAGAACGCGGCGTGGCTGAAGGAACTGCAGGCCATCGGCGCCCCGGCGCGCGAGCTGCCGGTCGAAGTCGGCATCGGCATCAAGCCGGTCAGCCGCCTGGGCACCGAGCGCCTGGTGCACAGCGCCATCGCCTACGCGATCGAGAACAAGCGCAAGTCGGTGACCCTGGTCCACAAGGGCAACATCATGAAGTTCACCGAAGGTGGCTTCCGTGATTGGGGCTATCAGGTGGCGCGCGACTACTTCGGCGCGGTCGAGCTCGACGGCGGCCCGTGGCACGTGATTCCGGAAGGCAAGCCGGGCGCCGGCATCGTCATCAAGGACGCGATCGCCGACGCCTTCCTGCAGCAGATCCTGCTGCGGCCGAAGGAATACGACGTCTCCGCGACCCTGAACCTCAACGGCGACTACCTGTCCGACGCGCTCGCCGCGCAGGTCGGCGGCATCGGCATCGCGCCGGGCGCGAACATCAACTACGTGACCGGCCACGCTGTGTTCGAGGCGACCCACGGCACCGCGCCGAAGTACGCCGACCTGGACAAGGTCAACCCGGGCTCGGTGATCCTGTCGGGCGAAATGATGCTGCGCTACCTGGGCTGGACCGAAGCGGCCGACGCGATCATCGCCGCGATGGACAAGGCCATCGGCAGCAAGCGCGTGACCTACGATTTCGCCCGCCTGATGGACGGCGCGACCGAGGTCAAGTGCTCGGAGTTCGCCGACGAGATCATCAAGCATCTCTGAGGCGCGCGACGCGCATCGCGACACCGGCACGGGGCGCTTCGGCGCCCCGTGTTTTTTGCGGCCCGGGCTGCCGTTACCATGCCCAAGGCCGGCGCATCCGCCGGCGCGAAGGCGAAGGACGGCCGATGAGCGAAGCATTCCAGCGCGTTGCGGACCGGCGCGTCCGCCCGGCGGCGACGGCATGGCGGCAGGCGACGCTGGCCGCCGCGTCGGCGCTGCTGGCCGCGGGCTGCGCGCACGCCCCGCCGGCCTCGCCCCAGGCCGGCGCGATCGAGGTGCTGCAGGTCGAGGCGGCCGTCTTCCACGACCCCGCCGGGCGCGACGCCGCGCTGCAACCGGCCTGCCGCGACTGGCGCTTGAGCAAACGCCAGGTGGCCGCGTTCTTCGCCGCCGGCCACGCGCTGCGCGAGGGCGAGTACCACGACTTCTACTGGCTGCCGTGCACGATCGGCGGCCGCCTGCGCGCCGACGGCCGCGAGTGGACGTTCTCGATCAACGCCGCCGCCACCGCGGTCTGGCGCGACGGCGACGCGGTGCGCGAATGGGGCTGCGACGCGCCGGCCTGCGAAGCGCTGGTGCTGCTGATGCCCGACGGCCGCGAGCCCTGAGCCGCCCGGCTCCTGCACGGGCCGTGCGACCCGGACGCCCGGTCGCGCTCAGCGCATGTAGGGCGCCTGGCTGTTCTCGACCTGCTTCTGCTGGATCTCGGCGATCTTGGCCGCTTCCTCCTCGCGGGTCAGCCGGTGCTTGGGCGCGATGTTCGGCTCGATCAGGCGCATCCAGCTGCGGGTGATCTGCTTGCTTTCCTCTTCGCAGCGCAGCGCGCGCGCCTCCGGCAGGCGGCCGCTGGTGACGATGCGCAGGTACTTGCCGGGGTTGTTGCCGTAGATCATGCACTGCAGGTTGAAGAAGCGCTGCGCGCCGACCGAGTGCTCGTCGGCGTAGGTCGCCAAGTCGTGGTTGCCGTCGTCGGTCATCAGGAAGAAGTTCGACGCCAGCTGCAGCTTCTGGGCGATGTCGCCCTGCGACTCGTCGGCGCTGACCAGCGACAGCATCAGGGTGGTGGCGAGCTGGTCGACCGCGTCTTCCTCGCGTCCGGTCGAGGGCAGGTCGAGCATGTCGACCAGGGCGTGGCCGGTCTCGTGCAGCATCAGGAAGCGCAGGTTCGCCATCAGGTACTCGAGCTGATCGCGGGTGCCGCCGCCGCTGGCCTGGGCCATCGCCCCGCCCTGGCGCACCAGCAGCTCGAGCATCTCGTAGCACAGCACGATATCGCCCTTGTCCTTGGCGTAGAAGGCGTTGGTCGTGCCGCATTCGGCGGCGATGAAGTTGATCGGCCGCGGCAGGGTCAGCCAGCCGTCGAGCTGTTTGATCTCCGGCAGTTGCTTGAGCACGTCGATCTCGCGCGCCATGTTGTACATCGCCAGCAACTCGGGGTTGCGCGGCGAGATGTACTGGTAGGTGAAGTGGGTGCCGTCGGCCTTCTCCGCCGCCGGTACTTCGGCCGCGGTCGGCGCCAGTTCGGTCTCGGTCTTGACCGGTTCCGGCGGCTTGACCGGTGCGGGCGCGACAGCCGCCGCAGGCGCGGCGACCTGGCGCTTCTGCCATTCGGTGTAGCCCCAAATCGAGCAGACCGCGACCAGGGCCGTCGCCAGAATGCCGATGATGATTTTCTGTACCATGTCTGTGGCTCTTGTCTGCTGCGTTGCGGGACACGACGATCCCGGTTCCGAGCGCACAAGACGCGGTCGACGACTGGATTCCCCCGACCGGAAGGCCGGCCGTTCCAATCGGCGCCAGCAGCGTCCATGCACCGTCGGGCGGATGGTACTCCGTTCGTTTCGAGGATGGCATCGAATTTCTGACAGTTGCGCGGCAATCCCGAGGCCGTCCGCGCCGGCCGCCGAACGTCCTGGACCGGATGCCATGACCGCCGCCCCCGCCGATCCGTACACCGCGGCGTTCGCCGCCGACGGCCCCTACGCCGGGCTGGATCCGAATCTTCTGGCGCCCCAGCTGCGACGCTGCCTGGGCGAGGCGGCCGAGGATTTCCAGCGGGCGCAGGCCGGCCGTGCGCCGCGCCACGCGGTGTTGGAGGCGGACGCGCCGATGCTCAGCGACGGCGGCAGCCTGGCCTACGTCGGCCGCGGCTATCGCTTGTTCGTGCTCAAGCGCCTGACCCGGCTCGGCGGGGTCGACGGTCTGGTCTACGGGCCCGAATTGCGCTTCGACCCGACCATCGCGCCGCAGGTGCCGACGCTGAGCGCCACCCGCTTCTATGCTGGCGACGCCTTGCGCACGCTGTTGGGGCATCGGGCATGAGCCGCCTGTTGTTGCGCTGCCTGTGGTACTTGACCGCCAGCGTCGTGGTCCCGGCAAACGCGCTGTGGCTGGACGTGGTCGACGAGCTCGACGCGGCCTGGATGCGGATCCTGACGCCGGAAGTGTTCCTCGGCGAGCTGGCCCTGCTGAGCCTGGCGCTGATGGTGGCGACCCTGCTGCCGGGGTCGCTGTTGCTGCGCTGGCGCCAGCGCCGGCGCGGCCCGCGCGGCTACGATCGCTGGCTGGCGGCCGCGATATCGGCCGCGTCCCTGTTGCTGGCGCTGCACGCCAATCTCACCGACTACGCCCGCTTCTACGGCAACACCTGGGGCCTGTGGGAGCCGACCTTCGGCTTCTTCCTGCCGCAGTGGCCGTGGATCGCGGCCTGCGTGGCGGTGGCGGTGGCGTTGGAGTTGCGCGGCGGGGCCGCGAAACCGGCGGCGGCGGACGCAGGCATCGACGCCCTCCGCCGCGCGTAGGAGCGATGACCCGCCGTGCGCAGGGGTAGGAGCGGCGCGAGCCGCGACTGCCATCCTTCTCGCCGCGTCTTTGTCCCGCGTCCCCTGTAGGAGCGGCGTAAGCCGCGACCAAGGGACGCGCAGAGGAATCAACGCCTCCGCCATCGATCGAAGCCCGA
>NZ_JBDGIR010000002.1:0-152839 GCF_057657315.1 Lysobacter sp. Soil_C_15
GTCGCCGCCGGCGGCAGGGCCAGGGTCGCGCCCTGGCACAGCGTCGGCCACACCTCCCAGGTGCAGGCGTCGAAGGCCACGCCCGCGGTGCTGGAGCTGCGCTCGCCCGGCGCCAGCGGGAAGCGTTCGCTGTGCCAGCCGATCAGATTGAGCAGCTGGCGGTGCTCGACCATCACCCCGTTCGGGCGGCCGGTCGAACCGGAGGTGTAGATCACGTAGGCCAAACGGCTGGGATCGTGGCCCGCTGGAGCGAGCGGCGCCGTATCGACGGGCTGCGCGTTCGGCGAGGGCTGCGGCGCATCCAACTCGATCAGATCCCAATCGCCGGACAGATCCTGGCTCGCGGTCAGCTCGGTGTGGGTCAGCAGCACGCGCGGCGCGCAGTCGTCGAGCAGATCGCGCAACCGGTCCGCCGGCGAAGCCGGGTCCAGCGGCACGTATGCGCCGCCGGCTTTGAGCACGGCCAGCATCGCCGCGACCAAGTCGGGGCTGCGGCGCAGGCACAGGGCCACGCGTTGCTCGGCCTGGACGCCCGAGGCGCGCAGCCGCTGCGCCAGGCATTCGGCGGCCTCATCGAGCGCCCGGTAGGTCAGCGCCTGGCCTTCGTACTCGATCGCGATCGCGTGCGGCGTCAGCGCCGCCTGCCGTTCGAACAACTGATGGACGTACCCGTCCTGAGGATAGGCGCGGTCGGTGTGGTTCCACTCGGTCAGCACCTGCAGGCGCTCTTCTTCGCCGACGACGGAGATCGCATCCACCGCCTGCGTCTCGTCCCGCACCATGCCGCGCAGCATCGCTTCGAGGTAGCCCAGATGGCGCCGCATCGTCGCCGGCTCGAACAGGGCGCTGGCGAAGTTGAGCGTGCCGACGATGCGGTCCTGCGCCTCCTCCAGCTCCAGGGTCAGGTCGAACTTCGCATCCGCGGCCTGCGGCGCCAGCGTGGTCAATGCCAGGCCGTCGAGCTCGAATGCGGCCTGCGGCGCGTTCTGCCAGGCGAACATCAACTGGAAGATCGGACTGTAGGCCAGGCTGCGGCCCGGCCGGAGCGCCTCGACCACCTGCTCGAACGGCACGTCCTGGTGGCTTTGCGCGAGCAACGCGCGCTCGCGCACCTGGGCCAACAGCTGCGCCACGCTCGGGCGATCGCCGAAGTCGAGGCGCAGGGCCAGGGTGTTGACGAAGAAACCGATCAGCGGCTCCACCTCGACGCAGGTGCGATTGGCCACCGGCGTGCCGATCACCACCTCGTCCTGCCCGGCCAGTCGCGCGACCACCGCGCCCCAGGCCGCAAGCAAGGTCATGTACAAGGTCGTGCCGTGGCGTCGCGAGAGCGACTTGAGCGACGCGGTAAGGTCGCGATCGAACGCGATCGCCAGGCTTTGGCCGCTGAAATCCCGCACCGCCGGCCGCGGCTTGTCGGTCGGCAAGGCGACCAACGCCGGCGCATCGGCCAACTGCTCGCGCCAGAACGCCAGTTGCCGGTCCTGGATCTCGCCGCTGAGCCAATCGCGCTGCCAAAGCGCGTAGTCCGCGTACTGCACCGGCAGGGCCGGCAGCGGATCGGCACCGGGGGCGGTCGCCGGCGACGAGTAGGCCCGATACAGGTCCGCGAGTTCGCGCGCCAGCACCTCCAGCGACCAGCCGTCGGATACGATGTGATGCATCGTCAGCAGCAACACGTGCTCCTGCGCAGCCAAGCGCAGCAGGCGGCCGCGGATCAGCGGCCCGCGTTCGAGATCGAACGGAGTCCGGCTCTCGATGCGGCGCCAATCGTCGACCGCCTCCATGCCGGGCCGGCGATCGGCCGTCAGATCGTGCCGCGCCAGGGCGAAGCCGGCGACGGCGTCGATGCGCTGCACCGCTTGATCGCCGACCAGCTCGAAGCACGTACGCAGCGCTTCATGGCGCTGCACGATCCGATCCAGCGCCGCCTGCAGCGCGGCTTCATTCAGTGCGCCGCGCAGGTTCAGCGCATAGCAGAGGTTGTAGGCGGTGCTGGCCTGAGTTCCCATGCGCGCGATGAACCACAGCCGCTGCTGGGCGAAGGAAAGCGGCAGCGCCGACGGGCGCGGCGCCGCGACCAGCGCGGGCAGAGGCGCCGGCTGCGCCTGGCCGGCCACGGCCGCGGCGAAGTCGCGCAGCACCGGATGGGCGAACAGGCTCGACATCCCGGCTTCCACGCCCAGACGCTGGCGCATCCGCGAGCTCAGTTGCACGGCCAGCAGGGAGTGACCGCCCAGCTCGAGGAAGTGATCGTCGCGGCCGACTCGCTCCACGCGCAGCAGCTCGCTCCAGATCTGCGCGATCGCGGTTTCGGTCTTGCCCTGCGGCGGGATGTAAGCGCGCTGCCCGAGCCCCGCGCCGTCCGGCGGCGGCAAGGCATTGCGATCGATCTTGCCGTTGGGCGTCAGCGGAAATTCCGCCAGCCGCACCCATGCGCTGGGCACCATGTAGGCCGGCAGGGCCTCGGCGAGCGCCGCACGCAGCGCCTGCGGGTCGAGATCCACACCGGCGGCGCCGACGACATAGGCCACCAGGTACTTCTCGCCCGGCACGTCCTCGCGCGCCATCACCAGGGCTTCGCGCACGTTCGGCTGGGCCGACAGCTTGAACTCGATCTCGCCCAGCTCGATGCGGAAACCACGGATCTTGACCTGGTGATCGTTGCGGCCGAGGTACTCCAAAGTCCCGGCGGCGCTCCAACGTCCCAGGTCGCCGGTCTTGTACATGCGCGCACCGGGCTGCGCCGCGAACGGATCGGCCAGGAAGCGCTCACGGGTCAGATCCGGCTGATTGAGGTAGCCGCGCGCCACGCCGGCACCGCCGATGAAGATCTCGCCGATCTCGCCGGGCGCCACCCGGCGGCCTTGCTCGTCGAGCAGGTGGATCGCGGTGTTCGCCACCGGGCGTCCGACCGTAGGGTCGAACCCGTCCTCGCGCGTCATCCGGATCCAGGTCGAATAGGTGGTGGTCTCCGAAGGGCCGTACAGATTGCAGACGCTGGCGACGTCGGTGGTCGCGAACACCGCCTCGACCAACTGACGTTGCAACGGTTCGCCCGCGACGTTGACCACGCGTACGCCATCGGGTATCGCGCCCTGGCTGACGATCGCTCGCAACGCCGACGGCACGGTGTTGATCAGGGTGACGGGCGAGCCCGCGTCGAGCGCAAGAATGTTGTCGACGATATGCACGCAACCGCCGCAGCTAAGCGGCGCGAAGCATTCGAACACCGCCAGGTCGAAGTTCAGCGAGGTCGAGAACAACGTGTGCCGCAACTCTTCGCTTGAGAACGACAGCAACGCCCAGCGGATGAAGTTCACGGCGTTGCCGTGTTCGATCATCACCCCCTTGGGTCGGCCGGTCGAACCGGATGTGTAGATCACGTAGGCCAGGTTGCCCCGGGCCGGGCCGATATCGCCAGCCTCCAGGTTGTCGGCGGGCAAGACATCCCACGGACGCTGCGCGGCGTCCAGCTCGACCACCTCGGCTTCGCCGTCGAGGCCGCTCGCCAGCTCGAGGCCCCGTTCGGTCAGAACCACCCGCGGGCGGCTGTCGTGGAGCATGTAATCCAGGCGTTCGCGTGGATACGAGGGGTCCAGCGGCACATAGGCCCCGCCAGCCTTCAACGTCGCGAGCATCGCCGCCAGCATGTCCGTCCCGCGTCGCAGGCACAGGCCTACGCGTTCGCCGGGTCCGACGCCGAGTTGGCGCAGATGGCGTGCGAGTCGGTTCGCCTGTTCGTTCAGCGCCTGGTAGCTGAGCTGCTGCCCCGCGCACTGCAGCGCGATCGCATGCGGCGTAGCGGCGGCTTGGCCCTCGAAGAGCTGGTGCAGGCAACCTTCGGCGTCGCCCCAGTCTTGGCGCGTGTCGTTCCACGCCGCCAGCTGGCGATGGAACTGCTGCTCGTCCGTGGAGGGAGCGGCGAGGGAAAAGTCGCGCAACGCCCTCGGATCGGACTTCTTCGACAACGCTTCTTCGGCACCGGCATCGTACTTGTTCATCTACCTGGATCCCTTGTTGTCAGCGCAGTCGCCGAGAGGTCGCGGATCGTCGCAGAACGCCTGCGCCGTATGGCTTGGCAGTAGCGTTGTCGACTGGTCGCGCTTGCGCCCGGGACCTCATGGCATCTGGATGGGTCGAACCCGCGCCGGCTCAGCAGCGCGAGCGGTATTGATCCTTGCTTTCGACCCGCGCGCATACGAGCAGACGGGCCGTGCTTTTGCTTTCCGCTCCGCGCGCGCACTGCGTCGCCGGCGCACCTCGCAACCACCAGCCGATCCGCCCTGAAAAGACCTCGCGCGCAGTCCTGCCGCGCTCTGAGCGCCGTCATTCGCGGATCGTTTTATTGCCTTGCACATGCTCGCAACGTCGACGACGGGCGAAGACAAGCAGCCGAGTCGACGGCGTGACCACAGAAAGCTTTGCGCACGGGTTCGGGCGACATGCAACGCCCAATCCCACGACGCGGGATTCAATCGGCGGACGTGCGGCGGCGGCCGCAGCGGGCCGTTCGCCTCACGCTCGCCATGGTTCGTTCTGGCGAGCCTCTTTCACCTCATAGGGCGCATGGCCCGGGACTTGCTGCATACCGCTTCACTCAGATCAGCTCATCCATCCTTTGGCGATGGCGAAAGGTCGACCGTCTCGCCGTCATGCGGGCCGCGAAAGCGCGCTCCGCACAGGGCGAGCCGCAGCCCGCCCGGGCGTTCGCGCTGTCGATGATCGAAGACGCTCTTGGCATCGAGAACGATCGCGCTGGGCTCTCGGAGCGCCCCACTGTTCTTAGGCCGGTCCGCCGGAGCCCTGCGCACAGGCGCGACTGCGCGCTTGCGTTGGCCCGGCCACTGCGGCGCTTACCGCTTTGCGCGACGTGGCGTGTCGCTTCTGATCTTGCGCTTGTCGATCTTTCGCATCTCCAATCGAGCCGGTGCCATGACTGCGAAACCTGTACGAAACGCGACTGCCATAAGCGACTGCAAAGAGATGAGCGCCTATGACGAAAGCCGCTGCTCGTGAAATTTAATATTAGTGGTGCGGCGCGGCTCGTTGTGTGATGCCTCTCAGGCTTGCCATTTCTCTCGCAATTCTCATGCGTGACTCCTATCAAGGAACGATTGAATTCGCCATCGGAGAACAGTTCAACGAAGTGCATTTAATAGTGCGCAACGTGACAAGCAATGCTGCGCCGACGAATTTCCTGCGCGCAGAGGGAATTCTTTGTAGTCGTTCGACGGCCCTCACTCGCGGACCGTGACCGCATCCAGCAGGCGATGTGCGTGCGGACCCGCCACTCGGATTGCGCAGCGGTTCTCCACTGACTTCGCGATAGCGGCGTGCGGCGATCACGGAACTCATGTCCGACGAACGAGGCTTGCGGAGAATACGATCTCAATCGCGGGGAAGATTCGCCGATTTGTTCGTGCATCGGGATTCGATTCGAACAGCGGACTGAGTCGACGACGAACGCGGCGACGAACGCGGCGACGAAGCCCGATCGTGGACGACGCGTGGCGCGCTGCCGGGAGACTTTTCGTTTCTTCCATTCGCGCCGCCACGGTTGCGACGTCGACGTCCATGCCGCCTGAGCTGCCGCGCACGCGCGCGCCCGCGACCGGTGCTTCCCGGCCGGGCGACACGCAGCCGCGGCGGTGCGCCGCGCGCGGGTCGCGACCTGAACGCGCCGGGTCGGCGAAGCGGCGGCGCCGGCCGTGGTCTACGATGACGTGGAATCGGCCCGACCGAGCGAGATCGAACCGTGCACGACACTCATCAGCAACGCCGCCAATGGGATAGCGTCGCCGCCGGTTGGTCGAAGTGGTGGCCGACCATCGAAAGCGGCGCACAAGGCGTGAGCCGGCGCATGCTGGAGCTGGCCAGGATCGAGCCCGGACAACGGGTCTTGGACATCGGCACCGGCATCGGCGAGCCGGCGCTGACGGCAGCGCGCCGGGTCGGGCCTTCGGGGCGGGTCGTGGCGACGGACCTGTCGCCGGCGATGCTCGATATCGCTCGCGACCGGGCCAGGGCCTCGGGGCTGGCGAACGTGGAGTTCGTCCAGGCCGATGCGGTCGGGCCTGGGTTCGCCGACGCCCGCTTCGACGCGGCGCTGTGCCGTTGGGGCCTCACTTCCCTGCCCGATCCGTTCGCTGCCCTGGTCGCGGTGCGGCGCTTGCTGGTTCCCGGCGGCAGCTTCGTCACCGCGATCTGGCAATCCGGGCCCAAGGGGCGGCCCATGGCCGACCTGGCGGCGACGGTGGCGCGGGAACTGTTCGGTGCGTCCTGGCCTGCGCCGCAGCCTGTCGCCTCGGATCGCTCCACGGACGAGTCGTTGCAGGACTTGTTCGCGCGCGCCGGTTTCAGCGAGGTGCGCAGCGAACCAATGGCCATGGCGCTGGAGTTCGCGTCGGCCGAGGACTGCGGTCGCTATCTGATGGAGGTGTCGCCTGAATTCTCGGCCTTGTTGAGCGGCAAGCCGCTGGCGCTGCGGATGGAATTCGGCCGTCGGCTGGGCGAGCGCGTACGGCCGTATAGGACCGCAGATGGCGGCGTGCGGATTGCGAATCTGACGGTGTGCGCGGTCGGCCGCAGATGAGGTCCGGCCGAGGCCTCCCCCCTGCCCCGCGGCTTCCCGCGCGATCGCGACGAAATGCCGCGCTCGGTGGATATCCGGCGGGCGCAATACGCCGACCGCCAGTAGTCCTCTGCAGCGATATCCGGGCGCAGGGGAGTTCATCGGGCATCGCCGGCTGATGAACCTACCGCAGGCGCGAGGCCGATCTCGATTCACCGCGCTCGCGGCTTCGCCTGCGCCCCCCGGCCTTGCTTCCGGGCGGCATCGCCAACACGACCATGCGCTGCGAGTGAGCTCGCCGCGTGCCGGGCGCGTCCGCGCCTCGCGCTCGGCAAGCCGGGCCGCCCTCCACTCAGCGTGGTCGCGGCTCCGGCTCCTGCGTGGCCGGCCGATGGTTCCGGCCTCGGCCGCTCATTCCCCGCACTGCGCCGGCCCGTCCGAGGCCGCGGCAGCCGCGGCGGGCTTGAACGGACCGTACCGGCCGACATGGCTCCTGGCGTGCTGGCCCACGACCTGCCGGGCCTCGGACAAGGGGATGCCCTGCACCGCATCCGCGCAGGGAATGCCGAGTTCGGCATGCGCCTTCAACCGGTTCATGTTTTGTCCGTTGAAGGCCGGCGCGTTGCCGCGGTACAGGGCGACCATGCGTTGCTCCACGGCGCCGGAGGTCATGCGCTTGGCGATGCCGGTCACCGAATCCCCGGGAACCGTGGAATAGCGCGAGCAGCCTTCGAGCGCGGTCTGCGCGGGCGCAGGCGCCTTGCACATTCCACCGCCGCTCGACGCCGCGCTGCGCGGTTCGGCGGCGGTCGCCGCGGCGGCCGGCGCCGCAACCGCCGCGGCGGCCAGCGGCAGGCCGGCCGAGGAGCCGGTGCCGGACGCGTCCGCTGCCGAGGAAGTGGCCGGCGCTGCGGCCGCCGTTTCGGCTTGAGCCGGCGCCCACGGTGCGGCGGCGGCCGCCGCCATCTGCGTGGTCGCGCCGAAGCTGACCCGCAAGCCGGCCTGGACCGAATGGGCCTGGTCGTCGCTGCTCAGATCGGCGCGGTACTCCACGAAACCGGTCGCGCTGGGCGTGAAGGCATAGGTCAGGCCGGCACCGGCGTTGATCCGGTTGCGGTCCGGCGAGAAGCCGGTGATCGCGAACCCGGGCACCTGCGCCGCGGCGAAATGGTTCTGCGTGCGCGGGGCGTCGTCGCTCAGGTCGTGCAGGTAGCGGATGTCCAAGGTGGGACGCAGGCGCCCGGCCTTGCCGGCGAAACGCACGCCCGCGCCCACCGTGGTGGTGTCGTAGTCCTCGCCTTCCACGCGCAGGTTCGCCTCGCCGGCGCCGGTCTCGATCACGTCGTCCAGGCTCAACCGGCTGTGGTAGACGCCGACCAGCGGCTCGATGCTCGCGCTCGCGGTTTCGAAGCGCCAACCCGCTTCGGCCATCGCGTACCAACCGTCGGCATCGGCATCGGCCCGGGCCGTGCGGCCGAACACGCCCACGTGCACCGGGCGAGTGACGTCGTAGTTGGTTTTCGCGTAGCCGGCCGCGCCTTGCGCCCACGGGCCGCCTTCGGCGCGCGGGGCATAGCTGAAGTGCAGGCCGAGGTACCACTGGTCGCCGTCGACGCGGTCGCCGCGGCGCGGCACATCGAAGTCGGACTTGGCCATGCCCAAGTGCCCGCCGGCGCGGAAGCCCTCGCCGAAGGGAGCATCCGCGCCCAGGGTCAGGCCCCACAGATCGTTGTCGATATCGGCCAGGGTACCGTTGCCCTCGAACGCGGCATCGCCGCCGTAGGTCGTGGCCCAGGCGGTGAAGCCGGCATCGGCGCGCTCGATGCGGCCCACGTCGAGTTGCTGGCCGACGCTGCGCTGCAGGCGTTCGGCGCCATAACGCGAGGCGCTGAGCAGGGAGCCGTAGGTTTCGCCGGTCAGGGTGTCGAACATCGGCACCGCCTGCGCCGCGGTGACGCCACGCGCGGCCGCCACCAATTGTTCGACTGCGGGATTGCCGCTGTCGGCCAGGGCCTGCAGCGCGTCGGCGACCGACTGCTGGTTGCCCGGCAGTCCGGGGAACTCATTGAAGCGGTTGGCTTCCTCCAGGCGCAGGTACAAATCGTTGCCCTGGGCGAACAGGCTGGCGGCCAGGAACGGCAGCGCGGTCTGGCTGACCGAGGCGAAGCCGGGGCCGCTCAGGCTTTGCGCGTCGACGATGCGGTAGTCGGTGATGTCGGCGTAGGCTCCGGGCCGCGGCAGCGCCACTACGGTGCCGCCGTTGAGCGCGGCATTGCCGGCGACGATCACGCTGTCGCTGAGGCCGGCGCCGGTCTGGCGCAGGATCAGGCTCGCGCCCGGCGCGGTGCTCAGGCTGGCGACGTTGAGGCTCGCCCCGGCAACGCCGCTGCCGCCGGCGGCACCGGTCGCGGGCAGACCGCTGGGCGCCAGTCTTCCGGCCAGCGCCAGAGCACCACCGATCGTGCCATCGCCAACCAGGCTGCCGCCTGCCGCGATCGTGGTATCGCCCGCGAACGTGCCGTCGACCACGAACGTGCCGCTGCCGGCGGTGGCGTCGCCGATGCTCGCGGCGAGGAAGTTGGTGGTGGTGCCGACCGGTACGACCAGGGTGCCCGGACCGACCAGGCTCAGGTTCTCGAAGCCAGCGAACGCGGTGCCGCTCAAGCTGCCCTGCCCGCTTCCGCTCAGCGACAGCCGATCCACGCCGCCCTGCCCGTCGACCAGGCCGGTCACGCTGCCCAGCCCGGCCAGGGAGCTGTTGAACACGTCGTTGCCGGCGCCGAGATTGACCGTACCGGCCAGCGCGCCCGGCGTGGACAAGCTCAGCACGTCGTCGAAGGCGCCGAAGTTGGCGGTGGTCCCGGCCGCGCTGCTGATGCCCGCGCTCACCCCGTCCGTCACGTTCAAGCTGCCGCCGCGGACGTCGAAAGCGCCGTTGAAGCCGGACATTTCGCCGGTCAGGGCGACCGCGGACGCGCCGTCCTTGACCAGTTGGCCGGCGCCGCTCACCGCGCCGCTCAGCGCGAACGGGTTGGCGCCGCCGAGCGTCAACGCGGCCGCGGCATCCACATCGACCGCATTGGCCAGGTTCAAGTTCGCGACGCCGGCCTGCAGCGCCGCGGCGCCGCCGACCTGCAGCGCGCCGGTGCCCAGCGCGGTGTTGCTGCCGACGTTCAAGGTGCCGCCGAGCAGATCGAATCCACCGGTGAAGCTGTTGTTGCCGCTCAGCGTGACCGCCGCCGGGCCGTCCAGGCTCAGCCCGCCGCTGCCGCCGATATCGCCGGTCAGCGACAACGGCGCGGCGCTGGCGACCGAGAGGTCGCCGTTCAACACGAACGCGTTGCCGAGCGTGGCGCCGCTCAGCGAGCCGAGGTTGGCGTCGCCGGATACCGTGACCAGCCCGGTGCCCAACGCGGCATCGTGGTTGGCGACCAGGCTGGAGCCGGCGAGCAATTGGACGCCGCCGCTGTAGCCGCTGTTGTCGCCGCCCAGGCTCAATGCGCCGGTGCCGCCGACGATTAAGCCGCCGCTGCCGCTGAGCTGGCCGTTGAGACCGAGGTCGTTGCTGCCGCCGAAGCTGAGATCGGCGTTGACCGCGACGTTATTGGCCAGCGCGACGTCGGCGGACGACGCCAGGCTGGCCGCGCCGTCGACGGTCAGGGCGCCGGTGCCCAGCGCGGTATTGCTGCCCAGGGTCAGGGTGCCGCCGAGCAGCTCGACGCCGCCGGCGAAGCTGTTGTCGCCGCCGAGGCTCAGCCCGGCCGGGCCGGCGAAGCTCAAGCCGCCGGCGCCGGCGATGGCGCCGGCCAGGGTCAGGTCGGTGCTGCCGCCGAAGCCGAGTTGCGCGCCCGCGGCCAGGTTGACCGCGTTGGCGAGGCTGAAGGGGACGGTGGCCTGCAAGGTCGCGTTGCCGCCGACATCCAGCGAACCGGTGCCCAGCGCCGCGGCGTTGCCGAGGCTCAAGGTGCCGGCGCCGAGATCGACGCCACCGGTGAAGGTGTTGGCGCCGTTGAGGCTCAGCGTGCCGGTGCCGGCGAAGTCCAGGCCGCCCGCGCCGCCGATCGTGCCCGACAGCGACAGGTCGTTGCCGCCGCCGATGCCCAGCGTCGTACCGGCGCCGAGGTTGATCGCGTTGCCGAGGTTCAGGCCGGCAACGGTGGTGGACAGATCGCCGCCGAGGCCCGACACGTTCAAGGCACCCGTGCCCAGCGCCGCGGCGTTGCTCACGCTCAAATTGCCGCCGCCGCTCAGGCCGACGCCGCCGCCGAAGGTGTTGGTGCCGCTGAGGCCCAGCGTGCCGCTGCCGTCGAAGTTCAGGCCGCCCGCGCCGCCGATCGCGCCGGACAGCGACAGGTCGTTGGCGCCGCCGATGCCCAAGGTCGCGCCTGCGCCGAGGTCGATCGCATTGCCGAGGTTCAGGCCCGCAACGGTGGTGGACAGATCGCCACCGAGGCCCGAAACATTCAACGCGCCGGTGCCCAAGGCGCCGGCGTTGCCGACACTCAGGTTGCCGCCGCCGCTCAGGCCGACGCCGCCACCGAAGCTGTTGGCGCCGGTCAGGCTCAGCGTGCCGGTGCCGCCGAAGTTCAAGCCGCCCGCGCCGCCGATGACGCCGGACAGCGACAGGTCGTTGGCGCCGCCGAGGCCCAGGGTCGCCCCGGCGCCGAGATCGATCGCATTGCCGAGGTTCAAGCCGGCGATGCCGGCCGACAAGTTGCCGCCCAGGCCCGACACGTTCAACACGCCGGTGCCCAAGGCGCCGGCATTGCCCACGCTCAAATTGCCGCCGCCGCTCAAGCCGAGGCCGCCTGCGAAGGTGTTGGCGCCGGTCAGGCTCAGGCTGCCGGTGCCGCCGAAGTTCAAGCCGCCCGCGCCGCCGATGACGCCCGCCAGCGACAGGTCGTTGGCGCCGCCGATGCCCAAGGTCGCACCGGCGCCGAGGTCGATCGCGTTGCCCAGGTTCAGGCCGGCGACGCTGGTCGACAAGTTGCCGCCCAGGCCCGAGACGTTCAACGCGCCGGTGCCCAAGGCGCCGGCATTGCCGAGATTCAAGCCGCCACCGCCGCTCAGGCCGAGGCCGCCGCCGAAGGTGTTGGCGCCGTTGAGGCTCAACGTGCCGGTGCCGGCGAAGTTCAAACCGCCCGCGCCGCCGATGACGCCCGCCAGCGACAGGTCGTTGGCGCCGCCGATGCCCAGGGTCGCACCGGCGCCGAGATCGATCGCATTGCCGAGGTTCAAGCCGGCGATGCTGGCCGACAAATTGCCGCCCAGGCCCGAGACGTTCAACGCGCCCGTGCCCAAGGCGCCGGCGTTGCCCACACTCAGGTTGCCGCCGCCGCTCAAGCCGAGGCCGCCGCCGAAGGTGTTGGCGCCGTTGAGGCTCAACGTGCCGCTACCGCCGAAGTTCAAGCCGCCCGCGCCGCCGATGACGCCCGACAACGACAGATCGCTCGCGCCGCCGATGCCCAGCGATGCGCCGGCGCCGAGGTCGATCGCGTTGCCGAGGTTCAAGCCGGCGATGCTGGTCGACAAGCTGCCGCCCAGCCCCGACACGTTCAACGCGCCGGTGCCCAAGGCGCCGGCGTTGCCCACACTCAGGTTGCCGCCGCCGCTCAGGCCGAAGCCGCCGCCGAAGGTGTTGGCGCCGGTCAGGCTCAGCGTGCCGGTGCCGCCGAAGTTCAGCCCGCCCGCGCCGCCGATGACGCCGGACAGCGACAGATCGTTCGCACCGCCGATGCCCAAGCTCGCGCCCGCGCCGAGGTTGATCGCATTGCCGAGGTTCAAGCCCGCGACGCTGGTCGACAAGTTGCCGCCCAGGCCCGAGACGTTCAACACGCCCGTGCCCAGCGCGCCGGCGTTGCCCAGGCTCAGGTTGCCGCCGCCGCTCAAGCCGAAACCGCCGCCGAAGCTGTTGGCGCCGGTCAGGCTCAGCGTGCCGGTGCCGCTGAAGCCCAGGCTACCCGCGCCGCCGACCGCGCCCGACAGCGACAGATCGTTGGCGCCACCGATGTTCAGCCCCACGCCGGCGCCGAGGTTGATCGCATTGCCGAGGTTCAGGCCGGGGACGCCGGCGCTCAGTCCGGCGTTGCCGAGCACGTCCAGCGAGCCGGTTCCCAGCGCCGTCGCATTGCCCAGCACCAGGTTGCCGGCATTGAGATCGACGCCGCCGGTGAAGCTGTTGGCGCCGTTGAGCACCAGCGTGCCGGTATCGTTCTTGACCAGTCCGCCGGTGCCGGCGATCTGCGCCGAAATCGTTCCGGTCAGTCCCGCATCCACGCGGATGATCGTGCTGGCGCTGTCGGTGGTCAGGACGCCGCCGATGCCGCCGGCGATTTCGTAGCCGTTGGCGGCGAACTGCAGGCCGCCGAAGCCTACCGGGCCGACCACCGTCACCAGGCCCGGCGTGCCCTGGAAGACGGCGAACGCGCCGTTCACCCATCCGCTGTTGGCGGTGCCGTTGACGTTGGTCCAGTTGGTCGTGGGCGCCGCGGTCCAGACACCGGCGCCGCCGTCGACGCTGCCGTTGGGCAGCAGGTTGGCGCCGTCCCAGAACTGCACCACGGCGCCGGCGTTGACGGCCAGGTTGATCTGGTTCGCCACGCCGGTCTGCACCTGGACGCTGTCCGGCGAGAACGGGCCCGGCAGGCTGCCAATCAGCAGGCCGCGGTCGTCCAGGAGGCCGCTGTAGCCGATCAACTGATACACGCCCGGGCCGAAGCCGCCGATGTCGTTGACGTTGAGGGTGCCGTCCAGGGTCAGGTTGCCGTTGACGATCAGCCGGTCGTTGAGGCCGCCGGCCGTGCCGAGGTCGTAGTTGAGCGTCGCGCCGCTGCCCATGAACAACGAACCCAACGTCAGCGTGCCTGCGCTGCCGATGCCGCCG
This sequence comes from Lysobacter sp. Soil_C_15, assembly GCF_057657315.1. NCBI lineage: Bacteria > Pseudomonadati > Pseudomonadota > Gammaproteobacteria > Lysobacterales > Lysobacteraceae > Lysobacter > Lysobacter sp. Soil_C_15. The sequence goes on from NZ_JBDGIR010000002.1 coordinate 13,458, forward strand.
GCATTGAGCGCGCCGTCGAGGGTCACCGCCCCCAGGCTGCCGGTACCGGTCAGCGTGGCGCCGGCGTTGATGGCGGTCGGCGAAAGCAGCGAACCGTTCACCGCCAGGGTGCCGGACTGGATCGTCGCGCCGCCGCCGAAGGTGTTGGCGCCGTTGAGACTGAGCGTGCCGGTGCCGTTGAAGTTCAGCCCGCCGGCGCCGCCGATCGTGCCCGACAGCGACAGGTCGTTGCCGCCGCCGATGCCCAAGGTCGCGCCCGCGCCGAGGTCGATCGCATTGGCGAAGTTCAGGCCCGAGACGCTGGCCGACAGGTTGCCGCCCAGGCCCGAGACGTTCAGCGCGCCGGTGCCCAGGGCGCTGGCGTTGCCCAGGCTCAGGCTGCCACCGCCGTTCAGGCCGAAGCCGCCGCCGAAGGTGTTGGCGCCGTTGAGGCTCAAGGTACCGGTGCCGCCGAAGTTCAGGCCGCCGGCGCCGTCGATCACGCCGGACAGCGATAGATCGTTGGCGCCGCCGATGCCCAAGGTCGCGCCGGCGCCGAGGTTGATCGCGTTGCCGAGGTTCAGGCCGGCAATGCCGGCCGACAGGTCGCCGCCGAGGCCCGTGACGTTAAGCGCGCCGGTGCCGAGCGCGCTGGCGTTGCCCAGGCTCAGAGTGCCGCCACCGCTGAGGCCGAAGCCGCCGCCGAAGGTGTTGGCGCCGTTGAGGCTCAGGGTGCCGGTGCCGTTGAAGTTCAAGCCGCCCGCGCCGCCGATGACGCCCGAGAGCGACAGGTCGTTCGCGCCGCCGATGCCGAGCGTGGCGCCCGCGCCGAGGTCGATCGCGTTGCCGAGATCCAGGCCGGCGATGCCGGCGCTGAGGTTGCCGCCGAGGCCCGATACGTTCAACGCGCCGGTGCCGAGCGCGCTGGCGTTGCCCAGGCTCAGAGTGCCGCCACCGCTGAGGCCGAAGCCGCCGCCGAAGGTGTTGGCGCCGGCGAGGCTCAAGGTGCCGGTGCCGTTGAAGTTCAGCCCGCCGGTGCCGCCGATGACGCCAGACAGCGACAGGTCGTTGGCGCCGCCGATGCTCAGGGTCGCGCCGGCGCCGAGGTCGATCGCGTTGGTCAGGTTCAAGCCGGAGATGCCGGCCGACAAATTGCCGCCCAACCCGGACACGTTCAACGCGCCGGTGCCGAGCGCGCCGGCGCTGCCGAGGCTCAGCGTGCCGCCGCCGTTCAAGCCGAAGCCGCCGCTGAAGGTATTGGCGCCGCTGAGGCTCAGCGTGCCGGTGCCGCCGAAGTTCAGCCCGCCGGTGCCGCCGATGACGCCCGACAGCGACAGGTCGTTGGCGCCGCCGATGCCCAGGGTCGCGCCGGCGCCGAGGTCGATCGCGTTGCCGAGATCCAGCCCGGCGATACCGGCGCTCAAATTGCCGCCCAACCCGGACACGTTCAACGCGCCGGTGCCGAGCGCGCCGGCGTTGCCCAAGCTCAACATGCCGCCGCCGTTCAAGCCGAAGCCGCCGCCGAAGGTGTTGGCGCCGTTGAGGCTCAAGGTGCCGGTGCCGCCGAAGTTCAGCCCGCCGGTGCCGCCGATGACGCCCGACAACGACAGATCGTTCGCGCCGCCGATGCCGAGCGTCGCGCCGGCGCCGAGGTCGATCGCATTGCCCAGATCCAGGCCGGAGAGGCTGGCCGACAGGTTGCCGCCGAGGCCCGACACGCTCAGCGCGCCCGTGCCGAGGGCGGTGGCGCTGCCGAAGCTCAGGCTACCGCCGCCGTTCAAGCCGAAGCCGCCGCTGAAGGTGTTGGCGCCGCTAAGGCTCAGCGTGCCGGTGCCGCCGAAGTTCAGCCCGCCGGTGCCGCCGATGACGCCGGACAGCGACAGGTCGTTCGCGCCGCCGATGCCGAGCGTGGCGCCCGCGCCGAGGTCGATCGCGTTGCCGAGGTTCAAGCCGGAAAGGCTGGCGCTGAGGTTGCCGCCGAGCCCCGAGACGTTCAACGCGCCGGTGCCCAGGGCGCCGGCGTTGCCCAGGCTCAGGCTGCCGCCGCCGTTGAGGCCGAAGCCGCCGCCGAAGGTATTCGCGCCGCTGAGGCTCAGCGTGCCGGTGCCGCCGAAGTTCAAACCGCCCGCGCCGCCGATCGTGCCCGCCAACGACAGGTCGTTGGCGCCGCCGATGCCCAAGGTCGCGCCGGCGCCGAGATCGATCGCATTGGCGAGGTTCAAGCCAGAGATGCCGGCCGACAAATTGCCGCCCAGCCCCGAGACATTCAGCGCGCCGGTGCCCAGGGCGCCGGCGTTGCCCAGGCTCAGGCTGCCGCCGCCGTTCAGGCCGAAGCCGCCGCCGAAGGTATTGGCGCCAGTCAGGCTCAGCGTGCCGCTGCCGCCGAAGTCCAGGCCGCCCACCCCACCGATCACGCCCGACAGCGACAGATCGTTGGCGCCGCCGATGCCCAAGGTCGCGCCCGCGCCGAGGTCGATCGCGTTGGCCAGGTTCAAGCCCGAGACGCTGGCCGACAGGTCGCCGCCCAGGCCGGATACGCTCAATGCGCCGGTGCCCAAGGCTCCGGCGTTGCCCAGGTTCAGGCTGCCGCCGCCGTTCAAACCGAAGCCGCCGCCGAAGGTGTTGGCGCCGCTGAGGCTCAGCGTACCGGTGCCGCCGAAGTTCAAACCGCCCGCGCCGCCGATCGTGCCCGACAGCGACAGGTCGTTGGCGCCGCCGATGCCCAGGGTCGCGCCCGCGCCGAGGTCGATCGCGTTGGTCAGGTTCAAGCCGGAGATGCCGGCCGACAAATCGCCGCCCAGGCCCGAGACGCTCAGCGCGCCGGTGCCTAAGGCGCCGGCGTCGCCCAGGCTCAGGCTGCCGCCGCCGTTGAGGCCGAAGCCGCCGCTGAAGGTGTTCGCGCCGTTGAGGCTCAGCGTACCGGTGCCAGCGAAATTCAAGCCGCCCGCACCGTCGATGACGCCGGACAGGGCCAGGCCGTTGGTCCCGCCGATGTTCAGGAGCGTGCCGGCATTGAGATCGATCGCGTTGGTGAGATCGAGCCCGCCGACGTTCGCACCGAACGTGGCGTTGCCGGTCACGTTGAGCGTGCCCGTGCCGAGCGCGCCCGCGGCGCCGACGAACAGGCCGCCGCCGGACAGATCCACTCCGCCGCTGAACGTGTTGGTCCCGTTGAGGCTCAGCGTGCCGGCGCCGAGCTTGAGCAGCGAGCCGGTGCCGCCGATGCTGCCGTCGAAGCTGCCGTCCAGTCCCAGGCCGCCCACCGACAGTCGATTGCCGCCCAGGCCGATGCTGCCGCTGCCGCTCAGATTGCCGAGCGCGGCGTCGAAGCCGTTGAGGTTCAACGCGCCGCCCGCGCCGAGATTGAAGGCGCTGCCGCCGAACAGGCCGGCGCTGAGCGCATCGCCGAACTGCAGCGTGCCGAAGTCGAGCGAAACGCCCGTGCCGCTGCCGACCAGGCCGCCGCCGGACACGGTCAGCAAACCGTTGTTGCCGGCGGTGCCGAGGTTGAGCGTCGCGCCCGCCCCCAGGTTGAGGCCGCCGCTCCAGCCTGCGCTGAGCCCGCCGCCGACCGACAGAGTGGCGCCCGCCCCGGCCCCGAGGTTGAGCGCATTGGCGAAGGTGCCGTTGAGTCCGAGGATCAATTCGCCGCCGCCCAGATCCACCGCGCCGGAGCCGAACGCGGACAGGTGGTTGGCGCGCACCCGGCCGCCGCCCAGGGCGAAGCCGCCGGTGTAGGTGTTGGCGCCGCTCAAGCTCAGCAGGCTGGGGCCGGCATAGCTGAGACGGCCGTCGCCGGAGACCACGCCGCTCAAGGTCCAATCGAAATCGCCGCCCAGGGCCAGATTGGCGCCGGGGGACAGGCTGACGGCATTGGCCAGATCGAATCCGGCGAAGCCCGGGCTCAGCGTCGCATTACCGGAAACGTTGAACAGCCCGGTGCCGAGCGCGTTCGCATTGCCCAATTGCAGGGTGCCGCTGAGCAGGTTGAAGCCGCCGCTCCACGAGGCGTTGTTCCCGCTCAGCCCGAACACGCCCGTGCCGTTCAAGGTCAGGCCGCCGGTACCGCTGAGGTTGCCGGCCAGGCTCAGATTATTGGCCCCGCCCAAGGTCAGGCCGGCGTTGAGCGCGATGGCGTTGGCCAGGGTCACCGCCGCGCTCGATTCCAGCGTGGCCGCGCCGTTGATCGCCAAGGCGCCGGTGCCGAGCGCGAGGTTGTTGCCGACCCGCAGCGTGCCGCCGCCGAGATTGAGCCCGCCGCCGAAGCTGCTCGCGCCCGACAGCGCCAGCACGCCGCTGCCGTTCCAGTTCAAGCCGCCTGTGCCGCCGATCGCGCCGCTGAAATCCGAATCCAGTCCGCCGGCGCCCAGCGAGAGGAATCCGCTGCCGAGCGAAAGCGCGCCCGAGCCGGTCAGGCGCCCCAAGGTCGTGTTGATGCCGTTGAGATTGAACGCGCCCGCGCCGCCGACATTGAGCGCGGCGTTGGCGAGCAAACCGCCGTTGAAGCCCGCGCCCAGGCCCAACGTGCCGAAGTCGGCCGACAGCGCGGCGCCGGAGCCGATCGACGAACCCGCGCCCCAGTTGAGCAGCAAGCCGCCGGTCGCGCCGCTCTCGCCGAAGCCGAGGTTGGCGCCCGCACCCAAGTTGACGTTGCCGCCGAGGGTGGCGTTGAAGCCGGTGCCGGCGGAGATCCTCGCGCCCAGTCCGGCGCCGAGATTGATCGGGTTGGCGAACACACCGTTGGCGCCCAAGCGCAGCGCGCTGCCGCCGCCCAGGCCGATCGCGCCGGTGCCGAAGGCCGAGGTGTTGCCGGCGAACACGGTGCCGCTGTTGACCGTCAGCCCGCCGCCGAAGGTGTTGAGGCCCGACAGCGACAACAGGCCGGCGCCGTTCCAGTTCAAGCCGCCGCTGCCGCCGATCGCGCCGCTGAAGGTCGAGTCCAGGCCGGTGCCGCCGAGCGAGAGCGAGCCGCTGCCGAGCGAAAGCGCGCCCGAGCCGGTCAGGCGCCCCAAGGTCGTGTTGATGCCGTTGAGGTTGAACGCACCCGTGCCGCCGACGTTGAGTTCGGCGCCGCTGAGCAGGCCGCCGTTGAAGCCGGCGCCCAGTGCCAGCGTGCCGAAATCCGCCGACAGCCTGGCCCCCGAAGCGATGGTCGAGCCGGCGCCCCAGTTGAGCTGCAGGCCGCCGGTCGCGCCCGCGCGTCCGAACGCGAGCGTCGATCCCGCGCCGAGGTTGACGTTGCCGCCGAGCGTGGCGTTGAATCCGGTTCCGGCCGACACCGTCGCGCCGAGCCCACCGCCGAGATTGATCGCGTTGGCGAAGGTGCCGTTGGCGCCTAGGGTCAACGAAGTGCCGCCGCCCAGGCCGATCGCGCCGGTGCCGAACGCGGCGGTGTTGCCGCCGAACGCGCTGCCCGCATTGAGCGTCAAACCGCCGCCGAACGTATTGGCGCCCGACAGCGACAACAGGCCGGTGCCGTTCCAGTCGAGTCCGCCGGTGCCGCCGATGACGCCGCCGAAGGTCGAGTTCAATCCGGTGGCCCCCAGCGACAGGCGACCGGCGCCGAGATTGACCGAGCCCGCGCCCGAGAGCGACCCGGCCGTGATCGAGCCGGCGGTCAGGCCGCTCATGTCGAGACTGCCGCCGGCGTTGATCGTCAGGCGCGCGGTGCCGCCGCTGCCGGTGCCGAGGAAGCGTAGCGTACCGCCGGTATTCACCCCGATCGTCGCATCGCCCGCGCTGCTGGCGCCGCCGAAGTCGAGATTCCCGCCGACCGTGAGGTTGGCGCTGCCCGCCGTGCTGGAACCTGCGAACACCGCGCTGCCGCCGGTCGCGACCGCGATCGTCGCCGTGCCGGCGGTGGCGGTGCCGTCGAAGCCCAGGTCGCCGTTGGCGCCGACATTGATCTGCGCGTTGCCGGCGGTGGTGCCGGCGCCGTTGAAATCGAGCGCGCCGGTTCCGGCGACGCCGACGTTGAACACCGGTTGGAACACCGAGTTGTTCTCGATGCCGGTGCCGGTCACGTTCAACCTCGCCCCGGACGCGGTGCCGAGGTTGAAGGTGTATTGCGGCGCCAGGGCGCCGAAGCGGATCGTGCCGATCGAACTGTCGGTGCCGTCGCCGAACGACACTGCCGGAACGAGCGAGGTGTTGAAGGTCGCCGTGCCGGTGGGCACCGAGCCCGAACTCCAGCTTCCGCCGTTGGTCCAGGAGCCGCCGCCGACGCCGGTCCAGGTCGCATCCTGGGCAGCCGCGACGGCCGGCTGGATCAGTTGCAGCAGGACCAGGAACTGCAGGCCGATCCGTATGTTGCGGCTGAGCGGGTGCAGACACGTCGACCGTCGTTGCCCTCCGTCCCACTTCTTGCTGAACCGACGGACCCAGAAACGACTCGTGGCGTTCTTGCGCATGACCGCTCTCCCTGCATCGACGTATGGGGGTTACGACGGCGTGAAGCCCTTGCCGCTACCGATCCGTGGAGGGCGTGCAAAGGTGATATGCGACTCACGTCCTGGAAGTAGATCGACCATCGTTCTACTTCTGCGCGTTCATCTGTCTAAACAACAGTTGACGCACTAATTACGCGACACTTTTTACACCTGTTTGCGAAACTTTCAGCCCTGCAGCAATAGGTGAAAGTCCCTATGCAGAACTAGATGAACGCGGAAAATCCTGTAATTTCAGCACGTTCACGAAAAGCCCGAACGGCGTTGTTCAGCCTTCGGTGCGTCTTCGGTGCCCAGTAACGGAAACCGGACCCCAGACCTCCTAAGGAGCCATCCGGATGCATCTTGAAGACCGCATACGGCGCGCCAGGCTATGGGCCAAGCTGTCGCAGCAAGAGTTGGCGAACAAGATCGGCGTGCGGCGCAGCGCCGTGGCCCAATGGGAAAAGCAGGGCGGCAACCTGCCCTCGATGAGCCACTTGATCGAGATCGCGCTGGCGACCGCGGTGACCCTGGAATGGTTGGGCACCGGCCGCGGGCCGATCCGGGCCGATGAAGAAACCTGGACCCCCGCGGTGCAAAGCCTCGACTTCGCCCAGGACGAAACCGAGTACCAGTGCCTGCAGGATTTGAGGCGGCTTCCGCATCAGCTGCGCGAGAACCTGGCCGGCATCATCGCCGTCCTCGCGAAGAGCTATGCCTGAGCGCCGCGACGGCCGGCTAGGGGCGCTGGCGGCGGACGACGGGCCATTCGCCCGGCTCGACGATTTCCATGGCGAGCCGGTCGCAGCGCGCCGCGCTCAGCGAACCTGGCGCAGGCGCGCTCGGCGGGCGAACGCCGCTGTGTAACAGACTTGCCGCAGGGCCGGATCCAAGCCGGTCCACGCCGAGCCGGGCCTGCGCCGGCGAACACAGCCGCAACCCGCTACCCGCGCTGGGGCCGCTCGCAACCAGCGCTCAATCGCCCTTGACCTGATCCAGGTCGTAGCGGCGGATCTCGTTCAGCCCGCCGTCTCCGTCGTACTTGTCGGAGCCCTCTTCCGTGGCGACGAACACATCGCCGTCGACGATCTGGATGCCTTCGTTGTAGTCGGGCACGTCGTACTCGTGCCGCTGGTCGCTCAACTCGTAGCGGGACCGGTCGGACCAGTCGGCCCAGATCAGATCGCTGGGCGCGGGACCGCAGTCGCCGAAGCTGGCGCTGAATACGATGCCGTCGTCGTTGACGGCGATTCCCTGGACGTTGTACGGCGTCTCGATGGTGGCCACCGGGTCGGCGGAGGTTTCGCGCGGATCGCTGTCGTACCGGTAGCCGCCGCTGTCGTCGACGAAACGGCCGGTTTGCGGGTCGATCCGGTAGACGTGGACCTCGGGATCGCCGTCGCCGGCGCTTTGCCAGGGGTGGTTCTCGACCCAGCGGCCGACGTAGGCCTTGCCGTCGTGGATGTTGATGTAGCTGGCCGAACCGTCCTCGACCTGGTTCACCTGCACGGCCTCGACGATCTCGCCCGGAGTGGCGTTGTAGATGTCGCTGCGGCGATAGACATACACCTGGCTGGTGTCGGCCACGTAGACGAAGTCGCCGGCGACAGCGACGCCGCCGCCCTTGCTCAGCTCGGCCCGGCCATCCAGACCGGCCAGATAGACGTCGCGCAATTCGCCGCCGGTGGTCCGGTCCTGAACCGATAGCCGTACGTTCGGCAGCGCGTCCTGAGGGTTGGCGATCTCGACCTGGCTGCCGTTGTTGCCCGGATCGATGGTGATCGTGTCGGACGGGTCGGCCCGGTAGTAAGTGGTGAAGAAGGTGCCTTCGGCCTGGTCGTAACCCAGCCCTTGCGCAGTCCAGGGCGATCCCTCCCCCTGATGGAGATGCTCGATCGTCTCCGCGGTCGGCGCCGAACCGCTCGCGGATGCGTCGTCGGCCCGCGCGACCGGGGCGTTCGCGCTGGATTGAGGCAGGTAACCGCCGGCTCCGGAAATGGTGCTCATGTCGACCCCGCAGTTCGGACTTTCGTCGCAACGCTATCAGCGCAATGGAGTGGATGGCACCTGGGGTATTCCCCAGGGCCGGATTTGCGCCGCCGTCGTCGCGCGCGGCATGGCGGTCCTGCGCCGCGCGGCAACGGCGCCGGTCAGCGGCCGTCCCGGTCCGCGCGCGCGTGCGGGCCCCGCGCGCACAAGGTTAAGCGCAGCTCGCGTCGAACCGGCGCGGCGCTCACGCATGCGCAACACGCCCATCGGGTAAATGGCGTCCTGGCCACCCTGCTGGGACGAAAGCATGACCGTCTCGAACGCATCCTCATTGCAGCGCCACGCCGCCGTGCGCCATTGCCGCACCCGGGTCGAAGGTTGCGAAATCTTCTACCGCGAGGCCGGCCCGGCCGATGCGCCGGTAGTGTTGTTGCCGCACGGCTATCCCTGTTCATCGTATGAGTTCCGCGACCTCATGCCGGCGCTGGCCGATCGCTGGCGGTTGCTCGCGCCGGATTTCCCGGGTTTCGGCTACAGCGACACGCCGGACGATTTCGATTACGGCTTCGCCGGCTACGCCCGCTTCCTGGCCGCATTCGCCGATAAGCTCGGCTTGCAGCGCTACGTGCTCTATCTGCACGACTACGGCTCGCAGATCGGCTTGCGCCTGGCGATCCAAGCGCCGGACAAGATCGCTGGCCTGATCGTGCAGAACGGCGACATCTACGCCGATACGCTCGGTCCCCAATACCACGGCTTGCTGCGTCATTTCGCGCATCCGACCGACGCGACCCGCAAGGCGCTGGCCGATGCGGTTAGCGAGCAAGGCTATCGCGACGAATTCCTCAACGGGGTCGTCGCCGATCTCGAGCCGCGGATGAGCCCCGATCTATGGACCCTGCATTGGGCGCTGACCACGCCCGCACGTGCCGATATCGCGGTGGCACTGATGGAAGGCTTGAAGGAGAACCTGGAATGGTTCCCGCGCTACCAGGCGTATCTGCGCCAGCACGCGCCGCCGACCCTGATCCTGTGGGGGCCGCGCGACGGCTATATGCCGGAGGCCGCGGCGCGGGCCTACCTGCGCGACCTGCCGCAGGCACAGTTGCATCTGTTCGACGACGGCGGGCACTGGCTGCTGGAAACCCACCTGGATCGCGTGGCGGCGTTGACGCGCGGGTTCCTGGGCTCGTTGCCGCGACATAAGGACGCAGGGCCGGTGCGGCAGCGCTCATAACTCTGCGCTGTGCCGCAACATACGCGGCGAACGATCGTGGGCCGTCTCGCCCGCCGGCCAGAGGACCGGCGGCGATGCGCGGTGGCCGCCTCAACCCGCCGCCACCGCCTCCACTTCCAGCTTCCAGCTCGGTTCCAGCAGCGTGCAGCAGACCACCGTCGAGGAGACCCGATGCGATCCCAGTTGTTCGGCGCGAATGCGGGCGTTGGCCTGGTCGAACTTGGGGTCGGCCAGATAGGTGCGCAGCGAGACCAGGTTGTCGATGCCCAGCCCGGCGGCGGCGAGGATGGTCTTGATGTGTTTCCAGATCAGTTCGGCCTGGTCTTCGAACGACTCGGGCATGGTGCTGCCATCGGCCTCGAACGCGTTGAGGCCGCTGATGAACAGCAGCCGCGTGCCGCCCGACACTTCCATGGCGTGGACATAACCGCGGTAGGGCGGAAACAGCTCCGGAGGATCGTGGGCGATCAGTGGCATCGCAGGTTCCTGGACAAGAGGGTGGGGACGCGGCCGCGCCGCGACGGCGGGCTCGAGAGCAACTGGCGCCTCGCCGGATTTCGCCTATCATTACCGAGATCGAGCAACGAAAGTGGCGCAATGGCGCATCCAGGGAGAGGGCTCCCTGCCGTGGAACGGCGGCAAGCCGAAGCAAGGCGCCCCGAGGCGAGGCGCATCCGGCTCGTTGATTCGGGAGCCCGCGCCGTTGCGGCCACGCCGCCGTCCTGTCGCCGCTGCGCTGCCGCGCCGCTAATGGGACTGCCTGCAGACGCCCCCGCTCCGCGTCCCGCCGCCTTCCCCGCCGACTCGCCGCAGCCGCATCGTTCGCGCCGCGGGCCGGCCGGGCGCCTGGTTAATCCCTTCTTAAACTCGTCTGCCTACGTTGGTCGCGATGCGCGCAGAGATCGCAGCCGCCGACCGGTCCGCACGACGAAGGCTGCGCTGCCGCGCGCCCCTGTTTCCCCTGCCCTTACGGAATTCCCATGCGTGCACGCCCCCGGCGTTGGCTAGTCCCTGTTCTGCTCGGTTTGTCCTTGGCGGCGTGCGGAGGCGCCAAGGAAGAGGAAGCCGCGGCTAAACCTTCCGCCGGCCTGCCGGTGTCGCTGGCGCCGGCGCAGCTGCGGCCGCTGGCGCGCAGCGTGCTGGTGTCCGGGCCGGTGTCGGCGTTCGAGGAAATGCAACTGGGCGTGGAGCTCAGCGGCCAGCGGGTGACCGCGCTCAATGTCGACGTCGGCCAGAGCGTGCGCAAGGGCCAGGTGCTGCTGACTCTGGACCATCGCACCCTGGACAGCGAACTGGCCCAGGCCGAGGCCTCGCTGCGCCAGGCGCAGGCCTCGCTGTCGCTGGCCCAAGTCAGCTACGAGCGCGGCGCCAAGCTGGCCGCGCAGCAGTTGATCAGCGCCGGCAATCTGGACGAACTGCGCGCCACCCGGGTACAGGCCGAGGCGCAGGCCGCGACCGCGCGGGCCGGACGCGACGCGGCCCGGTTGCGGCGCGACTTCGCCGAGCTGCGCGCGCCGGCCGACGGGGTGATCTCCAAGCGCCTGGTCCAACCGGGCCAGGTGGTGGCGGCCGGCAACGAATTGTTGCGCCTGATCCGCGACGGCCGCCTGGAGTGGCGCGCCGAACTGCCCGAGGATCAGCTGTCGCTGGTCGCGGTCGGCAACACGGTCGAGCTGACGCACGGCGGCCAGGTCATCGCCGGGCGGATCCGCGCGGTCAGCCCGGGCGTCGACGGCCAGACCCGCACCGGCACCGTCTACGCCGACCTGCCCGAGCCCGGGCCGCTCAAGCAAGGCGTATACCGGGAAGGCCGGATCGTCACCGGCAGCGGCCGCGCCCTGATGGTGCCCAGCGCCGCGGTAGTGCAGCGCGACGGGCACAGCTACGTGTTCACCCTCAAGGACGCGCAATCGGTGCAGCGCCGGCGGGTGCGCACCGGCCAGACCGCGCAGGGCATGGTCGAGATCGTCCAGGGATTGAAGGACGGCGAACGCGTGGTCGCGCAGGGCGCCGGCTTCCTCGGCGACGGCGATCGGGTGCGCGTGGTCGCGGCGTCGGCCACGACCAAGGAGAGCGCGACGCCATGAATTTCTCCGCATGGGCGATCCGCCGGCCGTTGCCGGCGGTGATGGTGTTCTTCGTGCTGTGCGTGGCCGGGCTGTGGGGCTTTTACCAACTGCCGGTAGCGCGCTTTCCGGACATCGCCTTTCCGATGACCACGGTGACGGTGACCCAGCCGGGCGCGTCGCCGAGCCAGTTGGAAGCCGAGGTCACGCGCAAGATCGAGGATTCGGTCGCCACGGTGACCAACGTCAAGCGGGTGATGTCGACCGTCAGCGAGGGCGTCAGCACGACCCAGATCGAGTTCTTCCTGGAGGCCGACCTGGCGACCGCGCTGGACGATACCCGCGACGCGGTCACCCGGATCCGCACCGACCTGCCGCAGGACATCCAGGAGCCGGTGATTTCCAAGGTCGACATCGGCGGCTCGTTGATGACCTATGCCCTGGTCGCGCCGCAGATGAGCGCCGACGAGGCCAGCTGGTTCGTCGACCGCGAGGTCACCCGGGCGGTGTACGGCGTCCCCGGCGTGGCCCGGGTCACCCGGGTCGGCGGCGTGCAGCGCCAGGTGCGGGTCGACCTGGACCCGAACGCCCTGCTCGCCTATGGCGTCACCGCCGGCGCGGTGTCGCATCAGCTGGCGGCGATCCAGGTCGAGCGCGCCGGCGGCAAGGCCGAACTGGACGGCGCCCAGCAGACCATCCGCACCCTCGGCACGGTGGGCAACGCCCAGGCGCTGCGCGACTATTCGATCAGCCTGCCCGACGGGCGTTCGGTGCGGTTGTCGGCGCTGGCCAAGGTCAGCGATGCCGCGGCCGACCCCAATGAGGCGGCCTTGCTGGACGGCCGCGACGTGGTCGCGTTCTCGATGTCGCGCACTCGCGGCTCCAGCGAGGTCGAGGTCGAGGCCGGCGTGCACAAGGCGCTGGACCAGCTGAAGGCCCAGCATCCGGGCATCGATTTCCGCCTGGTCACCACCGCCATCGACGAGACCCACCGCTCCTACGACTCGTCGATGACGATGCTGTGGGAAGGCGCGCTGCTGGCCCTGCTGGTGGTGTTCGCGTTCCTGCGCAACTGGCGCGCGACCTGGGTCTCGGCGCTGGCCTTGCCGCTGTCGATCATCCCGACCTTCGCGGTGATGTATTGGTTCGGCTTCACTCTCAACCTGATCACCCTGCTGGCGCTGTCGGTGGTGGTCGGCATCCTGGTCGACGACGCGATCGTCGAGATCGAGAACATCGTCCGCCACCTGCGCATGGGCAAGCCGCCGATCGAGGCCGCGCGCGAGGCGGCCGGCGAAATCGGCAACGCGGTGATCGCGACCTCGCTGACCCTGGCGGCGGTGTTCGTGCCGGTGGCGTTCATGCCCGGCATCGCCGGCAAGTTCTTCCGCGAGTTCGGCTGGACCGCGGCCACCGCGGTGCTGTTTTCGTTGCTGGTGGCGCGCCTGCTGACCCCGATGATGGCCGCCTACCTGCTCAAGCCGCATGGCGAGGAGCCCGCCGATTCGCGGCTGATGCGCTGGTACCTGGGCTGGGTCGACGCGGCGCTGCGCCATCGCGCGCGCACGCTGTGGATCGCCACCGGCCTGTTCGTCGCCTCGCTGGCGCTGGTGCCGCTGATCCCGGCCACCTTCATCCCGCAGTCCGACCTGGGCCGCAGCAACCTCAGCCTGGAACTGCCGCCGGGCACTCGGCTGCAAGAGACCCAGGCGGTGGCCGAGCGTGCGCGCCTGCTGCTCAAGGACATTCCCGAGCTCAAGCAGGTCTACACCGCGATCGGCAGCGTGCTCGACCTGGGCGACCCGTCGACCACCGGCGTGGCCGACGTGCGCAAGGCCACCCTGGTGCTGGACTGGGGCGTAGCCGACGATCGCCAGCGCGACCAGCGCGCGCTCGAGCGCGACGCGCGCGCGCGCCTGGCCGACCTGCCCGGGGTACGGGTGAGCTATGTCAGCTCCGAGCCGGGCAACCTGCTGCAACTGGTACTGTCGGGCGACGACCCGCAGCACCTGCAGGAGGCCTCGATCGCGCTGGAACGCGACCTGCGCGGCATCCCCGGCCTGGGCAGCATCACCTCCTCGGCCTCGCTGCTGCGCCCGGAAATCCAGATCGTGCCCAACCCGGCCCGCGCCGCCGACCTGGGCGTCGCCACCGCCGACATCGCCGAGGCCGCGCGCATCGCCACCGCCGGCGACTACGAGCAGCGCCTGGCCAAGCTCAACCTGCCCGACCGGCAGATTCCGATCCGGGTCGGCTTCGCCGAGAGCACCCTGGCCAATCCGGCGCTGATCGGCCAGTTGCGCGTGCCCGGCCGCTACGGCCCGGTGCCGCTGGCGGCGGTGGCCGAGGTGCGCCTGGGCAGCGGCCCGTCGCAGATCTCGCGCTACCAGCGCCAGCGCAACGTCACCCTGACCGCCGAACTCAACGGCCGCCCGCTGGGCGAGGTCATGGAGACGGTGCAGCAGCTGCCCAGCGTCCAGCAGCTGCCGCCGGGGGTGAGTTTCCTCAACACCGGCGACGCCGAGGTCTTCGTCGAGCTGTTCGTCGGTTTCCTGCTGGCGATGGCGGCGGGCCTGATCTGCATCTACATGGTGCTGTTGCTGCTGTTCAACCATGCGCTGATGCCGCTGACCATCCTGACCGCGGTGCCGCTGTGCGCCGGCGGCGCGTTCGGCGCGCTGCTGCTGACCCAGAACATGCTGTCGCTGCCGGCGCTGATCGGCTTGCTGATGCTGATCGGCATCGCCACCAAGAACTCGATCCTGCTGGTCGACTATGCGGTGATCGCCGAGGACGAGCACGGCCTGAGCCAGCACGACGCGCTGGTCGACGCCTGCCGCAAGCGCGCCCAGCCGATCGTCATGACCACCCTGGCGATGGGCGCGGGCATGCTGCCGATCGCGCTGGGCTTCTCCGGCGATTCGAGTTTCCGCGCGCCGATGGCGATCGCGGTGATCGGCGGCCTGATCACCTCGACCCTGCTCAGCCTGATCGTGATCCCGGCGGCGTTCACCGTGATCGACGACCTCGGCGAGTGGCTGACCAAGCGTTTCCGCCATCGTTCCTCGCACCCGGCCCGGCAGCAGCCGCCGTCGGCCTGAGCGCGGATTCGCCGAGCGGCGCGCAGCAGCGTGCCGCTCGGCCGGTTTCCGCCCGGCGTCTGCCTTGATCCAGGTCAACGCCGGCCGGCCCGGCCGGTGGTGTAGTAAGCGCGGCCGCAAGGCGCCTATCCGCGCCACCCCCGCGAAGGAGCACGCCGATGAACGCCACTTCCGCTTCCAGGCCCGACGACGCCGGGTCTACGGCGCGCCTGCCGGTCGGCGCCCTGGGCATGGCGCTGAGCCTGTTTCTGTCGCTCTCGTTCGGGCTGTGCGTAATCGTCCACCTGTTCGTTCCGGCCTGGCCGGCCGAGCGTTCGGTGCTGGCCGCGGTGATGCCCGGCTTCGACGTGCTGACCTGGTCCGCGGTCCTGCTCGGCCTGGTCAAGACCTACGCCGCCGGCTGGTACATCGCCCTGGTATTCGGCCCGATCTACAACTTCTTCTTCGACCGCCAAGCAGGCCGGGCCCAGCCCTAGCCCGCGCGGGCCGAACGCGGAACGTCGTTGCTGGCGTCGATCACCGCCGCCACCGGATAGCCGCTGCGGACGATGGCGTCGACCGTTTCGGCCACGCTCAGCCAGTTTTCGATCCGCACGATCTGCGCGTCGTGCTCCGGGTCGGGTTCGAAGTTGACCCGGCTGCCGAGATCGGCGCGCAGCAACGCGGCGACGACCCCGCGCCGGGCCTGCGCGTCCAGCCGCGCGTGCAGGCGCAGCCTCACAGGGCGACTCCGTGCGCGGCCGCGGATACGGCAGGCTTCGCTTCGCCGGCTTCGCGCCACCACGGCGTCATCGCCTGCGGGGCGCGCAGGTCGAGGCGTTCGCCCATGCGCGGCGTGGTCAAGGCGACGGCCCGCTCGGCGGCGAGCGCGGCCACCCGCTCGAAGGGCTCGGTCCACGGATGCATCGCCAAGTCGAAAGTGCCGTTATGGATCGGCAGCAGCCAGCGCCCGCGCAGGTCGAGGTGGGCCTGTACGGTCTGCTCCGGCTGCATGTGCACGAACGGCCAGTTGGCGTCGTAGGCGCCGGTTTCCAGCATCGTCACGTCGAACGGCCCGTAACGGCGGCCGATGTCCTTGAAGCCGTCGAAGTAGCCGCTGTCGCCGCTGAAGAACAGCCGCAGCGACGGGCCGCCGTCGCCGGCGTCGTCGAGGATGGTCCACGACGCCCACAGGGTCTTGTCGCCGTCGAACAGGCCGCGGCCGGAGAAGTGCTGCGCGGGCGTGGCGACGAACCGCACCCCGTCGATGGTCGCGCCCTGCCACCAGTCGAACTGGCGCACCTTGGCCGGGTCGACGCCCCAGGCGATCAGGCGGTCGCCCACGCCGAGCGGGGCGAGAAACACCCCGGCAGTGTCGGCGAGCCGGCGCACGGTGGCGGCGTCGAGATGGTCGAAGTGATCGTGCGACAGCAGCACGCCGCGCAGCGGCGGCAGTTCGTCCAGCGCGATCGGCGGCGCGTGGAAGCGCTTGGGCCCGGCCCATTGCACCGGCGAAGCGCGTTCGGCGAACACCGGATCGGTGATCCACCAGCCGCCGCGCAGCTTGATCAGCAGGGTCGAGTGGCCGAGCCGGAACAGGCTGTGGTCCGGGGCCTGGGCCAGTTGCCGCGCGCTCAGCGCCAGCACCGGCGGGGCGACCGCCGGGACTGCGTCGGTGGGCTTGTTCCACAGCGAGTCGCAAATCAGGCGCAGGGTCTTCCAGAAGCCCAGCGCCGGGCGCGGCAAAGGGTTGTGGAAACGCCCGTCGGCGAACTGCGGCGAGTCGGCGTAGTGCCCCAAGGGCGTGTGGGTGCGGACGGCGGAGAATAGGCAGGCGCTCACGATCAAGGCTCCGGTGATCAGGCTGAAGCGGCGAAGACGGATGGCTCGGGGCATGGGGCGAACGGGGCATCCAGAAAACTACACTGCCCAGTGTAGTGTAGTTTTTGAGAAAGTAAACCCACCGGTGTAATCTTTTGTCCATGGCCACTCCCCCACCCGCCCCCGCCCGCCTGACCGACCGCAAGCGCGCCGCCATCCTGGAAGCGGCCATGGCCGAGTTCCGTCAGGCCGGCTACGACGCCACCAGCATGGACCGGGTCGCGGCCAGCGCCGGAGTGTCCAAGCGCACGGTCTACAACCACTTCCCGAGCAAGGAAGTGCTGTTCGCGCAGATCCTGCAGCAACTGTGGGAGCGCAGCCTGGCTTCGCCGGACCTGGTCTACCGGGCCGACCGGCCGTTGCGCCCGCAGTTGCTCGAACTGGTCCAGCAGAAACTGCAGTTGCTGCACGACGAAGCCTTCATCGACCTGGCCCGGGTCGCGATCGTCGCGATCATTCCCGCGCCCGAACGCGCCCAGCAGTTGTTCGCGCGCATGGGCGACAAGGAAGAGGCCCTGACCGCGTGGATCCGCGCCGCCGCGGCCGACGGCCGCCTGCAGGCGCAGGATCCGTTGTTTGCTTCGATGCTGCTGCAGGGCATGGTCAAGGGCTTCGCGTTCTGGCCGCAGATCACCCTGGGCCAGCCGATGCTGACGCCGGCCCAGCGCGACCAGGTGGCGCAGACCGCCACCGACATGTTCCTGGCGCACTTCGCACCCGCCTGATCGGCGGCCGCCCGGATCGCGCTCGACGCAACACCCGCGGGCTCGCGCGGCGCGACGACCGGCCGGCGTGCGCGCCCGGACCGTCCCCGCTTGCGCCGGCCGTAGCGCGTCGCTGCGGCACGCCAGGCCGCGCCCGCTGCAGGAACAGCATCGACCGCAGTTCCACGCCATCCAACCCAGGACGCAGCCATGAACGTCTCTCGGATCGACCGGACCGGCAGCAAGGCGGCGCAACCGGGCCTACCGCCCGACGTGGCCGCCTACTTGGCCGAAGCCAAAGTCCTGTTCGACCGGATCCACCCGCTGTGGCGCACCGCCGGCAACGTCTGGCGCACCGCCTGCGCCTTCGACAGCCTGCTCGACTACTTCGTCGTCAGCGGCGCCGACAGCGCGCCCTACGGCCAGGACGCCTTGGCCGCGCTGGACCCGACTCAGAAAGGCAATTGGTGGGACGATTTCGGCTGGATCGGCATCGCCGCCTTGCGCGCCGCGGAACTGGGGTTCGCGGCCCAGCACCGCATCGACTTCCTCAAGATCGCGATCAACGCCTGGTGCTACATGGTCGGGCCGCGCTGGTCGACCCGGCCGGACCAGACCGCGATCTACCCCTACACCGATCCGCCGGGCTGGGCGCAATTCGCCGGCACCCACCCGGTCAACCGCGGCGCGCCCAATTGCTGGGTCGACATCGGCCAGACCTGGCCCGGCGCGCCGCCGCTGATCCAGGCCCAACTGCGGCCGCGCTACTCGCCCGGCGGAATCTGGAACTCGCCGATCACCTTCGATGCGCATCCCACCCCGGTGCCCGAATACGACGGCAGCGGCGGCGTGCTCAACCCGATCCAGAACACGGTCACCAACGGCGTGTTCGCCCTGCTCAGCCTGCGCCTGTGCCTGGCCGCGCAGAACCCGGCCTTCACTGCGTATTTCACCGACGCCGGCGTCGACGTCCAGGCCTGCAACCAGGCCTGGCAGGACCAGATCGCCTGGTGGCAGCTATGGATGCTGAAGACCCCGGACCCGTGGCAGTCGCTGCTGCTGACCAGCCAATCGGGCTCGCGCGCCGGCGCGCTGGTGCGCGAACGCGTGTCCAGCTTCCACGCCTTGGACAACGTGGTGTACTGGGATTCCTCCTACGACCGTTCGATGACCTGGAGCGGCGACCAGGGCCTGCTGATCGGCGCCCTGCGCGAGGCGCAGTCGATGTACCGGGCCTCGCCGCCGCCGGTGACCGGCGTCTACCCGCAGCTGATCCAGGGCATGTTCGCCAACGCCTTCCTGCCGCGCACGTACGGCTCGGTAGCCGGCGAGTTCCCCCTGCCCTGGCTGCAAGTCGGCGCCTCGGATCCGTACTCATCGGTGCCGCCGGGTTACGACTACGGCGATTACCAGACCGGCGTGGCGGTGTTCATGCGCTATCTGCTGCAGGCCCACCAGGCCGACCCGGCGCTGTTGGCGCCGTACACGCCGACGATCCTCGCCAACGCCACCGCGTTGGTAAGCCCCGGCTTCGGCCGGCCGCTGCAGCCCGGCCAATGCGACGCGTTCACGCCCTACGGCAGCGACAACGCCGACCTGATGTCGGCCTACGTCAATCGCCTGTCGGTGCTGACGCTGGCGATCGCGCTCAGTCCGGGCGAGTGAGGATCGTCCGAACACGGCCTCACGGGCGGCGGGTCGGCCGATGGCCCGCCGCGGTTTTCGCGGCGACGCCACGACCCGCCTCTCCGCACAGGCGGGCGCCCACAGGCTTCGCAGTCTTGTCTCGGCGAAGCTCTGGATCCCCGCTTTCGCGGGGATGGCGTTCATCGGCGATGACGATGGCTCGGCTTCGCCACGAATCTTCCAGCCGTCGTGCCCGCGCAGGCGGGCATCCAGAGCCTTTGGCGTCGTATCGGATTGATCTGGATCAATGGTCCGAACGCTAGCGTCGCTGAGCAGAGCGAAACTGCGATCCGATCACAGACCAACGCGCCGTCGATCGGTACTCAGTACGTCGAGCGAGACGATGCGCGCGTCGCTGCGAAATCCAGCAGCGGTTTCCTCTTCGCGCACGCCTCGCGGCCATCGTCTTTTCATCCGCAAACGCCGGCGCAATCGCCAAGGCGCGAGGGCGCGACCGCGCCCCCGTCGTGCGCGCGGTGGGCGCAGCGGCGACTTCGACCATCGGAGACACAGGCATGCCGACCATACCCAGCGTAATCGATCGATTTCGGAATCGCGCCGTCGAACAGCCCGACTCGACCGCCGTGGTCGACCGCGGCCGCACGATCAGCTACCGGCAGCTCGATCGCGACAGCGACCTCGTCGCGGCGCGCCTCGCCCGACGCGGCATCGGGCCCGGATCGCTGGTACCGTTGATCTGCGACCGCTCGGCGAGCCTGGTCGTCGGCCTGCTCGGCATTGCCAAGTCAGGCGCGGCCTATGTGCCGATCGACGACGGCTATCCCGACGCGAGAAAACGCTACATCGTCGTTCAGACCCGTTCTTCGCTGGCGTTGTGCTCCCGCGGGGCCTGGGCCAGCGATACGCTCGAGGTGCTCGACGTCGACGAACTGGCCGCTCCGGCCGACCCGTCGACCCCGCCCGTTACGGCCGGAACGGGCGATATCGCGTACGTGATCTTCACCTCGGGCACCACCGGCCAGCCCAAGGGCGTCGTCATCGAGCATGCGGCGCTCGCCAACCTGATCGACTGGCACAACCGCGAGTTCGAGGTGAA
This sequence comes from Lysobacter sp. Soil_C_15, assembly GCF_057657315.1. Classification (NCBI taxonomy): domain Bacteria; kingdom Pseudomonadati; phylum Pseudomonadota; class Gammaproteobacteria; order Lysobacterales; family Lysobacteraceae; genus Lysobacter; species Lysobacter sp. Soil_C_15. The sequence goes on from NZ_JBDGIR010000002.1 coordinate 33,565, forward strand.
CGGCGACAGTCGCCTGACCTCGATGGCCAAGATCGGCTTCGACGTCGCCCAGTGGGAAGTGTGGTCGGCCCTGTGCGCCGGAGCGACGCTGCATCTGCTGGAGCCAGCCGTGCGCGTGGATCCCGCTGCGCTGGCGCGTTTCTACGCGAACCATGCGATCAGCCACGCCTTCGTGCCGACCGTGATGGTGCCGGAGGTCGTAGCGGCGACCCGCGGCGTGAGCACGCGCTTGCGCTATCTGTTCACTGCCGGCGAGAAATTGAACCCGATCGACCTGGACGCGGCCGACTACGCCCTGGTGGACTATTACGGGCCCACCGAAGCAACCATTTTCGCTACCTCCAGGCGAGTGCCCAGCGCCAGTGCGGGCGCCCCCTACTCGATCGGCAAGCCGGTCGCAGGCGCGACGGCGTACATCCTCGATCCGTCTCTCGGCCCGGTTCCTCCGGGCGAGGCAGGCGAGCTCTGCCTGGGCGGCCCGGGGCTGGCTCGCGGCTATCTCGACAACGACGCGCTCACTCGCGAGCGCTTCGTGAACGTCGGCGGCCAGCGCCTGTACCGTACCGGCGACCTGGCGCGACTGTTGCCGGACGGCCAGATCCAGTTCCTCGGCCGAGGCGACGAACAGATCAAGATCCGCGGCAATCGGGTCGAGCTGGGCGAAATCGAGGCGCAGTTGCAGCTGCTGCCCGGCGTGCGCAAAGCCGCGGTCGCGGTCGCCGCGCCGGACGACCCCGGTCGCAAGCAGATCGTCGCTTTCGTGGTGGCGCACGCGCCGGCCGAAGCGCGCCAGGATGGGTTTCGGGCCGAGTTGCGCCAGCGGCTCGGCGCGGTCCTGCCGGATTACATGATCCCCGCCGCTTTCGTCTCGGTCGACGAGTTTCCGCTCACTCCGAACGGCAAGATCGATAAGGCCGAACTGCTGCGCGGCTACGCGCACACCGCGCCGGCCGCCTCGGCGCCCGCGCCGGCCGCCGAGACCCGGGCGCAGGCGCTGGTGGCCGAGGTCTTCGCCCGCGTGCTCGAACATCGCGATTTCGGCCTGGACGACAGCTACTTCGCTCTCGGCGGCCAGTCGCTGCTGGCGGCGCAACTGACCCGCGAGGCCGGCCAGGCGCTGGGAACCAAGGCCTATGTGCGCGATATCTACGAGTTCCCCAGCGTCCGCGCGCTCGCCGCCGCCCTGGAGCGCCGCGCCGGCCGCGCCGCACCCACGATCGACGCCGAACCGATCCTGGCCCTGCAGTCGGACATACGCCTGCCCGAAGGCGCGGATTTCGGCGCCGGATACGAGCCGAGCCAGATCGTCGCGCCCAGGCACGTCCTGCTGACCGGCGCCACTGGATTCGTCGGCGCGCATCTACTGTGCGATCTGCTCTCCGCCACCCAGGCGACCATTCATTGCCCGATCCGGACCAGCGACCAGGCCAGCGCGGGCGAGCGCCTGCGATCGACCCTAGCAAAATACGCCCTGGCGCCGGACCCAAGTGCCTTGCTGCGGGTGCGCGCCTATGCCGCGGACCTGGCCGAACCGCGGCTGGGACTGGCCGAACTCGACCACGCCTACCTGGCCGAATCCGTCGACCTGGTCTACCACTGCGCCAGTGCGGTCAACTTCATCCAGCCTTACTCGCATCTACGCCGCGACAACGTGCAGGGGCTGGGCGAGGTGCTGGCCTTCTGCGCCGCCGGCCGGCTCAAGCCGCTGGCCTTGATGTCGACGATTTCGGTCTATAGCTGGGGGCACCGGTACACCGGCAAGCGGGTGATGCGCGAGGACGACGACATCGACCAGAACCTGACCGCGGTGAGCGCCGACATCGGCTACGTCCGCAGCAAATGGGTGATGGAAAAGATCGCCGATATGGCGGCGAGCCGCGGCCTGCCGCTGATGACCTTCCGCCTGGGTTACGCGACCTTCCATGGCCGCTCCGGCCGCTGCGCCGATTACCAATGGTGGTCCCGGCTGGTCCGCACCTGCATCGCGTACGGCGGCGTGCCGGATCTGCGCAATTTCCGCGAGGGGCTGACCAGCGTCGACTACATGACCCGGGCCATCGCGCATATCTCGCGCAATCCGGCCGCTATCGGCAAGAAGTTCAACCTGGTCAATCGCGATCGGAACAATCTCACCCTGCACGAATTCTTCGCCAAGCTGGAGGCGGCATCGGGACTGCGTCTGCCGCAGCTGCCCTACCGCGACTGGTGCGCGCTGTGGGAGAACGACCACACAGCGCCGTTGTACCCGCTGCTGAGCCTGTTCAAGGATGTCGTGCGCGACGGCCAGTCGACGGCCGAGTTGTACCAGGACGGCTATCGCTGGGACTGCGGCAACGTCGACGAATTCCTGTGCGGCAGCGGCATCGCCGAACCGGCGTTCGACGAACCGCAGTTGCGGCGCTATCTGCGGCGCTCGATCGGCCTGCGCCTGCCCGCCGGCACGACATCGAGCGCCCGCTGACCGCGACTGTCCGGTGTCGGCATGCGCTGCCGGGTCCGGCGCGCGGCATTGCGCCCGCAACGGGCCGAGCGCGCGATGCGGCGTGGGCGGGGACCCGCCCTCCCCGCTGGGACTTGCCCGTCAGCGATCGGCCGCCCAGGCGAAGCCGTCGCCTTCGCGCTTGATCCGCCCCAGGCCCGGGAACGGAAAGTGCACGGAGTACACATGCAGATCCTGCTCGGCGGCGCGCTGCAGCAGGGCGCGCCGGCTGGCTTCGGCCAAGGGCGCGTCGCGGTCGTAGTCCACCGTCCATTCCGGGCGCTGCACCGAGATCACATGATGGTGCGCAGTATCGCCCAGGTACAGCAGGCGGTCCTTGCCGGAGGCGATCTCGTACGCGCTGTGGCCCGGAGTATGGCCGTCGACGGCGACCGCGGCGACCACACCGGGAACGATCGCCGCATTGGGCTCGAAGGCCTGCACCTTGGGCGCGATCGCGGCCGCCAGGGCGGCGTTGTCCGGATCGCCCTGCAACGCCTCCCATTCGGGCCTGGACAGATGGATGGTGGCGTTGGCGAAGGCCAGGCCGCCCTCGCCCGTGCGCAGGCCGCCGACGTGATCCGGATGCGCGTGCGAAATGAAGATGTCGGTGACCTGCGCCGGCTCGACGCCGGCGGCGCGCAGCGAGGCCGGCAAACGACCGGCCTGGGCGAAGGAAACGCCGGCGGCGCCGGTGTCGAACAGCAGGAGCCGGGCGCCGCTGCGCACCAGCAAGGGCTGGATGCTCAGGCGCAGCGCGTCGGTCGGCTGGCCGGCCGCGCTCAGCAAGGCGGCGACCTGTTCGGCCGGCTCGCCGATGGCGAAGGTCTTGCCGTCGTTGGCGACGTCGATGTCGCCGTCCTTCAACGCGTAAGCCTCGAGCGCACCGATCCGGAACGCGAATGCGCCGGTGTCGGCAACTGCCGGCGCGGGCGCCGCGGCGGGCGCTGCCGTCGGCGCGGGTTCGGCGGTGGCGGCGGGCGGCGGACGCGCGCAGGCCGCCAGCAGCGCGCCGCTCAACGCGGCGGCGATCGGTAGGGAAACGCGATTGCGGGGCATGGCGGGCTCCGTCCGAAGGCGATGGATGAGGCGATTGGAACGAGTCGACGGCGCGTACCGCGCGCCGCGACCGACCGGCTGGGCCGATATCGCGATCCAGGGCGATGCTACAGCCGGCAACGACTCCGGTCGACCATGCCGGGGCGACCGGCGGTCCCGATCAATCGCGGCGCGCAGGCGCCCATAGCGAGGCCAGGAACGCATCCACCCGGGCGGTGTAGTCGCCTTCGGCGCCGAGCTCGGCGTTGATGGCCGCATGGTCCAACCCCACCGCCAGCACCTGCGCGCGCCCGCCCAGATCGCCGGCGCGGCGGGCGTAGTCGCGCGCCTGCGGGCAGGACTGCCGGCGTCGGCTGGAACAGACCAACAGCATCGGCGCCGGCGCGCTGCGCAGGCGCCGTATCGGCGAAGCTTCGCGCCAGTAATGCGGATCTTCGCCGAACGCCTGGTCGTACAGGCGCAGATGCGGCCGGCGCATCAATGCCTCGACGTCGTAGGCGGCGCTGTCCAGCGCGACCGTGCCGCTCCAAGGCCGCGCCCCCTGCGTCCGCGCCAGCTCCGGTGCGGCCGCCAACAGCGCCACCATGTGCGCACCGGCAGAATGCCCCATCAAGACCAAGCGTGTCGCGTCGCCGCCCCAGCGCGGCGCCTCGCGCTGCACGTAGGCCAAGGCGCGAGCCACGTCGGCGGCCTGCTGCAGCGGATCGGCCTGCGGCAGTAGCCGGTAGTTGATCGAGACCACGATCCGGCCCTGCGCGTTCCAGTGCGCGGCCTTGGCCTGGACCACACCGCGCGCCGCCTTGTCGCCGATGCGCCAGCCGCCGCCATGGACCATCAGCACGACCGGCGCGCCGCGCGCCCGACGCGGGCCGTACACGTCCAGCCGCTGCGCCGGGTCGGGGCCATAGGCCAGGTCGCGTCGCACGAACGAGGCCTCGGCCGCCGGGGCGAGTCCGGGAGCGGCGAGTGCCGCAAGCAGGCACAGCCGGCCCGCCAAGGCGGCGAGCAAGCGAGGGGCGGACAGGTGGCGCATGGCGGTTCCTTGCGGCGTCGGCTGCGACTGGCAACGCACGCCGGGCGGCGGCGATGACAGCGGCGGCCCCGCCGCCAGCGAAACCGCATGCAGGTTGCAGCGGCGCAACAACGAACGCCGCTACCGATACGGCGATCCAGACCGGTTCGCCGCGGTCCGAAATCGAACGGCATCGCAATTCGACAACCTGGCCGCGCCTTTGTCCGCTGCGACGCTCGGCCGGTCAGGACTGGATCACGCCCGGTTCAGAACAACGTCGCATATCCGCGTGCGCGCCGACATTCGCGGTGAAAAACCGAAACTTCCGGTGCGTGCATCGCCCTCGCGCCTGGCCCATCGTTGCGCCTGCCGCAGCCGGCGCCGCGATCCGATCGCCGGGCCGGGAAGAGCGCGATACCGCGCTGTCGCGGCAAAGCCCGGCATGCCTACGGCCGGGCCGGACGCAGCTCGAACGATGGACGATCGAATGAATATCGCGCGGCACGAGGATCTCGGCGAAAAGACCTGGAAGGACATCGCCGCGCTGCAGCGGGAAACGCTAGGCAGCCGCGAAATCCGCATCGCCGTCCTGGACGGGGCCGTAGATGTCCTGCACCCCTGCTTCCGCGGAGCGGCGCTGACGACGCTGAGCGACAACAAGACGCCGTCGGATTCGCCGGCGCGATCGCACGGGACCCATATCGCCAGTGTGATCTTCGGCCGAGGTCCGGTGCCGGGCGTGGCGCCGGGTTGCACCGGCCTGCTGATCAAGATCTTCGACGACCGGCCGCGCGCAGGCGCAGGGTTCTGTACCCAATCCTACCTCGCCCATGCGATCGACCTGGCGCTCGGCAACGGCGCCGACATCGTCACGATCAGCGCAGGCCAGTTGATGAAGTCGGCGGGACAGCCGGCCGACGGACTGCTGAAACGCGCCCTGGAACGCTGCGCCAGAAACAACGTGCTTGTGATAGCCGCCGCCGGCAACGACGGATGCGACTGCGCGCATCTTCCGGCGGCCATGCCCGAGGTCCTGGCGGTGGGCGCATTGGGCGCGTCCGGAGCGCCGATGCGGAACAGCAACTGGAGTGACGCGTACCGCGGCCGCGGGATTCTGGCGCCCGGCGAACACATCCTGGGGGCCCGGCCCGGGGGAGGCGTTTGCCGCAGAAGCGGCACCAGTTTCGCCACGCCCATCGTCGCCGGCGTCGCCGCGCTGCTGATGAGCGTGCAGATTGCGCGCTACGGCCGCATCGACCCGCGCCGCGTGCGCCATGCGTTGCTCGATTCCGCCCGAGGCTGCGAACGAGATCCGGACAGCAAACACTGCCGCCAGTTGCTATCGGGAATCATGGATGTGGCGGCCGCTCACGCTTTCCTAGTCAACTCAGAAAACCAGAAGGAGTACGGCATGTCGGACCCTACCTCGACCCACGCGTCCCCGCAGAAAGAACAAGAAGAGCCCATGCCGGAAGCGAGTCCGCACGCTCTCTCCGCCGCCAACTCGTACGATCCGGTGCGCGATTCAGGGCACGATGGCGTTGCTGCGGACGCCGCCGACCGCGCTTACGGCCAGGAGGAACTGGTGAGGCCTTCATCGGGATGCACCAGCTGCAAGCAACCTCAGCTGGTCTACGCCCTGGGCGAGCTGGCGATCGAGTACTACAGCGAATCGTCGCGAAACAGCTTCAACCAATCGACCGCCGGCCGGGATATCGGCACGTACCTGAAGGCGAACCTGCACGAGGCGCAGTCACTGGCCTGGCTGTTGAAGCTCGACGGAACCGTACTGTACGCCATCACGCCGGTCGGCCCGTTCGCCCATGTGACCTACCAGAAGCTGCTCGAGTTCCTCGGCGATCCAGACGTCGAACGCATATCGGTCTGCGGCTACTCGTCCGGACGGACGATCGCGCTGCAGTCCGGGGAGACGGTTCCGGTCTTGGCGCCCGACATGCGCGGCATGTACAGCTGGTCGACCAAAGCGTTGCTCGAGGCGCTTGCCGACGCAGACGAGGACCGGGCGCTCAAAGACAGCGTCGAAGACTTCTTGAGCCGGATCTACTTCGATTTCCGCAACAACGGCATGAGCCCGGAGGATCGGGCCTTGAACTACTCCGCGACCAATGTCTTCCAGGCCGCAAGCGTGTTCAAGCAATCGCTGCGGGAAGGACGCGTGCTGGAAACCATTTCGGTCGAGAAGAGCCCGCTCGCCAAGCCCGACGACGAGCTGTACGACGTCAAGATGCGCTTCTTCGATCCGGAGAACCTGATGCGCGCCAGACGGGCGTGCCGTTTCACCGTCGATGTCAGCGATGTACTGCCGATCGGCGTTGGCCAGCCTCGGTTCTGGAACGAGGTCTAGCCCATGCACCTGCCTAAGCGACTTCCTCCTGCGGCGGATGCGGACAGATCGGGCCCGGGTCTGGGCACCCTGCTTCGTCGTGCATTCAACAAGGCCGGCGTGCCCGCATGCGCCGGCTGCAAGGCCCGGGAACGGATCTTGAACGACTGGGTTCCGATCCCTTTGCTCACCAGGAAATCCAACCCCGACCAATGAGGACAACCATGAATCGCCCACCTCTGATCGCCCCGGTTCCAAGGCCGGCCCCATCCTTCGTCCTCGATGCGATTTTGCCCAGCAGCTGCGATCAAGCTTGCATCGCACAGTGCTTGACCGATCTGAGATCGTGCATGGGCGGGTGCGACGACGACGACGACAACTGCGACAACCGATGCATGAGCACCTACGACAGCTGCGTCCAGAAGTGCGAAGGCGGCAGTTTCAGGACGAGCAAGCACGTAGCCGGAAGGAGCGGTCCCGTCGACAAGTACCTCTTGTCCGGACTCTACGCTCAGCCTCAGTCCAAGCAGAACTCGAAACTCATCTGATCGCGCACAGGAGAAATCGACATGCACATGCCTCTACAAACCCCTCCGGTCCATCCCGATCCCGCCAACAGGGGCTTTCTCGTCGGTGGAGTCGGAATGTCGGGCGATGGCTGTGAGAACGGCCATTGGTGCTGTGAGGACAGTTGCGGCAATCTGAGCTGCGTCGACTGCGGGACCATCGTTTGCGTGCTTCCCCACAGCACGTTCTGCGGGATGAACGGCATGTCGGCCAGCAACAACTGCTGAGCCGGTCCGGACGGCTCACCGGCTGCGCCCGGTCGGCCGGTTTGTTCGGGAGCGATTCTCGCCTTTCCGTGGCGACGATGCCTGGGATTCGCCCAAGCGCGATGCCTGGGCGTCGTCCGCCGCCGCTTGCGCCGCCGCGACCGCGCGGGAACGCGATGCGCCTGCCCGGTCCGAGGCATCAGGCGTTTCGTCGCCGCGTCCGGCGATGGTCAGCGCCGACAGCCCCAGCAGCGCGATCAGCCCCCAAACCCAGGGGTGCTGATGCCAGGGGCGCGGATGAACGATACTCAATGCCGCGTCGGGTACGTTCGACCACGCCCCCCCGCCGGTGCGCGCCTGCACTTGGAAGTCGAACCTCCCCCAGGGGATGCGCGGGTACAGGACGCTACGGTTCGACCCCGCCTCCACCCATCCCCGATCCACGCCGGTCAGGCGGAACCGGAACGCGGTATCGCGCGGCTTGCCCAGGTTGACCGCGGTGTAGCGGATTTCCAGATTGCTCGAGTACGAGGGCAGCAGCAGCGTTCCGCCGCTCGGGCGCAGCGGTTTTCCGTCGATCGCGACGTGCTCGATATGCGATTTCAGACGCGCGGACTCGCCCCCCGGCACCCTCGCCGGGTCGACCGTAGCGAATCCGGACACCAGGGCGAACCACAAGGCGCCGCGGCTGTCGCGAAGGCAGGGGACGGAGTCGCCGCCGTTGATCTCGCTCGGGATCAATCCGTCGCTCGCCGAAAACCGGATCGACTCGATGCGGTGCGCGCTTTTGCGCGGCGCGGGAACCAGGGCCACGCCCGCGTTTCCGCCCAGCCACAACCGCCCGCGCGCGTCTTCCAGGATGCAGGAGACGGTCTCGTCCGAAAGGCCGTTGCCGGCGCCGTAGCGGAACACCCTGCCCCGTTCGATCCGATACAGGCCGTCGCCGTACGTGCCGACCCACAGCGCGCCTGCCGCGTCCTCGTGCAAGGCACGGGCGGATCGCGACGAAAATCCCTGGGGCCGCGTCCATCGCTCCAGGATCCGGTCGCCGCTCAAGCGCACGACGCCCTGGCTGCCGGCGAGCCAGATCCCGCCCTTCGCCGCTGGCGCCACGCCGGCGATGCGCATTCCCTGCAAGGCGGCGATGCGTCGAAAGCGTTCGGCCTGCGGCGCGGAAAGGTCCGGAAAGGGAAAAGTAAACCCGTATGTGGTCCTGCCAACGGCCAGGATGAAGTCCTGCGGGCCTCGTTCCCAGATCGACACCGACTCGTTGCTGGGCCAGAGCCCGGCCAACTCCAGGCGGCCGTTCTCGAGCCGGCCCAGCGCGCCGCCGGCGTTACCGACCCAAAGCGCGCCGCGGCTATCGAGCAGCAGGCTGGAGATGCATGCGCTGCCCAAGGCCGGCTCGACCGGAATCGGGCGGGCACCGTGGCGGCGGCTCCAATGGAACAGACCGCCGCAAGCCGAACCCAGCCACAGGCCGTCGCCGCCGTCGGCGACGACGGCGCGTCCCGCCATGTCCGTGCCCAGCGCCGATTCTGCGAGCAGCCCGAACAGCGGCGGGCGCATGCGCAACAGTCCGTTGCTGCGGCTGCCCGCCCACAGGTTGCCTTCGGCGTCGCGAAACAGGTGGGCGATGCCCAGTCCGCTGAGTTCGGGCACGATCCGCCATGCGCCGTCCTCGGTTTCGCGCACCACCTGCCTGGACGCAAGCGACAACCACCAGCGGCCGCCGGCGTCGCGGGCGGCGTACATCGCAGCCTCAGGCGTCAATGCGCGCCAGGCGCGGCGGACCGGATCGAATCGATACAGCCGTCGCTCGCTTCCGACCAACAGGCCGCCGCCATCGCGCTCGAGCAGTTGCACGCCGGTCTCGCGCCCGGGCAGCGCGATCGGCACCAGCGCGTCGGCGCGTACCAGGTGAAGTCCGTTCGTTCCACCGACATGAATCCGGCCGGCGCCGTCGATGGTCAGGCGCATGAACTCGCCGATGCTGCGCGACCTGGCGATCCATCTGGGCCGGCCTGCGGCCCGATCGAACACGGCGATGCCGTCGCTGCTGGCGACCCAGACCCGGCCGTCCGGCCCCTGCGCGATCGCGTTGATCCCGCAGCCGCCGCCGCACAGGGGCAGGTGGCGGAAGCGTTCGCGCTCGCGAACGCTGAGCCCGGCGTCCGCTGTGCCGACCCAGAGCCGTCCGCGGTCGTCTTCGAGCAAGGACAGTATCCGGTCGCTGGCGGGCGCCGCGTCCTTGCGCCCATCGGCCCGCGCGCGGGTGTAGAGCTCGAACGCCGTTCCGTCGAAACGAGCCAGGCCGCCGAAGGTGCCGACCCACAGATAGCCGTCCCTCGCCTGGATGATCGCGTTGATCCCGGCCTGGGGCAGCCCGTCCTCGGTGGTGAACTTCGCCACGCCGAGCCGGTACTCCAGTCCGGAACGGGCGCCCGCCGCCGCCGCGAAGAACCACAGCAAGCAGCCCAGCAGCGCGGCGACCCGATGCCTGCGCGACACGCCTCGGCCACGACCTGGATCGATCGACGGCCGAAGCGTCGCGGACCCACAGCCTGCGTCCCAGAACACCGATGCGGCCGATGCTAGGCTGGATCGTGCTTGCCGCCGCGCGGGTTTCCGGCCGCCGCGGCCGGCCGATGCCTCCCCGATTGCGATTCCATCAGCGGCGTTCATCGCGACCCATGACTCCCGCATCCCTCCTCACCGCGTGGGTCGTCCAGCGCGCCCGGATCGGCCAGTGGCTGGCGCGCCACTCGCCCGAAAACAGCAACGTCTTGATGCTGAGGGCGATCCTGGCGGCGACCTTGGCGGCCGCGGCGGCGATGGCTGTCGCGTCGTGGCTCCGAGCACCGGCTGGGCCGTGGGCGTCCGACGAATTCCTCGGCGCATCGGCCGTGGCCGTGTACGCATCGGCGTGCCTGTATCTCTCGACCCAGGGCCGCTACCGACTGTCTTCCGCCCTGGCCGTGGCGGGAGGGCTGCTCCTGGTCGGCTTGAGCTATCGGACTTATGGATTGCGCGCGCAATCGGAACTGCAGATGCATCATCTGTTTCCGATGCTGCTGGCCTGCCTGCTGTTGGGCCGGCAAGGGGTCTGGTGGGCCCTGGCCGGAAACATCCTCGCCCTGGCGCTGGGGGCTTGGGTCGATATCGGCCGCGACGAAAGCCCATTGAGCCGGTCCGCGACCGTGTCCGGCCTCGCCCTGCCGGCGATGCACCTGCTGGTTCTGGCCGCGATCCTGGACCGGCTGATCGCTTCCTCCCAGCGTGCGATCCGTCGCGGCGAGGAACTGCGCGCCCTGTGCCGGGAACTGGAACAACTGGTCGAGCAAAAGGAGCGCGCCTACGCCCGGCTGACGCACATCCAGCGCATGGAAGCGATGGGGCGGCTTTCCGCCGGCGTCGCCCACGATTTCAATCACGTGCTGAGCGTGATCATCGGCCTGTCCACTTCGCGATCGCGACGCAGCGATGCGATCGAGGCCATATTGCCCGACATCCGGCGCGCGGCGCAGCACGGCGCCGCGCTGACGCGCCGCCTGTTGAACTTCAGCCGGGCCGGCGAGCGGCAGGCAGCCGCATTCGACCTTTGCGGAGCGATCGAACAAGCGCGCCCCTTGCTGCTGTCCATGCTGCAGGGCGAGGTAAGCGCGAACATCGCCATCCCCGAATCCGAAGCGCTGGTGCTGGCGGACCGGGACGAGTTCGTGCTCGCCCTGCTCAATCTGGCCGGCAACGCCAGCGACGCCCTGCAGGGAAAAGGCGAATTCCTCTTGTCCGTTGAGATCGAACAGGAGCATGCCGTTCTGCGGATGGAGGACTCCGGCATCGGCATGACGCCGGAAGTGATGGAGCGCGTTTTCGAGCCGTTCTTCACCACCAAGCCGCGGGAGCGAGGCACCGGCATGGGCATGGCGATGGTGCATCGATTCGTGACCGACTGCGCCGGCGCGATCGCGATCGACAGCGGCCCCGGCGCCGGAACGCGCATCCGGATATCGCTGCCGCTGGCCGGATCGCAGCGGTCGTCGAACGACAGCGCAAGCGGAACCGGGTGACGCAAGCGCGCGCCGATTCCCGGCGTGCGGCGGGCGCGCGCCTACCACGCCAGGACGTAACCGACATTGCGCACCGACAACAGCGGAAACTCCTGGCCGCTGCGTTGCAGGCACTTCCTGCGCAGCCGATGCACGATCATGTCCAGCCGATGCGGATCGAAGTCGTATACGTTCTCGGCCAGGCGCGCGATCAGGTCCTCCCGCGAAACGGCCTTGCCGGCGGCCGCGGACAAGGCCTCGATCAGCTGCCGCTCGAATTTGGTCATGCGGATTTCTGCGCCGGTCGGCGACAGGATCCGCCAGCCCGCCTCGTCGACCCGCCATCCGCCGCTTCTGCCCGCGCTTTGCGCGCCGGCCGCCGCCGCAGGCACCGCCCAGCGCGCCAGATTCTTCAGGGTCGCCACGATCAGATCCATGTCCGCGGGTTTGGCGATATAGGCGTCGGCGCCTGCGTTCAGCCCCCTGATCCGGTCGTGCTCGCTGTCGTAGCCGGTCAGCATGACGATGCCCACTGGCGCGGGCAAGCTGCGCAGATGCTGAGCGACGCGCAAGCCGTCTTCATCCGGCAACCCCAGATCGAGCAGGACGAGATCGAAGGACTGCGCGGTCAACACCCGGTAAAGCTCCAGCGCGCTGGCCACGCCGATCGCGGCGAATCCGGCGTGGAGCAACTCCGGCACCAGCAACTCTTCGCGCAGATAGCGGTCGTCCTCCACGACCACGACGGCAGGCGGCTTGCTGGCGATGGTCCGAACGTCGAGATTCATGTGATGGCCGCCTCGAACGAATGAGGCCTGCACGTTCCGTGCGTTGGGCATTCAGCCTGCTTGAACGACGTTCGAGCGGCGATCCGGCCAATACGGGTCGGGCGATCCGTGAGTCGAGCTATCGCTGCGGCGATTGGCGAGGCCATCGAACGGCCTCGACGATAGGGCATTGCATGCGGTCGTGGCCGCGCATCGCATGCGCAGGCCCGACGAATGGACCCGCCAGCGCTTGCGCCGCAGCCGCGGCGGACGATGCGCGATCGAACCATGCGCGATCGAGCATCGAGCATGCGCCAGTTCCCGCTGAGACGATCCGACGACGCGGTCACGCATTCGATTCGTGGCCGATGTTCTGTCCGCTTCCGATGCGATGCCGCGTATTCCTACGAGGCTGCTAGGGAATGGAGCCGCGCCGCGCAGCAAGGCAACAAAGTTGTTTGTCCCACCGAAAACGCAAACGACGTTGGAGAACAGCGGGCCATGCCGGCATGAGGACGTGTCGCAACCCGCGCGACACGCTCAGATAGCGTGAAGCGGCGCACGAACGGCAGCCCGCATCGCGGCGCGACGCGCGACCGATGATCGAACACAGCGGCTGGCCGCCGCCGAAAGTTTTTCCGATTCGCGAACATGGAGGTCGCAATGCGCATCGATACCAGCGCCCACTCGAGCCGGGGACGGGCGAACGCCAACCCGCGCAGTCCCCGTTTTCGGGGGGAGCCGGACGCGCCCTGCGCCGCCGCGCCGACTAGCGGCCGGGCACCGCGCCGCGGAATTCGCGGCGCTCGGATAGGAGCATGCAGGCTCGGCATCCGCCGCGCCGCGAACGCGCTCGCCCTTGCGATGGCGAGGCGAACAACCCGAGATGACGGGCGCCGCAGGCGCTCGCTCAGCGCGGCCCGGGACGGCCGCGTCGCGAACCGGTGCGTCCGTGCCGTTCGCATATCGACCGGGCATCCTGCCCGCTCGGTCGGCCGGGAAGCGCAGGACGCGCTTGCCCGGCGGTAGTCAGGACTTTCAACCAACAAGGAGCTAGTTATGAAGAGTCTAGTCGCACTGAGCCTGGCGTTGCTGGTTTCGGCCCCGCTGGCCAACACCGCCGAGGCCAAGGAGCGTCCGTTCCAGAAGATGGGCGCCAAGGCCAAGTTCATCCACGGCGACAACCTGGTGCGCGACGTGCTGCCCGAACGCGGCGGCTCGATCGACGCCCGTTTGCAGAGCCCGCGCCAGAAGGCCGCCGGTTTGAGCGCGGTCATGGTCACTCCCAACGGCGACCAGTACGCCGCCAGCATGAACCCGGAAGACGTCGCCGTGTTCGAGAAGGCGCTGCGCGACCTGGAACTGCTCGGCCGCAACGCGTCGACCCCCGGCAACGCGCCGATGCTGCCGGCCCTCGGCGGCGGCGACGTGCGTTTCGCGCCGAAGGTGGTGATCGGCACGGACGATCGCGTCCAGATCACCAACACCGTCGCTTCGCCGTACTGGCACATCGGCCGCATCGGCATCGGTTGCACCGGCACCCTGATCACGCCCAAGCACGTGCTGACCGCGGGCCACTGCGTCTCCAACGGCGCCGGCACCTGGTACTCCAGCCTGAACTTCACCGTCGCCCAGAACGGCAGCTACCAGCCCTGGGGCACGACCACTTGGGCCCGCGCCGTCACCACCAGCGCCTGGCACAACAGCGCCGACACCAACTACGACTATGCCTTGATCGTGCTGAGTTCGGCGCCGCACGGCGGCAACTCGGGCTGGGGCGTGTACTCCGGCGGTACCCACACCATCACCGGCTATCCGGGCGAGAAGCCGTTCGGCACGATGTGGACCCACTCCGGAACGCCGTGGACCAGCGGTTCCTACCGCCTGTGCTATACCATCGACACCAGCGGCGGCAACAGCGGCAGCGGCATCTCCAGCGACGGCGGCGTCTATGTGCGCGGCATCCACACCACCGGTTCGTCGAGCCAGAACTGCGGTACCCGTCTGACCAGCACCGTCTACAACACGCTGCAGAGCTGGATCTCGACCTACCCGTAAGCGCCGGCCGTTGATCCGCAGTCCCATCCGTGGCGCACCGGTCCGCCGGTGCGCCACGTTCACGACGGATGATCCCATGCCCAAGGCGACAACCATGAGCCCGCTATTGACCGCGCTGATGCTGCTGGCCGCTTGCGGCGGCGAGCACAAACAGCCGCCCGCCGATCGCGCACCGCCGGCGTCGAGCCGGGCGGAACCTCTGCTCGGCGCCACCATCGTCGGCAGCGCGGAATCGCCGGACCCGGTGCTGCAGCGGGTCATGGAGCTGGAAAAACAGGGCGTGGTCGAGGACGTGACGGTGATGGAGTCGTTCCCGGTGCAGATCCGCCTGCGCGCGCCGCAACGGGTGATCGACGAGCTGCAACGCATGCCGCGCAAGGGAGCGCTGCGCTGATCCGGACGTCCGTTCGCGCGGTCCGGCACGCCCCCGCCTCGCGATCGAGGCGTTGATGCGCGCTTAACGCCGGGCGCTTAGGCTGCCGGCATGTTTGCGTGGATGCGAATCCAGCCGCGCGGAAGGCGTCGCTGCGCCGCCGCTGCGTCGTTCCTGCTGGCGGCGTTGGCGATGGCGGAGGCCTTCGCCGCGGATCCCGCGCCGGCGACCTGCAAGCGCGCCCTGCTGCAAGACCTGGGCTGGCGCTTCGAGCCTACCGCCGACGCCGAAACCGCGGTGCGGGCGGGCACGCCCTGCGATCGGGCCGATCTGGCCCAGGCGCAGGCGCAGGGCGACCTGCTGGTGCGATGGCCGAACCGGATCGGCCCGGCCGAACGCGAGCGGCAGTTGGATGCGCTGCTGCGCCACCCCGCCACGGTCTGCGCCTACGGCTACCGATTGGGCGTCGCCACCCGCCGCGCCGTCGACCGTTTGACGGCCAATCGCGGCTTCCGCTTCACCGCCGTGCAACTGGGCTGGGTGGGCTTCGGCCCGACCGGTTCGCGACACGACGGATGGCGCCCGATCGCCTGGTTCGGCCGCGGGTATCGCCCCAGCGGCGCGAATTCGCGCGCCATCGACGCGTTCTATCGCGGCCAGGTGCGCGGCGAATGCGGCCTGGGCCGGCAGATCGCCCAGTACGCGACCCAGGCCGAGCTTTACGGGCGCGAGGGATTCGACCGCGAATTCGCCGCCGACGAAATCGTCATCGGCAGCTTCAACCGCATCCGGCGCAGCCGCAGCATCCTGCTCGGCAGTTCGGCGGGCGAGTTCAGCCGCGACGGCGACGCCGCCCTCGCCTCGCGCAGCGGACGCCAGGCGTTCATGGGCCTGCCCGGCTTCATCTACCACGTATTCGAACGCAGCGCGCTGGACGACCTCAACAACCAGGCCGAGAACTTCGTGGTCTACGACGTCAGCGAAGCCGCGGCGAACGCGGTGCGCCGCCAGCGCGGGTTCGAGCACTACAACCGCCGCAATCGCCAGATCTGGTCGCTGGCGCGCAGCCTGCATCCGCGTCCGCTGCATCGCTACTACGAACGCCTGCTGTATCGGCGCGACCCGGTCTTGCGCGCGCGATTGCCCGCAGATGCGCGAGCGGTGCTGGCGCAACTCGATGCCGAACTCGACGACCCGTTCTACCGCGGCTTCCAGATCTACGTGCACAGGCAGGGAGTCAAGCCGGTCGGCTACCACATCGCCCGCCTGCTCGACCGCAACCCGCGCACGCCGTTCCGGATCGAACTGGGTTTGCACAATCTGCACACGACGCTTTACCAACGCTACCTCGCCCACCGGCTGGCGGCCTGCGCAGGCGCCGGATCGTCCGAATCGGTCGTCGCCGGCCCAGGCGGCGCCGACCAGGCTCGCTAGTGTTCGATCTGGATCGCGAGCGCGCCCAATCGCTGTGCATCGACGCTCATCGTCCGCTCGTCGACCCGGGTCAGGCCGCGCAGGCCGAGGCTGTTGCTGAGGAATGCCGACTCGGCCGACAGCAGGGTCTCGACCTCGATCGGGCGTTCGACCGCGCCGCAACGTTCGATCAGCAACTGGCGCGCGATCCCCGGCAGGGCGCCGTCGGCGATCGGCGGCGTGATCAGCTCGCCGGCGCGGACCAGGAACAGGTTGGCGACCGCCGCTTCGGCCAGGCGGCCGGCGGTGTTGAGCAGCAGCGCCTGGTCGGCGCCGCGTTGCGCGGCTTCGCGGGCGGCGAGCACGTTGTCGAGATAGCTGAGCGATTTGATCCGCGACAGGGGCGAATGCTCGTTGCGCCGGGTCGAGCGGGCGACGACCGCGGAAACGTCGCCGGCTGGCGGCAGCGGACCGGCGGAGACGATCGTCGTCGGTCGCGGATCGCCGGGCGGCAGCACGCCGCGCGACGAGGGGCCGCGGCTCAGGCTCAGTCGGATCGCGGCCTGGTCCAGCCCGGCTTCGTGCACCACCGCGGCCATCGCGGTACCGAGCTCGGCATCGCTCCACGGCAGCGGAATGTCGAGAAAGGCCGCGCCCGCGCGCAACCGGGCCAGATGCCTTGGCAGATGCCGGGCCTCGCCGCCGGACCAGCGCAGGGTCTCGAACAGGCCGTCGCCCAAGGTGAAGCCGCGGTCGCCGGGCTCGATCGCCGCGCCTTGCCGCATCGCTCCGTTGCACCACACCCGCATCGCACGCCTCCCGCCTGGATAAGGGACTGTACCGCAAGCCGCCGCGCGGCCGGATGTCGGCACGGCGGCCGCCGAACCGGCATGGCAGCGGCGCCGCAGCAGGCGTGAGCGCCGTCGACACCATTCCCAGCCGGAGCGATTGCGGGGAAACTGAGCGCCAGGCGCGACGCTCCGCCCGGCGCCGCTGCCCCTCCCCCGCCCTCCCCAGGTAGCCGCATGTCCGCCGACGCTCCGCCTGCCCCAGACGCAGCCCCTCTCATCGCTCCCAAGCCTTTGCTGGCCGCGCCGCCGGCGCGCATCGCTTCCTGGCTGCTGACCCTGCTGGCGATGGTCCTGGTGCTGAAGCTCGGCTTGGTCGGCGCCTTGCTGGCCGGCCTGCTGGTGTTCCAGCTGATCCACGCCACCGCGCCGCTGGTCGAGCGGATGGTCCGCGGCCATCGCGCCCGGGTGCTCGCGGTGGCCCTGCTGGCGGCGGTGGTGGTCGGCGCGCTGATCCTGGCCGTGCTCGGCCTGGCGGCGTTCTTCCGCGCCGACACCGGCGGCGAGCAGGCTCTGCTGGCGCGGATGATGGAGATCATCGACGCCTCGCGCGGGCAGATCCCGCCTTGGGCCCAACCCTATCTGCCCTCCGATCTGTCCGAGCTGCGCACCGCGGTCAAGGACTGGCTGGAGGCGCATCGCGGCGAGCTGAGCCTGGCCGGCGCCGAGGCGGCGCAGGTCGCGGCGCGGCTGCTGGTCGGCATGGTGCTGGGCGCGATGATCGCGCTGTACGACGAACTGCAGCTGCCGCGGCTGGGGCCGCTGGGACGCGAACTGCTCGGCCGCAGCTCGCGCTTCTCGGCCGCGTTCAAGCGGGTGGTGTTCGCCCAGTTCAAGATTTCCCTGCTCAACACCGCCTTCACCGGCGCCTTCCTGCTGGTGGTGCTGCCGCTGTTCGGGGTGCACCTGCCGCTGGCCAAGACGCTGGTCGCGATCACCTTCGTCCTGGGCCTGCTGCCGGTGCTCGGCAACCTGGTCTCCAACACACTGATCACCGTCGCCGCGCTGTCGATTTCGCTGTATGCCGCGATCGCCGCGCTGGCCTACCTGGTGCTGATCCACAAGCTCGAGTACTTCCTCAACGCGCGCATCGTCGGCGGCGAGATCCAGGCCCGCGCCTGGGAACTGCTGCTGGCGATGCTGGTGATGGAAGCGGCCTTCCACATTCCGGGGGTGATCGTGGCGCCGATCTACTACGCCTACATCAAGCGCGAATTGGCCGACCAGGGCTGGATCTAACCTGACCTGACCTGATCTGGCCGACCTGATCCGAGCCGACCGCGCGTTCACAGCGAGCGCAGGAACGCCAGCAGATCGCGCCGCCCGTCCGGGTCCAGGCGCAGATAGGCGTCGCGGCTGATCCGGGCTTCGCCGCCATGCCACAGGATCGCTTCTTCGATCGACCCGGCGCGGCCGTCGTGCAGGTAGTCCTCGCGCCCGCTGACGTCGCGGTTGAGGCCCAGCCCCCATAACGGCGCGGTGCGCCACTCGCGCGCCCCGGCGGCGCCGGCCGGGTGCGGCGCGGCCAGATCCGGCCCCATGTCGTGCAGCAGCAGGTCGGTGAACGGGTAGATGGTCTGGTTGCGCAGCGCCGCCACCGGGTGCTCGGAACCGGTGGTCCATTGCGGCCGGTGGCAGGCGTCGCAATGACTGGCGCGGAACACGCTCGCCCCGCGCCGAGCCGCGCTGCCGGGCCGTCGCGCCGGCACGCCGAGGGTCTGCAGATAGAACACCAGCCGATCGAGCTCGGCCTGGGTTATCTCGCTGTCGGCGCGACCGGGCGGCTCGATTCCCAGGTCGCGTTGCAAGGCCTCGGTGCTGACCGCGGCGATCGTGGCATGGCTGCCCTTCCAGCCGAAACGGCCTACCGTCGCCTTGCCGCTGGCGGGATCCCGCGCCAGCGCGATGCGGCCGCGGATGCCCAACCGACAATCGCGGCAAGCCCGTGCGCCATCGACGATGTCGGCGTCCGCGATCGCTTCGAGCAGGCCCAGGCCGAACGTCGCCGGCGCGGCGCGCAACGAAGGCGTCGCTACCGGCGCGCCTGCCGAAGTCGGTAGCCGGGCCAGTCGCACCACCGGACGGCGCAAGGTCGCTCCGGCCGCACCGGCGGCCCGCGATGCCACCGTCCGCCAAAGCAGCCCGACCGCCGGATCGGGCGCGACCCCGGGCGCCGCGAACGGGCGCACGCGGTCGAAGCCGACATCGCCGGCCAGGAACACTATCGCTCCGCCCAGGCCGCCGGCCGCACCGGCTTCGCGCGGCGCCGCGCCCTTGCCGTCGCGGCGATGACAGGCCTCGCAGCCCTCGGCGACGAATCGCGGCCCGAGAACGGCCGGCGCGCCTTCGCTCCAACGGCGCGAGAACAAGGCGCTGCCCTGCCCGGCGCGTTCCCGCTGTTCGCCCGACAAGCCGGACAAGGTGGTGGAGAAGGCCGCACCGGCGAAGCTCAGCACCGTCGCCTCGCCGCCTAGGGCTTCGACCGCCGCCCAAGCCGGAACCGGATCTTCCGTCGCCGCGATCGGCAGCGTCGCCGCGGCGACCGACAGCAAGACGGTCGCCGCCGCGGCCATTGCATTGCGCTGCTTCGCCATGCGCCGCCTCCGCGGTTCCGGGCCGGCCGCGGGCGGCGACGTCCGAACCGGACATCGCCGCCTCGGAACGGCGTCGATCAACGCGGCGCGGCGGCCGCGGTCGCCGCGGCGGCCAGAGCGCGCTGCTCCCTGGCGCGCAGCGGCTGCGCATTCACGCCCAACGGCAGCTTGAGATAGCGGATGTCGTTGCTGCGTCCGACGTCGTGAACCAGCACGTCGACATAGACCTGGCCGTCGCGGTCTTCGAACAGGCACTGGCTGACGTCGATCCGGACCTCGTCGCCGAGGTCGGGCAAACCCAGGCTGCGCAGCGCCGGCTCGTCGAACTTGACGAAATGGTCGAACGATTTGCCGGTATCGACGGAAGACACCACCACGATCGAGATATCGCCGGCCGGATCGTCCGAACCGCGTTCGACATAGGTCGTGGCGCGGATCGGCGTGTCGACCAGGGCGCTGTACTGGTGCTGGCCGCCGCGGCCGCCGGCGTCGGCCAGGCGGATTCCGAACGGACTCAGGCGACGGTCGAGCTTGTTGCGGCCTTCCGGCGAACTGAACAGATCCAGATTGGCCGGCACATGCGTCCACTCCGAACCGGGCTTCATCTTGCGGAAGCTGACCACGCCGATCAGGTTCTGCGGGTCTTCGATCGAGGCCGACTCGAGCGCCTCCGTGGCCGCCACCGGCGACATCGAGTTCATCGAGAAAATGATCTCCTCGCCGCCGGTGGTGGTCATCCACACCAGATTCTGGGTCAGCCATCCGCCGCTGCCGCCGGCCGCATAGACCGCCCCCTTGACGGTCAAGCCGTCGGCGCGGGCCTGCGCCGCGCTTAGCTTGGGAAAGTCCTTCACCGAGCGGCCGAACATCGGCACCGGCTTGGACCAACTGCGGCCCCGATCGCGCGATTCGATCCAGGCCGGATACAGCTTGCCTTTGACGCTGCCGTTGAGATCGCTGGGCGACAGCGCGGGGTCGTCGGTCAGGAAGGTCAGGAACACGTAGTCGCCGTGCACGGTCACCGCCGGCGCGCTTTTCACGTGCGGACTGGAGTACGCCACCGCGGCCTTGGGGAAACTCAGGCCGTCCGGCGAAACGCCCACGTAGAGATCGCCCTTGGCCCGATCGGACCAGCCGTAGGCCACCGTATTCGGCACCCGGTTGGGCTTGTTGCCCCAGCCGGTGCGCGAGGCGGCGATGAAGCTGCCTTCGATTCCGGCCAGCGCGGGAGTCAGCGCCTCGGAGGCGACGAATTGCTTGTCCTTGGCCAGCGGATTGGGCGAATACAGCACGCGCCCGGTGCGGCGGCCGTCGCTCTCGTCCACATAGCCCAGATAGGCGCCGACGAAGTTGGAGTCGATCGAGGGATACAGCACGTCGCTGGAGCGGCCGACATCGATCGGCTTGACCGTGTACCAGGTCTTGCCGCCGTCGTTCGAGCTGGAGAAATACAACTGGGTCTTTCCTTGCGACGAGCCGGTGAATGAGCTGACCAAGGCGCCCTCGGCGGTACGCATGATGTTGCGCCCGCCGCCGCCGATGCTGTCCGGGTCCGCGACGTTGCCGATGCTGCGCGCCGGTTCTGCGGCCGATGCGGCACAGGAAGCCAGCGCGATCGTCGCGCAGGTCAGGTATTGCGCTGCGGTCTTCATCTTCCACCTCGTCGGTTGCCGTGAGTCGCGAAACCGAAGCGGGCCAAGCCGCCCGGCGCCAAACGTCGGCGGGCCCGTGCCGGCGTGAGTTCGGTTGCGGGCAGGCGCGCCGATACGGCCGGCCAGCCGTGGCTGCCCGCACGATGCCCTTCCCTTCCCGGATCGCCCGATCGGACCGGCCCGTCCGTCGGGCGATAGCTTCCATCGCGCCGTATCGGCTTCAATCCCGCAACATCGCCCGCGAGGGTTCGCGGCGCTGACGGGCGCGGGAATTCCACCCGATTCGTGCGGATCGCGCACGCGGCGTCAGCGCGGCTGTACGACCTGGCGTCAGCGATGCTGACCCGTGGGATCTACATCCGCGGTCACGAAAACTATGACGAAGCCATTGCGCTTGTCCGATCGCGGCCGAACGAGGCGCATCCGACCGCGATCACGCCAGGCGATCGGACTCGATGATGCGCATGCCCGGTTCGGCGCGCAGCGCGGCGTCGAGCAAGGCGCGGGCGATGTTGCGCGCCGGGTTGATCCGCCAGCGCCGAGGCAACAGCGGGCCGGCCAGGCGCAACGCCCAGGTCGCGGCGCGTTCGCCGGCGCGGAATTGCTCGCGTTGCCCGCCGATCAGGCCCGGCCGGACCAGGGTCAGCGACGCGTATCCCTGCGCCTGCAGCGCCTGTTCCAGTTCCCCCTTGACCCGGTTGTAGAAGATCCGCGATTGCGGATCGGCGCCGAGCGCGGAATTGAGCGCGTAGGCGCGGGCGCCGTGGCGGCGGGCCAGGCGCGCGGCGGCCAAGGGATAGTCGAGGTCGACGCGGCGGAACGCGGCCTGCGAACCGGCCGCGCGCATGGTCGTGCCCAGGGCGCAGATCACCGCGTCGACGCGCCACCAATCGGCCTGCTCGGGCAAGGCGTCCCAGTCGATCAGCGGCGCCTGCAGCTTGGGATGCGGCGCCGGCGCACGGCGGCCCGGCGCGACGACCGTGCTCACCGCCGGCTCGGCCAGGGCGAGTTGCAGGACTTCGCGCCCGACCAGCCCGGTGGCGCCCAGCAGCAACAGTTTCATGCGCCCTCCCGCCGCGGCGACGCGACTCAGGCCGGATGGAGCTGGAAAGACACGGCCACGCCGGCGGTCGCCGACGGCGCCACCCACAGGTCGAACGTGCCCGGCTCGGCGATCGGGCGGTTGTCGACGCCGCGGAATTCCAGATCGCGGCGCTCGAGGATGAACTCGACCGTGCGCGCCTCGCCCGGGGCCAGGGCGATCTTATGGAAGCGCTTGAGCTCGCGGATCGGCCGCACCCGGCTGGCGACGCGGTCGCGGACGTACAACTGCACCACTTCCTCGCCGCTGCGGGTGCCGGCATTGGCGATCCGCGCCCGCACCGTCAATCGCCCATCCCAGGCCAGGCCGGCCGGGTCGAGCTCGACCGGCCCGTATTCGAAACGGGTATAGGTCAGGCCGTGGCCGAACGGATACAGCGCGGAGTGATCGACTTCGCGCCAGCGGGTGCGGAACGCCTGCAGACCGTCGGGCGTGTACGGCCGGCCGGTCGAGGGATGGTTGTAGTAGTACGGCTGCTGGCCGGCGTCGCGCGGAAAGCTCACCGGCAGGCGCGCCGACGGGCTGTGGTCGCCGAACACCAGGTCGGCGATGGCGTGACCGGTCTGGGTGCCGAGGAACCAGGTCGCGAGGATCGCATCGGCCGATTGCAGCGCCGGGCTCAGCGCCAGCGCGCGGCCGCTGCGCAGCAGCACCGCCACCGGCGTGCCGGTCGCGATCACCGCCTCGGCCAGCGCCTGCTGGGCCGGCGGCAGCACGATCTGAGTGCGCGACTGCGCCTCGCCGGAGTAGACCGCGGGTTCGCCGAGCGCGAGCAGCACCGCCTCGGCCTGACGCGCGGCCGCCACGGCCGCCTCGATGCCGCCATCGATCGAGGCTTCGATGGCGCAGCCTTCGACCACTTGCAGCGATTGCGGATCGGCCAGCGCGGCGCGCAGGCCGGTTTCCAGGTCGATCTCGCGGCTGGCGTCGCCGAAGATGTTCCAGCAGCCGGCGAGGTTTTCGCGGTCGCGGGCGAAGGGGCCGATCAGGGCGATGCGCTGGCCGGACTTGCGCAGCGGCAGCAGGTCGCCCCGGTTCTTCAGCATCACCACCGAACGCCGCGCGGCTTCGCGGGCCAAGGCGTCGTGCGCGGCCAGGTACGGCGCCGGGCCCGGCGCCGGTTCGTTCAAGGACCGGTAGGGATTATCGAACAGCCCCATCCGCGCCTTGACCGTGAGGATCCGCCGGGCGGCGGTGTCGATCGCGGCCGCGCTGACCCGGCCCTGCTCGACCAGCTCGCGCAGGTGATCCATGTACACGCCGCTCTGCATGCTCATGTCCAGGCCGGCGTTGAGGCTCAGCTCGGCGGCCTGACGCTCGTCGGCGGCATAGCCGTGCGCGATCAGTTCGAAGTCGGAGGTGTAATCGGAGACCACGAAGCCTTCGAAGCCCCATTGCTCGCGCAACACCCCGGACAGCAGCTCGCGGTTGGCGGTCGCGGGCACGCCGTTGATGTCGTTGAACGAGCTCATGACCGTCAGCGCGCCGGCCTCGATCGCGGCCTTGAACGGCGGCAGATGCACCTCGAACAGCGTCTGCGGCGACAGGTCGACGGCGTTGTAGTCCAGGCCCGCGCTCACCGCGCCGTAGGCGGCGAAGTGCTTGAGCGTGGCCAGCAGCGAGTCGTCGGCGGTCAGGTCTTCGCCCTGGAAGCCGCGCACCCGCGCGCGGGCGAACTCGCACGACAGATAAGTGTCTTCGCCGCTGGTTTCGGCGACCCGGCCCCAGCGCTGATCGCGGGCCACGTCGACCACCGGAGCGAAGGTCCAGTGCAGGCCCTCGCGGGTGGCCTCGATCGCGGCCGCGCGGGCGGTGCGCTCGGCCAGTTCCGGCTCGAAGCTGGCCGACTCGCCGAGCGGAATCGGAAACACGGTGCGCATGCCGTGGATGACGTCGGCGCCGAGCAGCAAGGGAATGCCGAGCCGGCTCTCTTCGACCGCGACGCGCTGCAGTTCGCGCCCCTCGGCCGCGCCGACGCCGTTGAACAAGGCGCCGACCTGGCCGGCGCGGATCATCTCGCGGGTGCGCTCCGGCCCCCATTGGAACGAGTCGGGATTGACGTCGAACGCGAAGGGGCGGATCGAGTCGGCGAGCACCGACAGCTGACCGATTTTTTCCTCCAGCGTCATGCGCTGGAGCAGCGCATCGACATCAACGCGGCCAGTCATTACGGCTTGCACCCTAGCGTGAAATTATCGTTCAGCATCATATGTAACCGGTTACATGCGTGTCAATGCGAGGTTTCGCTCGCGGCATGCGGGCCGGCGACGCGCACCTGTGCGAACCCGCACCGCGTCCGATACGCATTATGAGGCTTCACCCGACCGGCCCTTGCCGGCGCGATCGCCGGCGATACGCCGATGGGACGCCAAGGTGTGACGGCGCACTCATCCGGGAAACAACAGCCCTCTCCCGTAAGGGCTCGTCCGCCGGGTCGACGCGGCTGCAGTGGGTGGCCGCGAAGCGAGCGTTTCGCCGCTCCGCCCCAAACCGCATTGCGCCGCTCAGCGCATCGTCAACCGGCTGCGGCCGCCGGCCAGCCGATCCGCGCCGCACGACGCAGGCAGGCGCGGACGATGCGGCGATGGAACGGCGCGATCACGAAGATGTAGGCGCGACCGAGCCGATTATGGCAATGCACCACCGTCGACAGGGTCAGGCGCCGTCCGCGCGGGGTCGCCGTCGACGGCGAGCACAGCATCGACAGGCGGAAGTCGAGGTGCTTGTCGTCTTCGCCGAGCACGATCTCGTCGGCGCGGCGGGTATAGATCCTGAAGAAGCCGACCCGCTCCACCGCCTGCGCGGGCGTCGTCGCGGTCAGTTGCGCTCCGGTCTTGAGGCCGAGCCCGGCGACCAGCAGGTCGCGCAGACCCATCAGGGCGCGCGACCAGCCCGGTACGTGGGCGAATACGAAACGGGCCAGCTCCTCCGGATTTTGCGAGGTTCCGGGCGGCAGTTCGATCGAATAAGCATCGGCCAGATCGGGATGCGGATAGCGGTCGGCCACGCTGCATTCGCGCGGCAAGGGCACGGCGTGGACGGTATGGCTGGGCAACGGCATGTTCGCTCCTGGCGGGCCACGCCCCATGCGTGGCGTCGGGCGCGGCGTCGGCGGCGCCCGACACCAGTCTGCGCCGGGCCGGCCGGTGCCGGCTGCGACCGAAGCGCGCAGGCGCCGTCGCCGCGGTCCCGCCCTACTTCGCCGGCGACGGGAAGCGTCGCGCCAGTTCCTTGGCGATCTTCCAGCCCAGTTGCTGTGCGGTGCGTTCGCTGACCGCATCCGGGTTCGCCGCCAGCCAGGCCAGGGCCTGGCACAGGATGCCGGTCTCGGCGCCGGCCGGGTCGCTCCAGGCCGCATCGAAACGATCGGCCTTGCGTCGCCGATAGCGGCGGGCGCGTTCGGCCGGAGTCAGCGCGCTGGTGTACAGCGTCGGCCGGCCGCGTTTCTTGGGCAGATCCAGTTCCAGGGTGCCGGGGTCGTCAGCGTGCTTCATGGCGGCGGGCGGGCTACGCGGCGCGCTATGGTGATGCGTCACGAAGCGTCTATGAAGACTTGAAATAAAACACCAGATCTGCCTCGATCGGACCCTGCCATAGCGAGCGGCGACGGCCACTGCCGGCTAGGGAATATTGCATTGGAACACCAGGGTCAGCCGATTGCTTCCCGCAGTGGCCGGCAAGGTCCCGAGGGTAAGGCCGCTGGTCAGCCCGGCGACGGTCAAAGGTCCGGCCGGACAGGCGCCGGCCGGCCCGTTGCAGGTCACCGCGTTTCCAGCCGGGCAGACGATGCCGGCGCCGGGCGTGTCGCGCACCACCGCACCGGTGACCGGGTCGGGGCCGAGATTGGTGATCGCGATGGTGTAGGTGGTAGTGGTGCCGCGGACTACGGTGTCGTTGGCCTGGTCGGCATCGCCCGCGCCCGGCGTATTGGTCTTGGCGATCGTCAGGTCGGCCTGCTGGCGGGTATTGACGATGGTGCAGACGATCGCGGTATCGGCGCTGCCGACCGTCAACGTGCTGCCGGACAGTCCGCCGGTGCCGGTGCAGGACCAGGCGCTGGGGTTGTACAAGCCGACGTTGCCCGCCCCCAGGGTCTCGGACAGGATCAGCACCGCGCCGGCATCGACCACGACCGCCGTGCCGGTGTCGGTCTCGTTGGCGCTGTTGGCGATCGACGCCAGGCTCGGGTTGGTCGTCGCGCCGGTCGCGCTCAGGTTCGCCGTGTCGTTGACGACCGCGCCGACCCAGGTCTTGGCCAAGGCCACCGTGGCGGTGCGGATATTGGTGAAGCCGCAGATGAAGTCGGTACCCGGCAGGACATCGCCGGCGGCGATCGTATAGGTACTGCCGCTCAGGCTGCCGACCGTAGTCGTGCCGTTGCTGCAGGTCGCGCTGCCGAGCCGGTAGTTGGCCGCCAGCGTCGATTCCTGGATCGTGATCGCCGTGTTCGGCGCGACGGTGCCGAACGGCTGCACCCCGGCCGCCGCCGCATTGCCGTCCACCTGTGCCGTGCCCGAGGCCGGCGTGGTCACCGAGGCGGACGTCAGGGCGGTATTGGTCAGAGTGAAGCCGAACGTGGCGGCGGCCGCTGGGCTGGTGGTCTTGCTCAGCGTCACGCAGCCGGGATCCACGACCGCGGTCGCGGTGTTGTTGGCGCTGCCGCCCGGCACCGGCGTGACGAAGCCGGCCTGCGCGCTGGTGCCTTCCTGCATCGGCGCGGTCACCGTCACCGTGCTGGTGTTGGTCGTCGCCGCGCACTGCGCCGGGTCGAGCGTGCCGGTGACGGTGTAGGTCAAGGTGCCGCCGGCGGTGGCGTTGCCGGCCGGCAATGTCGCCGTCGCGTTGACCGCACCGGTGCCGCTGGCGGCCGGGCACGTCGGCGCTGGCGTACCGCTGGCGGCGCAGGTCCACGAGAACGCGGTGAAACCGGTCGGCAAGGCGTCGGCGAGCGTGGCCGGCGCATCGTGCACGTTCAGGTCGGCGCCGGTCCCCACGGTCGGCCGCGCGGTGTTGTTCTGGTAAGTCACCGTGAACACGGTGTTGCCGCCGGGCACCGGGTTGGCGTTGCTGACCGTCTTGGTCGTGCGCAGGTCGACGTCGTTGTCGAGAATGGTATAGGTCGAGGTCGGTATCGAAGGCGGGCCGCAGGTGGTGGTGCTGGCGATGGTGTAGGCCGACGGGTTGGGCTGCACCGTCATCGCGATCGTTTCGTTGTTCTCGATCACCGTATCGTTAATGACGACGATGCCGGTGGCGAACTGGCTGCCCGCGCCGCCGTCGTAGTTGCCGGCCGGGATGCTCATGGTGAAAGTGTTGCTGCCCGACGGCGTGGTGTAGTCGCTGCCCAGGGTCGCAGTGCTGGCGGCCGAGACCTGGATCGTCACGGTGATGGCCGTCGCCAGGGTGCCGGAAACCGAAATGGTCGGGCCGGCGCCGGCGCCCACCGATTCGGATCCCGAACTGGAGGAGGTCCTGAACTCCAGGTAGGGGGTCAGGAAGATCTGGATCTCATCGAGCAGATTGCCCGCGCTGTTGTTGCCGGTCGAGGTGCTGATCGCCTCGAAGCCGAAATTGTGCACGCCGGACGTGCCGTTCCAGGTAAAAGTGCCGGTGTAGTCGGCCCAGGTATTGGTCGTGGTCGGCGCCGCGCAGCTGGCGCTGCCGACCAGCCCGCCGCCGCAGGCCTGTACCGTGCCGCCGCCGGCGGTATTGGTCGCGAACAGGCCGACCTGGTTGGCCGCGGAGTCGATGTTGAACGACATCACGTCGATACCGGTGCCGAAAGGCTCTCGGGCGCGATGGCTCAACTGCCAACGCACCTGCTCGCCTGCGGCCAGGCACACGCCCTGGAACAGCCGCGATGCCTGTTGGGCGTTGAGTTCGGCGAAATTGCTGCCCGCACGCGACGGCGTGCCATTGAAGCCGTTGCTCCACAGCTCGATCAGAGGCCCGGCTTCGCCGCTCGGCGGACTGACGCAGGTGCCGTTGGAGATGGCGCTGAAGTGGGTGGTGGTCCAGCCGGTCACCCGCGAATCGATGGTCTGCTTGAAGCAGCCCAGCGGCGACAGCACCGGTTCTTCGAAGCCCAGATTGATGAAGCTGCGCTGGATCTGCGCGGCGGCCGGCCCTGCCAGCAGCGACAGCAGCAGCGCCGATCCCAATGCGAGCCCGCGGCCGACGCGCGCACCGCGGACCCCGTTTCGACGATCGTTCAACAAGCAGCCCCCTTCGCGCAAAAGAATCGTCGAGGATGGCTGCGGGGCGATACGCTCCCGTGCCGCGAAATCGCTGGCCCTGCCCTTCGCTCCGCGGCCCGGACCATCGCTGCGCACCACCGGAACGAATGCCCCAGCAATACGCTTTCCTCGATTACTGGGGCACATTACTGGCTTCGTGTCGGGCTGGCGTGAATATCGCGCCGCGGGCTCGGCCGCGGTCGTGCCGGGACAGCCGCGGGGCCTATGCGCCGCGGCGGCGCATGATACGAGCCCGGACCTCGCGTGCGCCGGTCGCTATGGAACGGCGCACTGGAAAACGAACCGCACCTGATTGCCGCCCGCCGTCGCCGGCAAGGTTCCCAGGATGACCCCAGCCGCCAGGTCGCCAAAGGTCAAGGCCCCAGCGGGACAGGCCCCGGTCGGGCCGGCGCAGCTCACCGCGTTCGCGGCCGGACAGACGATGCCGGGGCCGGCCGTATCGCGGACCAACGCATTGGTCACCGTATCCGGGCCCAGGTTGGTCACCGTAACGGTGTAGGTCGTGCTCGCTCCGCGCGTCACGGTGTCGTTGGCCTGGTCGACATCGCCATTCACGCCCGGGGTATTGGTCTTGGTGATCTGCAGGTCGGCCCGTCGGCGGGTATTGGCGATGGTGCAGACGATCGCGCTATCGGTCGCGCCCACCGTCAGCGTATTGCCGGACAGGCCGCCGGTGCCGCTGCAGGACCAGGCGCTGGGGTTGTACAGCCCGGCGTTGCCCGCGCCCAAGACCTCGGACAGGGTCAGCACCGTTCCGGCATCGACGGCGACCGCGGTGCCGGTGTCGGTCTCGTTGGCCGCATTGGCGACCGAAGCCAGGCTCGGGTTCGTGGTGGCGCCGGTCGCGCTGAGGTTCGCCGTGTCGTTGAGCGCGGCGCCGGCCCAAGTCTTGGCCAGCGCCACCGTGGCGGTGCGGATATTGGTGAAGCCGCAGGTGAAATCGGTGCCCGGCAGGACGTCGCCCGCGGCGATCGTGAACGTGGTGCCGCTCAGGCTGCCGACGTTGCCCGTGCCGTTGCTGCACACCACGCTGCCGAGCCGGTAGTTGGCCGCCAGCGTCGACTCCTGGATCGTGATCGCCGCGTTCGGCGCGACGATGCCGAACGGCTGCACGCCGGCCGCGGCGGCGTTGCCGTCGACCTGTGCCGTGCCCGAGGCCGGCGTGGTCACCGAGGCCGATGCCAGCGCGGTATTGGTCAAAGTGAAGCCGAACGTGGCGGCCGCGGCCGGGCTGGTGGTCTTGCTCAGGGTCAGGCAGCCGGGGTTCACCGCAGCCGACGCGCTGTTGTTGGCGCTGCCGCCCGGCACCGGCGTGACGAAGCCGGCCTGGGCGCTGCTGCCCTCCTGGATCGGCGCCACCACCGTCACCGTGCTGGTGTTCGTCGTCGCCGCGCATTGCGCCGGGTCGAGCGTGCCGGTGACGGTATAGGTCAGGGTCCCGCCCGCGGTGGCGTTGCCGGCCGGCAACGTCGCCGTCGCGTTGATCGCACCGGTGCCGCTGGCCGCCGGGCAAACCGGCGTCGGCGTGCCGCTGGCGGCGCAGGTCCACGAGAACGCGGTGAAACCGGTCGGCAAGGCATCGGCCAGCGCGGCCGAGGCGTCGTGCACGTTGAGGTCGGTGCCGGTGCCCAGGATCGGCCGCGCGGTGTTGTTCTGGTAAGTCACCGTGAACACGGTGGTGCCGCCGGGCACCGGGTTGGCGTTGCCGACCGTCTTGGTCGTGCGCAGGTCGACGTCGTTGTCGAGAATGGTGTAGGTGACGATCGGCGTGCTTGCGGCCGCGCAAGTGGTGGTGCTGGCGATGGTGTAATCGGTAGGGCGCGGCACCACGCTCATCACTATCGTTTCGTTGTTCTCGACGATCGTGTCGTTGACGACGGTGATGCCGGTGGCGAATTCGCTACCCGCACCGCCGTCGTAGTTGCCGGCCGGAATGGTCAAGGAAAAGCTGCTGCCGCCACCTGGCGTGGTGTAGTCGGTGCCCAGCTCCGCTGTACTGGCAACCGCGTTGACCTGGATCGTCACGGTCACTGCGATGGCCAGAGTGCCGGACACCGCGACGACGGGCCCCGCACCGGTGCCTACCGCCTCCGACGCCGAATTGGAAGCGGTGCTGGAGGAGGTTCTCAGTTCCAGATACGGGGTCAGGAAGATCTGAATTTCGTCGAGGAAGTTACCGAAGCTGTTGTTTAGGCTGCCCGTGCTGATCGCCTCGAAACCGAAATCCTGATTGCCCGAGGGGCCACCCCAGACGAAGGTGCCGGTGTAGTCGGCCCAGGTATTGGTCGTGGTCGGCGCCGCGCAGATCGAACTGGCGATCGCTCCACCGCTTCCGCCGCAGGTTACGACCGATCCGGCTCCCGTTATCGAGGTCTCGAATCGGCCGATCTCGTTGGCGACGCTGCCGATGTTGAAGGACATCCTGTCGCTCCCGAGATTCGATCGCCCCCGGTGACTGAGCTGCCATCGGACTTGCTCGCCGGTCACCAGGCACACGGACTGATACAGCCGCGACGCCTGCTGGGCATTGAGCTCGGCGAAATTGTTCCCGGCGCGCGATGGCACCACGAAGGCAGGGCCGCTTCCGCCGTCGAACCCGCTGCGCCACAGTTCGATCAAACGCCCCGACTCATTGGTCGGCGGCAGTTGGCAAGTGCCGTTGGAGGTCGCGACAGCATGGGTTGTGGTCCAGCCATCGACCCTCGTGTCTATGGTCTGCGTATGGCAGGCCGTCGCCGGCGCGAGCGGGACCAGCGCCGGCACCTCGAAACCGAGATTGATGAAACTACGCTGGATCTGCGCCGCCGCCGGCATTGCGGTCAACGACAACATCGCCAACGCCGCAGCCCAGGCGAGTCTCCCGGCGCGACATGCCGGGCTGCGACCTTGCCGATGGAGAGCGACGAACATGCGACACCTCTTGCGCAGATCATTCAATGCATTCGGCACCGAGCAGCTAGACGCTCCCTTGCCCGATGCGCGAGTTCCCGAACAACGCTGCGGCGCCCCCAGCGGGCTCTGCTCTTGGTTGGCGGCTCGCCCCCCGGCATCCCTACCTGGAATTTTGTGACTTATATACCAAAAATAAACGCCCCTCAATCAGCGCAGCCGAGCCCTTAGGCAAGGCCTTGTTTAGCCCGAAAAACGGCGGGCAAGAGACGAAATAACTGATCACCGAGGCACACTAATCAAGCGATGAGCGCGGATCGATCGCACGCGCCGCCGCCCTGCTTCCGTCGAAGACTCCGAGCAGTCGCCGCCGATCCATGCAAGCGGACCGCTGCGATCGCCGCGTCTATGCCGCCGGCGCCGCGACGCCAACCGCGAATCTAGGGCTCCGCCCAAGGCGCCTTCTCGAACTTGCGCACCAGATAGTCGATCAACGCCTGCACCCGCGCCGGCCGCACCCGGCCGGGCGGCGTGACCACGTGCAACGCGATCGGCGGCGGCGCCCACTCGGTCATCGTCGCTTCCAGTTTGCCGCTGCGCAGCTCGCGCCAGACCAGGAATTCGGGTTGCAGCGCCAGGCCGAGGCCGGCGATCAAGGCCGGATTCAAGGCTTCGGCGTTGTTGACCCGCAGCGGCGACGGCACGGCGATGGAGAAGTCGCCGTGGCGCTTGTGCTGGAAGCGCCAAGCGCTGCCGAAACGCGAATAGGTGTAGGACAGGCCGTGATGCGCGGACAGTTCGCGCGGGTGGCGAGGACGGCCGTGGCGTTCGAAATAGGCCGGCGCACCGACCAGCAGGACGCGCACGCCGCACAGGCGCCGCGCCAACAGGCTGGAATCGGCCAGGGCCGAGATCCGCAACGCCAGATCGTAGCCGCCGCCGACCAGGTCGGTGACGCCGTCGTCGAAGGCGATCTCCAGGGCGATGTCCGGGTACTTGGCCATGAACTCCGGCAGCAGCGGCGACAGGTGGGCGACGCCGAACGACATCGGCGCGGCGATCCGCACCATCCCGCGCGGGTGCTTGGCCTGGGCGGTGATCTCGGCCTCGACCGCCTCGCCCTCGGCGAGGATGCGGCTGGCGCGCTCGAGCGCGCCGCGGCCGCTCTCGGTCAGCGACATGCGCCGCGAAGTGCGGTGGAACAGCACGGTCTTGAGCCGCGCCTCCAGCCGGCCGATGGCCTTGGATACGGTCGCCTGGGCGAGGCCGAACTCGGCCGCGGTGCGGGCGAAGGAGCCGGTTTCGGCGACCTTGGCGAAGATCGCCCAGGCTTCGAGGTCGGGGAGTTTCTGCATGGCTCGGCGACTATAACGTTTTTGGAATGAATATTATTCGATTGGTTCCATTCTAAAGCCGCCCGGCGAGGTCTATCGTGCCGTCCATCGACCACGCAACCACGACTTCGGGAGCCACGACATGATCCAGCATCGCCCCTACGCCAGCCTCGGCGGCGCCAACCACGGCTGGCTCGACGCCAAGCACCACTTCTCCTTCGCCAACTACCACGACGCCGAGCGCATGGGCTGGGGCGCGCTGCGGGTGTGGAACGACGATGCGATCCAGGCCAACACCGGCTTCCCGCCGCATTCGCATGCGGACATGGAAATCATCACCTACGTCCGCGACGGCGCGATCAGCCACCAGGACAACCTCGGCAACCGCGGCCGCACCGAGGCCGGCGACGTGCAGGTGATGAGCGCCGGCAGCGGCATCCAGCACGCCGAATACAACCTGGAAGCCGACACCAGCCGGATCTTCCAGATCTGGATCATTCCCGATCAGCGCGGCGGCACCCCGACCTGGGGCAGCAAGCCCTTCCCCAAGGGCGAGCGCGCCGGCCGCTTCGTGATCCTGGCCAGCGGCAAGGCCGGCGACGACGACGCCCTGCCGATCCGCGCCGATGCGCGCGTACTCGGCCTGACCCTGGCCGCCGGCGAGTCGGCCGACTACGCGCTCGGCGCGGACCGCTACGGCTATCTGGTGCCGGCCAAGGGCGCGGTCGAGGTCAACGGCGTGCGCATCGACGCCCGCGACGGCGCGGCGATCCGCAACGAGGCGCAACTGCGGGTGACCGCGCTGGAAGACGCCGAAATCGTGTTGGTCGACACCGCCCCCTGAGACCGGCGTCGCAAGTCGGCAGGCAGACACACGACGCGACTCACGCTTTCGAACCCAACGCCGGCAAGGTGGCCGGCGTTGCCGATCCCGAGCAACGCTTTTCTACCCTGGAGAAACGATCATGGCCAAGATTCTGGTGCTGTACTACTCCGCCTACGGGCACGTCGAAACCATGGCCCAGGCCGTTGCCGAAGGCGCGCGCGGCGCCGGCGCCCAGGTCGACATCAAGCGCGTGCCCGAACTGGTGCCGGAAGAAGTCGCCCGCCGCTCGCACTACAAGCTCGACCAGGCCGCACCGATCGCCAAGGTCGAAGACCTGGCCGACTACGACGCGATCGTGATCGGCACCGGCACCCGTTTCGGCCGAATGTCCTCGCAGATGGCTAACTTCCTCGATCAGGCCGGCGGGCTGTGGGCGCGCGGCGCGTTGCACGGCAAGGTCGGCTCGGCCTTCACCTCGACCGCGACCCAGCACGGCGGCCAGGAAACCACCTTGTTCTCGATCATCACCAATCTGCTGCACTTCGGCATGGTGGTGGTCGGCCTGGACTACGGCCATGCCGGGCAGATGCGCCTGGACGAGGTCACCGGCGGATCGCCCTACGGCTCCACCACCATCGCCGGCGGCGACGGTTCGCGCCAGCCCAGCGAGAACGAACTGGAAGGCGCGCGCTATCAGGGCCGCGTGGTCGCCGAGACGGCGCTACGGCTGACCCGCTGAGGCGGCAGCTGCGGGCACGCGATTGAGCGGGCTGGCGCATAGAAGCAAAAAGCAAATCCCCCTCCCCCTTTTTCAAAGGGGAGAACGGCAAGAGCAAGGCGGATGCGGGCGCGGCGTCGACTCGCCTTCGCCTTGACTCGACCTACCCACCCCCACCGCAACAGGAGCGACACCATGGGCACCTTCACCACCCAAGACGGCGTGCAGATCTATTACAAGGACTGGGGCCCGCGCGACGGCCAGCCGGTCGTCTTCAGCCATGGCTGGCCGCTCAACGCCGACAGCTGGGAAGCGCAGATGCTGTTCCTGGCCGATCGCGGCTACCGCACCATCGCCCACGACCGCCGCGGCCACGGCCGCTCCAGCCAGCCCTGGCACGGCAACGACATGGATCACTACGCCGACGACCTGGCCCAGTTGATCGAACACCTGGATCTCAAGGGCGCCGCACTGTTCGGCTTCTCCACCGGCGGCGGCGAAGTCGCCCGCTACATCGGCCGCCACGGCACCGGCCGGGTCGCCAAGGCCGGGCTGATCTCGGCGGTGCCGCCGCAGATGCTCAAGACCGAAGCCAACCCCGGCGGCCTGCCCAAGGAGGTGTTCGACGGCTTGCGCGCCGGCTCGATCGCCGACCGCTCCAAGCTCTACCAGGACCTCGCCAGCGGCCCGTTCTTCGGCTTCAACCGCCCCGGCGCGACGCCGTCGCAGGGCAGGATCGACTGGTTCTGGATGCAGGGCATGCTGGCCGGGCACAAGAACACCTACGACTGCATCGCCGCGTTCTCGGAAACCGACTTCAGCGAAGACCTGAAGAAGTTCGACGTCCCGACCCTGATCCTGCACGGCGACGACGACCAGGTGGTGCCGATCGACACCGCCGCCCACGCCGCGGCCAAGCTGGTCAAGAACCACAAGCTGGTGGTCTACCCGGGCGCTCCGCACGGCCTGACCGACACCCACAAGGACAAGCTCAACCAGGATCTGCTGACCTTCCTGCAGTCCTGAGTCCGGACCGGTCGCGACGGCGACCGCACCGATCCAGGCTTCATCCCGCAACGGCCCCGGCGACATCGTCCCGGGGCCGTTGTCGTCGCAAGGCCTGCGCTGCCGAGGCCGGCGCCGAGGAGGCGTTGCCGCACCGGCAGCTTCGCCGGCCTTGCGCCGTGCCTGCGGCAGGCGCGCAAAACACGACGGCCCGCGCAAGCGCGGGCCATCGTGGCGGACGCAGCCGGCGTCGCCGGCGTCGCGTCGATCAGCTGCGCAGCTTGAGCGCCCGGTTCACCGCCAGCGCCGCCATCGTGCAGATCGCGCCCGACAGCAGATAGACGCCGACGAAGGCCAGGCCGAAGCGGGCGCACAGGCCCAGCGCGACCAGCGGCGCGAACGCGGCGCCGATCAGCCAGGCCAGGTCGGAGGTCAGCGCGGCGCCGGTGTAGCGGTACTTGGAACCGAAATTCGCGGTCACCGAGCCGGCCGCCTGGCCGTAGGACAGGCCGAGCAGGACGAAGCCGATCAGGATGAAGGCGTCCTGGCCGATCGCGCCGCTGCCGAGCAGGGTCGGCGCGAAACCGCTGAACATCGCGATCGCCGCGGCCAGCGCGGCCAGGGTGCGCGGCCGGCCGAAACGGTCGGCGATGCTGCCCGAGGCGACTACCGCGCCGGCGGCGAGGAAGGCGCCGACGATCTGCACCGCCAGGAACTGCGGCACCGACTGGTCCGAGTACAGCAGGATCCATGACAGCGGGAAGATGGTGACGATATGGAACAGCGCATAGCTGGCCAGGGCGGCGAAGGCGCCGATCACCACGTGCCGGCCCTTGGCCCCGACCAGTTCCAGCACCGGGGTCGGCTCCAGCTCGTGCTCGCCCAGCTCGCGCTCGTATTCGTGGGTCACCACCAGGCGCAGGCGGGCGAACAGGGCCACCACGTTGATCGCGAAGGCGGCGAAGAACGGATAGCGCCAGCCCCAGTCGAAGAAGTCGGTCGGCGACAGCGCGCCGTAGAGGTAGGCGAACAGGGCCGCGGAGATGATGAAGCCGACCGGGGCGCCGAGCTGGCCGAGCATGGCGTACCAGCCGCGCCGCTCCTTGGGCGCGTTCAGCGCCAGCAGCGAGGGCAGGCCGTCCCAGGACCCGCCCAGGGCCACGCCCTGGCCGAGCCGGAACAGGGCCAGCAGCACGATCGACAGGCTGCCGATCTTGGCGAACCCGGGCAGGAAGGCGATGCCGGCGGTGCAGCTGCCGAGCAGGAACAGGGCCGCGGTCAGCTTGGTGCTGCGGTGCCAGCGCTGCTGGATCCACATGAACAGCACCGTGCCCAGCGGCCGCGAGACGAAGGCCAGGGCGAAGATCGCGAACGACCACAGGGTGCCCTCGAGCTTGTCGAGGAAGGGGAAGAACACCGAGGGGAAGACCAGCGCCGAAGCGATGCCGTAGACGAAGAAGTCGAAGTATTCCGAGGCCCGCCCGATCACCACCCCGACCGCGATCTCGCCCGGCTTGACCTCGCCGTGGGGCTCGGGGCCATGGACGGAAACGGTGCGGGACGACTCCGGGAGGGCATGGCTGGGCATAGGCATCATAGGCGGGCGCTCGGTACGGGTTGCGGTCCGTGGTCGGCGGCTGTGCCGGAACGGGCGGGTCGCTTAACCCGCCTCTCCGACGTTACTCCGGTCTGCGGACGCCGCCAATACCGTCCTGCGGACGCCCTGTTCAGCGCCAGGCCGCGCCGTTGTTGGGTTTCGTGAAGACGGCGCGACGACCCCGC
Organism: Lysobacter sp. Soil_C_15; assembly: GCF_057657315.1. Lineage (NCBI taxonomy): Bacteria > Pseudomonadati > Pseudomonadota > Gammaproteobacteria > Lysobacterales > Lysobacteraceae > Lysobacter > Lysobacter sp. Soil_C_15. Next base: position 70,899 of record NZ_JBDGIR010000002.1, read on the forward strand.
CCTCGCCCGCCGCGCGCGCCGTCGATGCTGCAGCGCAGCGCATGGGACAAAACGTCCAATCGTGCGCGCCGCGCCCGGCCTTTAGGATCGCGCCCATCGCCGCGGCCGTCGCGGCCCCGCTCGTGCCTACGCGTCAGATTAATGAACGCTCTCAAGACTCTGTTCCGACCCTTGCTCGTCGCCGGCGCCGCGCTGGCGCTGGCCGGCTGCAACACCGTGGTGCTGAACCCGTCGGGCGACATCGCCCAGCAGCAAGGCAACCTGATCGTGATCTCGACCGTGCTGATGCTGCTGATCATCGTGCCGGTGATCGCGCTGACGCTGTTCTTCGCCTGGCGCTACCGCGCCTCGAACACCAAGGCCACCTACAAGCCGGATTGGGACCACTCCACCCAGCTCGAGCTGGTGATCTGGTCGGCGCCGCTGCTGATCATCATCGTCCTCGGCGCGATCACCTGGGTCAGCACCCACACCCTGGATCCCTACCGTCCGCTCGACCGGATCAAGCCCGGCCAGCCGGTCGCCGCCGACGTCAAGCCGCTGGTGATCGAAGTGGTGGCGATGGACTGGAAGTGGCTGTTCCTGTACCCGGAACAGAACATCGCCACGATCAACGAAGTGGCCGCGCCGGTCGACCGGCCGATCCAGTTCAAGATCACCGCCTCGACGGTGATGAACTCCTTCTACATTCCCGCCCTGGCCGGCCAGATCTACGCCATGCCGGGCATGCAGACCCAGTTGCACGCGGTGATCAACAAGCCCGGCGACTTCGAGGGTTTCTCCGCCAACTACAGCGGCGCCGGCTTCTCGCATATGCGTTTCCGCTTCCACGGCCTGGACCAGGCCGGCTTCGACGCCTGGGTGGCGAAGAACCGCGCCAGCGGCACGACCCTGGAGCGCGCCGGCTACCTGGAGCTGGAAAAGCCCAGCGAGAAGGAACCGGTACGCCGCTACGGCGCGGTCGCGCCGGGCCTGTACCAGGCGATCCTCAACCGCTGCGTCGATTCCAGCCGGATGTGCATGGACGAGATGATGGCGATCGACGCCGCCGGCGGGCTCGGCCTGAGCACCGACGCGCTCGCCCAGCGCCGCATCGGCGATCTGCGCGGCGGCCCGTACGTGGCTTCGGCGATGTGCCTCACCTCGCCCAACGCCGCGACCCCGAACTGGGGCGTCGCCACCCTCGCGCCCTAAGCTGCGCAGCCGCCGCTCAGCCACCGCATTCGTTTAGCCAGCGCGCCCGCGGGCGCCAGGTCCGGCAGCGGACCTTCGGAGTCAAGATGACAGAACAACCCCACCCCGCCCACCTGATCTTCGGCCGGCTCAGCTGGGAGTCGATCCCGCTGCACGAACCGATCCTGATCGCGACCTTCGCCATGGTCGCGCTGGGCGGCATCGGCGTGGTCGCCCTGCTCACCCGCTACAAGCTCTGGGGCTATCTCTGGAACGAGTGGTTCACCAGCATCGATCACAAGAAGATCGGCATCATGTACATCGTGCTGGGGCTGGTCATGCTCATGCGCGGTTTCGCCGACGCGATCATGATGCGCCTGCATCAGGCGATGGCGTTCGGCGACAACGCCGGCTACCTGCCGCCGCACCACTACGACCAGATCTTCACCGCCCACGGCGTGATCATGATCTTCTTCGTGGCGATGCCGCTGGTCACCGGCTTCATGAACTACGTGGTGCCGCTGCAGATCGGCGCGCGCGACGTGGCCTTCCCGTTCCTCAACAACTTCAGCTTCTGGATGACCGCCTGCGGCGCGGCGCTGGTGATGGTCTCGCTGTTCGTCGGCGAGTTCGCCACCACCGGCTGGCTGGCCTATCCGCCGCTGTCGGGCATCGCCTACAGTCCAGGGGTCGGCGTCGACTACTACATATGGGCGCTGCAGATCGCAGGCGTCGGTACATTGCTATCGGGCATCAACCTGATCGCGACCATCGTCAAGATGCGCGCGCCGGGCATGAGCATGATGAAGATGCCGGTGTTCACCTGGACCTCGCTGTGCACCAACGTGCTGATCGTGGCCGCGTTCCCGGTGCTGACCGCGGTGCTGGTGCTGCTGTCGCTGGATCGCTATGCGGGCACCAACTTCTTCACGAACGATCTGGGCGGCAACCCCATGATGTACGTGAACCTGATCTGGATCTGGGGCCACCCGGAGGTCTACATCCTGATCCTGCCCTGCTTCGGCATCTTCTCCGAAGTCGTCTCGACCTACAGCGGCAAGCGCCTGTTCGGCTACGCCTCGATGGTCTACGCGACGGTGGTGATCACCATCCTGTCCTACCTGGTGTGGCTGCACCACTTCTTCACCATGGGCTCGGGCGCCAGCGTCAACTCGTTCTTCGGCATCACCACGATGATCATCTCGATCCCGACGGGCGCGAAGATCTTCAACTGGCTGTTCACCATGTACCGCGGCCGGATCCGGTTCGAAGTGCCGATGCTGTGGACGATGGGCTTCATGGTCACCTTCGTCATCGGCGGCATGACCGGCGTGCTGCTGGCGGTGCCCCCGGCCGACTTCGTCCTGCACAACAGCCTGTTCCTGATCGCCCACTTCCATAACGTGATCATCGGCGGCGTGTTGTTCGGCCTGTTCGCCGGCATCAACTTCTGGTGGCCCAAGGCCTTCGGCTTCAAGCTCGATCCGTTCTGGGGCAAGTGCTCGTTCTGGTTCTGGCAGATCGGCTTCTTCTTCGCCTTCATGCCGCTGTACGTGCTCGGCCTGATGGGCGTGACCCGCCGGGTCAGCCATTTCGAGGACTCCTCGCTGCAGATCTGGTTCGTGATCGCCGCCTTCGGCGCGGCCCTGATCGCCCTGGGCATCCTCAGCTTCCTGATCCAGGTCGCGGTCTCGATCCGCAACCGCAAGGCGCTGCGCGACGAAACCGGCGATCCGTGGCAGGGCCGCACCCTGGAATGGTCGACCTCCTCGCCGCCGCCGGACTACAACTTCGCCTTCACCCCGGTGGTGCACGACAACGACGCCTGGCACGACATGAAGCAGCGCGGTTACCAGCGTCCGACCTCGGGCTTCCTGTCGATCCACATGCCCAAGAACACCGCCGCGGGCGTGGTCATCGCCGGCCTGAGCACGCTGTGCGCGTTCGCCCTGATCTGGCAGATGTGGCTGGTCGCCGGCGTCTCCTTCGTCGCCATGCTGATCGCCGCCATCGTCCACACCTTCAACTACAAGCGCGACTACTACATCCCGGCGGAGCAAGTCACCGCCACGGAGAACCAGCGCACGCAACAACTGGCCGCCGCCCATGTCTGACGCCATCGCCACCCAAACCGCCGACGGGCGCCCGGTCTTCTTCGACCTGAAGGGCAAGCACCATCCTCCCAACGGCACCCTGCTCGGGTTCTGGCTGTACCTGATGAGCGACTGCCTGGTGTTCGCGGTGCTGTTCGCCGTCTACGGCGTGCTCGGCCGCAGCTACGCGGCCGGCCCGTCCGGCGCCGACCTGTTCGACCTGCAACTGGTCGCGATCAACACCGCGATGCTGTTGCTGTCGTCGATCACCTACGGCTTCGCGATGATCGCAATGACCAAGCGCAAGCTGGCCGCGGTGCAGGGCTGGCTCGCGATCACCGGCCTGTTCGGCCTGGCCTTCCTAGGCCTGGAGCTGTACGAGTTCGCCCACCTGATCCACGAGGGCGCCGGCCCGCAGCGCAGCGCGTTCCTGTCCTCGTTCTTCGCCCTGGTCGCCACCCACGGCCTGCACGTCACCTTCGGCGTGATCTGGCTGGTGGTGCTGATGGTCCAGTTGGGCAAGCACGGGCTGATCCCGGAGAACCGGCGCCGCCTGCTGTGCCTGTCGATGTTCTGGCACTTCCTCGACGTCGTCTGGATCGGCGTCTTCACCTTCGTTTACCTGATGGGAGCGCTGCCGTGAGCCACCCGGTCGCCAATCAACACCACGACAACGGCCACGATCATCACGGCCATGACGGCCATGACGATCACGGCCACGGCCACGGCCACCACGACGGCGACGATTACCACGGCACCGTCAAGGGCTACGCGATCGGCTTCCTGCTGTCGGTGGTCCTGACCGCGATCCCGTTCTGGCTGGTCATGGCCAAGGTGATCCCGAGCTCGGGCACCACCGCCTTCGTGATCCTGGCCCTCGCGGTCGTGCAGATCGTCGTGCACATGATCTATTTCCTGCACATGAACACGAAGTCGGAGGGCGGCTGGAACATGCTCGCGCTGATCTTCACCTTGGTGCTGGTGGTGATCATGCTGGCCGGCTCGTTGTGGGTCATGCATCACCTCAACGTCAACATGATGCCGGTGCCGCACGATATGCGGGCCATGCCTTGAGGCGGTGAAACCGCGTAGAAGAGCTGGGATGCAATGGCTCTTCGCCGCTTTGGAACGACGCGATGCCCGGGCGGACGCACCGCTCCGGGCATCGCGTTTTCAGGGCCCGGGAAGGCCCGTGATGTTAGGATGAGCCCCGACGCAGTCGCGGCTTCGTACCCGTTGTTCGCGAGGTGGCACCCATGACGGCGACCCCGGCCCGGCGGCCGCGCGGCGTTTTCGCGCTGGTCGCGCTGTACCTGCTGTTCGCGGCCCTGTTCGCGGGCCTGATCGCGCTCGGCAGCTGGCAGGTCCAGCGCCGCGCCTGGAAGCTCGACCTGATCGAGCGGGTCGAAGCGCGCGTGCACGCGCCGCCCGGGGCGCCGCCGGCGCGGGCCGATTGGGCCAGCGTGAGCGCGGCCCGCGACGAGTACCGCCACGTGCGCCTGAGCGGCCGTTATCTCACCGGCCACGACACCTACACCCAGGCGGTCACCGAGCTCGGTCCCGGCTATTGGCTGCTCAGCCCCTTGCGCACCGACGCCGGCGAGATCGTGCTGGTCAACCGCGGCTTCGTCCGCGAGCGCAAGGCGCCGCCGCCCCCGCCCGCCGGCGAAGTGACCGGCCTGCTGCGGCTCAGCGAGCCCGGCGGCGGCTTCCTGCGCAAGAACGAACCGGCGCAGGAACGCTGGCACTCGCGCGACGTCGCCGCGATAGCGGCAGCCCGCGGCCTCGCCGGCGAAGCGGTGGCGCCGTACTTCGTCGACGCCGACCGCGCGCCCGGCGCCGATCCTGCGCGGGAGCCGGTCGGCGGACTGACGGTGATAAAGTTTCCCAACAGTCACCTGGTCTACGCGCTGACCTGGTTCGGGCTGGCGCTGATGGTCGCCGGCGCGGCCTGGCGCGTGGCCGTGGAGCAACGCCGGCGGCGCCGTGCCGTACCGCCGCCGACCGATGAGGTTCGTTGAGGCCCGCCGATGCAGGACACTTCGCCACCCCGCGCGACCGACGCCCGGCCTGCATCGCCGCCCCCTTCCGGGTCGCCTGCGCCGTTGCTGTCGCCGGCCCTGCGCGCCAGCGCCGGGGTGCGCAACATGCACCAGCTGATCCAGTTGCGCTGGATCGCGGTGATCGGCCAGGTCGCGACCATCGTCTTCGTCCATTTCGGCTTCCGCATCCAGCTGCCGCTGGCGCCGATGGCGATCGTGCTGACCTGCCTGGCGGCGTTCAACCTGGTCAGCACGCTGCGCTGGCGGCATCGCGAGAAGGTCACCAACGGCGCCCTGTTCCTGGCTCTGCTGATCGACGTGATGACCCTGACCGCCCAGCTCTACCTCAGCGGCGGCGCGGCCAATCCGTTCGTGTTCCTGTACCTGCTGCAGGTGGCCCTGGCCGCGGTGCTGCTGCGCACCTGGGCCAGTTGCGCGATGGTCCTGGTCACCACCGCCTGCTTCGTCGCCCTGACCACCTTCTCCGGCCCGGTGGTGATCCCGGCCGACCCGACCCGCGGCCTCGCCGATCCCTACGTGCAGGGGCTGCTGCTGTGCTTCGCTCTCAACGCCACCTTGCTGGTGGTGTTCATCACCCGCATCGGCCGGATCCTGCGCGCCCGCGACCAGCACCTGGCCGATCTGCGCCAGCGCGCCGCCGAAGAAGAGCACATCGTGCGCATGGGCCTGCTCGCCTCGGGCGCCGCGCACGAGCTGGGCACGCCGCTGGCGACGCTGTCGGTGATCCTCGGCGACTGGCGGCGGATGAAGCCGTTCACCGAGCAGCCCGAACTGCTGCAGGAGCTCGACGAGATGCAGACCCAGCTGCAGCGCTGCAAGTCGATCGTCACCGGCATCCTGCTCTCGGCCGGCGAAGCGCGCGGCGACGCGCCGGTGGAGACCACGGTCGGCGAGTTCCTCGACGACCTGGTCGCCGAATGGCGCAGCACCCGCCCGGTGCGCGGCTTCGACTACGCCAACGAGTTCGGCGCCGACGTCGCCATCGTCTCCGACTCGGGCCTCAAGCAGATGATCGGCAACATCCTCGACAACGCCCTGGAAGCCTCGCCCGACTGGGTCGGCCTGGAAGCCTGGCGCGACGAGGACCGGCTGGTGCTGCGGGTCAGCGACGCCGGCCCCGGCTTCGCCCCGGCCATGCTCAGCCAGTTCGGCAAGCCGTATCAGTCCAGCAAGGGCCGGCCCGGCCGCGGCATGGGCCTGTTCCTGTCCTTGAACGTCGCCCGCCAGCTCGGCGGCAGCATCGCCGCGCGCAACCGCGAGCCCAGCGGCGCGGTGGTCACGGTCAGCCTGCCGCTGTCCTCCCTGACCCTCAACGAGGCCCCCGCCGATGAGTGAGGACGCCGCCCCGCGCCGGCTGCTGATCGTCGAAGACGACGCCGCCTTCGCCCGCACCCTGAGCCGCTCGTTCGAACGCCGCGGCTACCTCGTGCACCACGCCGCCAACCTGGCCGAGGTCGGCGAACTGCTGCGCGAGCACTCGCCCGGCTACGCCGTGGTCGACCTCAAGCTCGCCGGCGGCGACTCCGGCCTGGCCTGCGTGCAGGCCCTGCACGCCCACGACCCGGACATGCTAATCGTGGTGCTGACGGGCTACGCCAGCATCGCCACCGCGGTCGAAGCGATCAAGCTCGGCGCCCTGCACTACCTGGCCAAGCCGTCCAATACCGACGACATCGAAGCCGCCTTCACCCGCGCCGAAGGCGACGCCTCGGTCGAACTGACCGAACGCCAGACCTCGATCAAGACCCTGGAATGGGAACGCATCCACGAGGTGCTGGCGGAGACCGACTTCAACATCTCCGAGACCGCGAGGAGGCTGGGGATGCATCGAAGGACCTTGGCCCGAAAGCTGGGGAAGCATCGGGTGAAGTGAGGACTTCCCGCTCCCAGTTGGGCGTGCGACGAAGCCGCCTTGAAAAAACGGGGGAGCACTTCGGCGCAGATCAACATTCAGCACTTTCGGGCATCCAACTCAAGCGAGCATAGATCCGCGTAGAACATCGGAAGCCCCCTTCTACAGGCACCTGAAAATGCGGAAAGGCCTGAGCCCCGGCACATCAGTTGCCTACGCATCACTCTTCGATCGACAGCTCGAGCAGAATGTCCGCATAGTCGGGCGAGCCGTCCGGGCGCGGCGCTTTGAGCTCATCCAAGACGTATGCCATTTTCACCCGCTTGCCGATCTGGAATAGCTCCAGATCTTTTGGGTCATTCGCATACCGGCTCGAAATGTGAACCTCACCGTCATCCGAAATGCACTCGAAATCCGGCTCAGTAATGTCGTCTCCCGGCATTCCGGGAATAAACATCCTTCGAATCACCCCCGAGAAAAAAACGACTTCGAGATCGCCATCGACAATAGCCTGCCACCATTCTTTACTGGCAAACAGCCCTGCCGCCCCCTTGAGGCCGAGATAGGGCTTAGATTCATCAAGAGTGGTGGCCCGGACCCTTTCCACCCTTTTTGGGTTGTCTCTCAGATCTTGCGAGAGTGCATAAACAACCTTCATGGCCGCCTCAGAATCTGTCATGGCCAACCAGGCCTTCCCTAATACGCTCAATCTTGAGCACATTATCATTGAATAGATTGAGAGCTCGTCCGCCCTCTGCACCGAGTTGGATTGTAATCACGCCATTGCCACCGTTGAGCGCAGGGATATTCGACTTCTCAAGCTTCAATCTAGCATGGGTCATCCCCCAATTGCCGTCGCGCACTTCTAGCCCCGGGATCCGGCCCACCGTAGCTTCGTTACCGGCCACAGCAATAGCTCTCAAGGCGTCGGAAGTTCCAGGGCGCACGGTTATGCGAACAAGTACGCCGTCGTACTTATTCGCATAGCTCTCGATGGGAGACAGCGAAGTCTCACCCGTTCCTACGAGTGCCAAGTCGCCCTCAAGTATCCTCTTGTAATGTGACTCCGGCATCGCCCTGTAAAAGATCTCATTCCCGAAGACGTCGTGTTCGACGACGGGCCCAGCAGAGCCGACGTCCACCCTCCACGGCACTCCGACTCTCGGATCCAGATCTTGGATAGGACTGCGCTTGAGACGTACGGACTCGGCCTCGTCCCTACTGCTTTCCGCCAGTCGCAGGATCCGATTCATTTCCTCCATCTGTTCCATCTCGCCCTTCGAGACGCCTCGCCCGCGCCTCGACCTGGATGCCAGTGCCCTGTGCTCCCGCACGATGCAGCCCGGCTTTGAAAGCCCAGGGTGAGCATCCAAAATCGGGCTAGTGAAGTCATCGTTCTTGATCATCGCCCGTTGCGCATCTTCGTCGCTTCCGCCTAGCGCATAGGTCAGCAGACCGGCCATGGCGGCAAACGGATTGTTGGCGGCCGCTTCGATCGCACGTTGGTTGAGTTCGCGCTTGGCTTCAATCGTAGGATCCACGGGGTAGTAGCCCGGCAAGCGCGTAAAGCCGGTCTTACGATAGTGATCAAGTTGCTCCTGAGTCACTTCGGGAATATCAAGATGGATTTTTTCATCCACGCCGAGCGGCCGAACTCTCTCGTAATCGGCCTGCATCTGGCGCATGAATTGATCGACGGCCAGCCGTTGCTCGGGGCTCGCCAACGGCCGCTGGCCGATCACAGTCACTCCCGGATCCACGCGCGCAGTCAAATCCGGCGTGCCGCTCAACGCCGGAGCGTAGTCCTGTTCCAGACGCACGAGTTCTTCGTCGCTGATGTTCCATGCGTCGCCGCCGACCTGGGACAGCTGGCCTTGGCTGTTGTAGGTACGCACCTGGCTCAGCGACAGGCCGCGGAACACCAGCGACTCGTCCTGGCTGCGCAGGAGCAAGTTGCCGTTGGCGATGTTGACGTACTGGCTGTCGCGGCCCTGGCCCAGGCGCCCGCTGCCCAATCCCTGGCCGAGCTGACTGAACGAACCGTTGAACAGCCCCAGACCGTTACCCGAAATCACCGCCGCCATCGCTAACCCCTTTGGATAGACGACCGGCCCATCCCAGGCCGGTCCTGTTTGTCTAGCCCGGGCGGCGACCGCTGGGTTTAGTGCGATCGGACGGCCATTTGTTGTCGACGTTCACAAATACCGAAAGGTGCGACAGGGCACGCGCCCGGTCGCACCGGTCGGCGCGGGTCAGTGCTCCCCCATCAGCCCACGCAGACGGCTCAGCGCCTCGTGGTGCAGTTGAGACACCCGCCCCTTGCTGAGGCCGAAGCGCTGGGCCAGATCGATGAAGGGCACATGCTGGAAATAGTGCGCCTTGACGATCAGCCGAAGCCGCGGCGGCAACGCATCGACCGCTTTCAACAGTCGCGCCCGGGCTTGGCCGAGCCGGGCGTACTCGTAGGCCGAACCCGCGCCGCCGCAACCGTCGCCGAGGGTCTGCGCGGCATCGTCGAGCATATAGCCCAGGCCGAGGCCGACCACCGCATTGATGACCTGTTCGAACGCGGCGCCTGCGCCGCCCTCGCGCAGGGCTTCCAGGCGCGCCTGCTGCCGGTCGGCGGCGGCGGTCGGGCGCTCGCCGATGATCGCGCGCAGGCCGTTGAACACCGCCCCGCGGATGCGCGGGGTGGCGAAGCTGCGGAAGGCGACGCCGCGCTGCGGCTCGAAACGCGAGATCGCTTCGATCAGGCCGATGGTCGCGTTCTGGACGAAATCGTCGCGGTCCACCGCATAGGCCGGCACGCGCCGATGCACGTTACGCGCGATCGCCGCCGCCCAGGGCATGTGCAGCAGCACCAGGCGGTCGCGCGCGTCCTCGTCGGTACGCTCGCGAAAACGCTGCCACAGCTCCGCTTCGGCCGCCTCGCTCGCCATTGCGTTAGGACCAATAGCTTCCAAGCAACGCGCGCGAGATGAGCACCCAACCGTCGATCAGCACGAACAGCAATATCTTCAGCGGCAAACTGACCGTCGCCGGCGGCACCATGATCATGCCCAGGGCCATCAGCACCGCGCCCACCACCAGGTCGATCAGCAGGAACGGCAGGAAGATCACGAACGCGATCTGGAACGCCGTCTTCAGCTCGCTGAGCAGGAACGCCGGCAACAGATGGCGGAACCGGATGTCCTCGATGCGCTGCGGCGGCGGCTGCTTGGCCATTTCCATGACCGCGCGCAGATCCGACTCGCGAGTCTGGCCGACCATGAATTCGCGCATCGGCACCAACCCCTTGGCCAAGGCCTCGCCGCCGCCGATCTGTTGCGCCAGATACGGCCGCAACGCCTCGTCGTTGACCCGGTCGGCGACCGGCGCCATCGAGAAATAGGTCAGGCATACCGCCAGGGTGACGATGACCGCATTGGGCGGCGTCTGCGGCAGGCCCAGCGCATGCCGCAGCACCGACAGCACGATCACGATACGGGTGAACGAAGTCATCGCCACCAGCATCACCGGCACCAGCGACAGCATCGACAAGGCGACTAGGTTGCGGATCGCAGGCGAGTAGTCCTGCTTGAGCACGCCGTCGATCAACTGCGCCGGCTCCGCCGCCATCGCCGGGGCTGCGGCGCAAGCCAACACCGTCGCCAGCGCCGCCAGTCCGGCCAGGCGGATCGGTGCGGCCGTCGCGCGGAAGCGGAACTCAGCCATCGTTCCCGCCCTCCGGCGCAGTCGCCTCCCGGCCCGACGCCTGGTCGGGCGCGAGCGGCGCGAGTTGCGCGTGCACGGTCGATTCGATCACCAGATAGCGGTCTTGCCCGTCGCCGACCCGATACAGGACCGTCCTCGGGCTGAGCCGAAGCGTCTGTTCGACCCGCAACGCGGCGCCGCCGCTGCCGACGACGCCGGCGCCGGAGCGGGCGACCCAGCGATCCAACCAGCCCTTGCGCTTGGCCACCAGCGCCAAGGCCAGCGCTGCCGCCAACAGCAGCGCCAGCACCAGCAGCACGCCGGTGGCTTGGTCGGCCAGCGTGCCCGACTCCGACCGGTAACGGATCGGCGGCGTCGACGCGCTCGTCTGCGTCGCGCTTGCCTGCATCGCGCCAGCCGACGAGCCCGACGGGCCCGCACCGCCCGCGGCGAGCGAAACGGACTCGGTCACGCCAGTTCCAGGATGCGGATGCCGTAGTGGTCGTCGACCGCGAGCAGTTCGGCCCGCGCCACCGCCTTGCCGTTGAGCAGCAGCGTGACCGGCGCGTCCAGCGCCTCGCTCAGGCCGACCACGTCGCCGGGCTTGAGCCCGAACAGACGTTCGACCGACATCGTCACCGTGCCGATCTGCGCGGTCAGCGCGACCTGGACATGGCCGATCAGGCTGATGTCCTGGGCGGAGCCAGCCGCGGTACCGGCGGCGGCGTTGCGCGGAAGTTCCATCGCGACGTTAGTGCTCATGAGTACTGCTTCCTCAAGTCTGTTGCCGGAACGGCGCGACGACGCGCAACGCGCGTGCGCCGTCGCGCTGGATCAGAGTGGCGTCGAGCACTGGCTCGCCGCTGGGGGTGCGCAATCGCACGGGCGCGTCCAAGCGCAACCCGGTCTTGATGATCTCGCCCGGACGCAGGCTCAGGGCCTGTTCCAGCGGGCTGTACCCGAGGTCCAGGGTCGCGACCAGGGCGATCTCGCCGGCGCCGATCGCGGCGCTGCGCGGAATCAATGCGACCGCCGCCGGCGCCGGCAGCGGAGCCAACCGGTCGCAGGCGCGAGCATCGAAGTACAGGCCGATCCGGACGCCCGCGACCAGCGCCTGCAGCGCCGCCACGCCGTGCCGCGACGCCAGTTCGGCCGATGCGGGGCGCTCGATCGCGACCGGCATCTGACCCTGCACGCCGAGCAAGCCCTGCGCCAGGGCCGCAAACGCGCGCCGGCCGATGCGTTCGGCCAACCCGGCCGCCTCGTGTTCGCGGGTATCGAGCAGCCGCCGGCCCCATTCGGCGAAGGCATTGGCCGGCAGCCGCAGGCGCAGGCAGGCATCGCCGGCGCGCAGTTCCTGCCACTGCTCTGAGGCGGACGCGCACGCGCCCTCGTCGGCGGCATCGGCGACCTGAACGCTGCGATCGCGCGCCCCCGCCGACCATTCGCCGAGCCAGCTTTCGCAACGGCCTTCGACCTCGGCGCGCACCCGCTCCAGGCGGCTGCGGCTCTGCCAGCGCAAGGGCAATACGGCCATCAGCCGCCCCTCGTGCTGTTGTACAGCTGCTCGATCATTTCGTTGCTGACCGTCATCACCCGCGAACTGGCCTGGTAGCCGCGCTGGATGATGATCATGTCGGCGAACTCGCGGGTCAGATCGATGTTGGACAGCTCCAGGCTGCCGCCGCTGATCCGCCCGAACCGGCCCTGCGCGGCGCGGCCGTGCTCGACGTCGCGGATGCTGCCGTTGTCGAGCAGCCGGTTGCCGGCCAGGCGCAGATCGCCTTCGTTGGGAAAGATGGCCAGGGCGACGCGCGGCCCTTCCTTGGACTCGGTGCTGGAGTAGTTCAGCCGCAGGATGCCCTTGTCGTCGAAGGACATGCTGCTGATGCCGAGCAGGCCGTGGCCGTCCTCGACGGTCAGCTTGAGCGGCTCGCCCGCCGGCTGCGCGGTCAGGCCCGAATTGGTCGTGCCGAAATCCAGGGTGATCTGCTGGCTGTTGCCGGCGAAGCTGAGGTCGAAGCTGACGCTGTTGGGCAGCACGGTCTGCGAGCCGACGAAGCGCACCTTACCCGAGTAGACGGTGAACGAAGACTCGTCCTTGATCGTCAGCGCGTAATCGCCGAGGTTGTTCTCCTGCAGGAAGCTCACCGTCAGGGTGCGGCCTACGCCTTGGGTATCGAATACCGTCATATTGGCGGTGATCGGCGTGGCCGGCGAAGTGCTGGTGACCGTGCGCGAGGTCAGGTTGCCGCGCACTTTCACCCGCGTGGTCGGCGTCGCCTCCAGGGTACGGTAGGCGGTGATGTCGATCGGCGCCAGGTTGCCGTCCGCACCGACCGACATCACCTCGAAGCCGCTTACGGTGTCGATCAGCACGCCGCTGTCGTTGAAGCGGAACTGGCCGGCGCGAGTGTAGTGCAGCTCGCCGGAGCGGTCGCGCAGTACGAAATAACCTTCGCCCTCGATCGCCATGTCGGTCGGCGTGCCGGTCTGGCGCAGGTCGCCGGGTTGCGGGCGCAGGCCCTCGCCGGCGATGCCGGTGCCGTAGCCGCCGTCGAGGTTGGCGAAGAATGAATCGCTGCCGCGGAACCCCGGCGTGTTCATGTTGGATACGTTGTTGCTGACGGTATCCAGACTCCGCGAGAAGCTGAACAAGCCGGACAGCGAGTTGAACAAGGCTTGGAACATGGCGGGCTCCGATTACTGGTTGCTCTTGACCAGACTGACCTGGGACAGGGCGATACCGGTCTGCACCGGTCCGCTGCCGTTGCGCACGCTGAGCTTGGGCCCGGCCGAAGTGAACTCGACCGCGATCACCGTGCCGGTGAGGGTGTTGCCCTGCACCTGCGCGTCGACGGTCTTGCCGATCAGCCCCACGGCCTGGTCGGCAGCGTTCATGGTCAGCATCGAGGCCAGGTTCTCGCTGGTCTGGCGCGATTGCTCCAGCGCCGAGAACTGGGCCAGCTGGGCCAGGAACTCGCGGTTGTCGACCGGCTCCAGCGGGTCCTGGAACTGCAGCTGGGCGAGGAACAACTTGATGAAATCGTCCTGGCTGATCGAGTTCTTGCGGGTGATCGCCGAGGCGTCCTGCGGGGTCGGCACGCTGCCGATTGCGTCGATGGCCATCAGTATTGCTCCTTGCTGGCGCCGCCGGCGGCGCTCCAGATTTCGTTTGCGTTGACGACGATGCGATCCAGCCGCATGCCGTGTTCTTCGGCCAGTTCCCGGACCAATGCCGCCAGGCGCTGCGCGCCGTCCGCGTCCAGGGCGTAGTCGCGCACCCAGACCGCCGCCGGAGAGCCGTCGCGCTCGACCCAGCGCAGCAAGCGGCTCAACCAGACCGGCACGGTCGCGGCCGATGCCGCGGACCCGGCCGCGGACGCCTCGCCGCCGGCCTCGATCCGCAGGGCCTCGCGCGACGAACCGGCCACCAGCGCATCCGGCCTCGGCGCAACCAGCGACGGCGCCTGCACGGCGACGAACGCCGGGGTTGCGCCGGGGTACGGCGGAACCGGCGGCGGCAGCGTCTGCAGCACGCCCTGCAGAGATGCCGGAGCCGCGGATGTCGCTTCGCCGCCGCGGCGCAGCTGCAGCGACAGGCGGCCGCTGGCCAGCAGTCCCCAGGGAATCGAGATCAACTGTTCGGCGCCGTCCGCCGTCGCCAGGTGCAACTCCAATGCCGTTCCGGGACCGGACCCGGCCGCCAGCTCGGCCGGCGCGACCGGCAACGCATCGGCCGCGGCTTCGCCCGGCTCGGCGCTGGCTTGCGCGGGCGGCGGCGCGCTGCGCAGCCATTGGTTGAAGTCGTTGCGCGCGCTGCTGGCGCCGGTGGCCTTCTGGCCGAGCATCGGCGCGATGCCGCTGGGCAAGGTGGTGATCACGAACGCAGCCCCCGGGTCTGGTTGAACAAGTCGGCCATCAGGTCGAACTGGCGCTTCTCGGCACGGTCGCGCTCTTGCGCGGCCAGGCGGTCCAACCGCGATTGCGCGACCCGGGTGTCGGCCCGGGCGGCGATGTGCGCCTGGCGAGCCGCATCCTGCGAACGCTCGGCCGCGCGTTGCGCGGCTTGCGCGTCCTGCAGCCGGGTCCAGGCCGTCTGCTCGATCGCGGCGAGCGCGCGCAAGCGCTCCAGGTCGAGTTCGCCGGCGGCCAGCAAGGCGTCCTGCGCGCCGTGAATCTCCTGCACATGAGCCTGCGCCTGCCCGCAGCGCTGTTCCGCGCGCAGGGTCTCGGCGGCACGGCGGCGCAGCGCGTCTTGCGCGCGCCCTTCGTGGAACTCGCGCCAGCGCAACAGGGTCGCCACCGCCTCCAGGCTCTTGCCACTCATGCGCTCCTCCCCAACCCGCCGCTGCCGGCCGCGCCCACCGCCGCCGCCATCCGGGCCAGGGCGTCGGCGCGCGAACTGGCCTCGTCCGCGGCCTGGCGCAACACTTTGTCGATCGCCGGCTTCAGCTCGACCGCCCGGTCCAGGGCCGGATTGGCGCCGCGCTGATGCGCGCCCAATTCGATCAGGTCGCGCGAGGCCTCATAGCTGGCCAACTGGCGCCGGACCTCCGCGACCAGCGCATTCTCGTCCTTGCCCGCGATCTGGCCGATCAGGCGGCTCACGCTGTGCAGCACATCGATCGCCGGGTGATGGCCGCGGGCGGCGAGTTCGCGGGTCAGCATCACGTGGCCGTCGAGGATGGCGCGCATGTGGTCGGTGACCGGCTCATTGGTGTCGTCGCCTTCGACCAGCACGCTATAGATGCCGGTGATCGAACCGGCGTCGCGCAAGCGGCCGCAGCGTTCCAGCAAGCGCGGCAACTGGCTGAACACAGACGGGGTATAGCCGCGGAAGGTCGGCGGCTCGCCGATCGCCAAGCCGATTTCGCGCTGCGCCATGGCGAAACGGGTCATCGAATCGACGATCAGCAGCACCGAGCGGCCCTGGTCGCGAAAGTATTCGGCGATCGCGTGCGCGGCATGGGTGGCATGCACCCGGACCAGGGCGGACTGGTCCGAGGTCGCCGCGACCACCACGGCCTTCTTCAGCCCCTGCTCGCCCAACGAATGGGTCAGGAACTCGCCGACCTCGCGTCCGCGCTCGCCGATCAGGCCGACCACGGTTACGTCGGCCCGCACCTGCCGGGCCAACATGCCCAACAGCGTGCTCTTGCCGACGCCGCTGCCGGCGAACACGCCGATGCGCTGGCCGGCGCCGAGAGTCAGCAGCGCATCGATCGCGCGCACGCCGGTTTCCAGCACCGTCTCGATCGGCGCGCGGCGCAAGGGATTGATCGGCTCGCGATACAACGGATAGTGCGCGGTCGCGGCGATCTCGCCGAGGCCGTCCAGCGGCCGGCCCAGCGCATCAACCACCCGGCCGAGCAGAGAGTCGCCGACCGGCAGGGTCACCGGGCGTCCGCTGGCGCGGATCCGGCTTTCGGTGGAGATGGCGCCGACATGGCCGTAGGGCATCAACAGCACGCGTTCGTCGCGGAAACCGACCACTTCGGCGACGACCGCCGCCTCGCCCGCGGCGCCGTCGATCTCGCACAGCTCGCCCAGACGCGCATCGGGCCCCTCGCCTTCGACCACCAGGCCGTTGAACGACACGATGCGGCCGAGGCGGCGGCTCATCGGCGCCGCCTGGATCTCGTTGCGCAGCCGCGCGGCGAAGGCCTTCACCGTTCGTCCTCCGCGCGCAAGGCGGCCAGGAAGGTCCGCTTGAGCGTTTCCAGCCGGTCTTCCAGGCGCGTGTCGTAGCTGCCCTTGCGGGTCTCCAGCCGGCATTCGCCCGGGCGCAGGGACGAATCGGCGACCACGCGCAGTTCCTCGTTGCCGGCCAGCCCCTCGGCCACCGCGGCCAGGTCTTCCGGCCCGACCCGCAGCACCGCCGGCCGGTGCCGATGTTCGGCCAACAACTGCTCGCAGATCCGTGCGGTCAATCCGCGCCTGGCCGCGTCCGGATCGTCGCCCAGCACGCGCAGCACTGCGGCATAGGCGATCTCGACCGCCGCCGAACGCAGTTCGGCTTCGTGTTCGGCGTAACGCTGGCCGATCTGGGCCGACAGCTGGCGCAGACCGTCTCGGGCCAGTTCCAGTTGCTCGATTCGGTCGGCGCAAGACTGCTCGATCTCGTCGCGGATGCGCAGGCGCGCCGCCGCCAATTCTTCCTCCGCGTGCGCCAGCCCCTCGGCATGGCCGTCGCGCCGGGCCTGCGCCAGGACGCGCTCGCGCTCGCGCTGCAAAGCCTGTGCCTGGACTTCCGCGGTTTGCTCCGGCGCCGGCGCGGCGATGGGCGCCGACGGCGCGTCGCGGCGCGCCAACGCCGCCGCCAGCCCGACGATCTGCGCCTGGGTGGGCTTGACCCGTTCCATCACGCGGCCTCGTCGCGGCGTTCGGCCAGCGCGGCGGACTCTTCGCGCAGGGCTTCGAGCAGGCGCGCAGGCAGACGCTGCAGACGCTTCAGCTCCTCGCGCACCGCACCGGCCCGGCGCTCGTCGAGCAAGGCCAGGCAGAAACCGGGGTCGACGCCGTTCCAGGCCGCCAGCACGCGCGCGAACCAGGCCGGCGGCAGGACCGACGCCAACTGCAGCAATTGCTCCACGGTCAGCGAGGTACTGGCGGTCAGGCCGCGCACCTCGTCGGCCAAGGCGGCTTCGGCCAGTTCGGCCGCCGGCAGGCGGGCGCGGTTCAATTCGTCGATGAGGCCGCGCAGGCGCCGTGCGGTCTGCGCCGGCAGTCTTGCCAACAGATGGCGCCGATCGGCCGGATGCAGCGACATCAGCAGCAATGCGCTCTTGCGCTCGCCCGAAGTGCTCATGTCGGCGTACCGCCCTCGGCCAGCCAGCCGCGCAGCTTGGCCAGCACGGCTTCGCGCTCGTCGGGCTTGAGCTTGCGCGGGCCGCGCTGGGCCGCCATCGCGACGATGACCCCGATCAGTACGCCGATCAGCGCCACCACGCCCCATAGCCACCATTGCTTGCCCGCGGCCCGGCTCGTCGCCGCGACGGGAATGGCCGCGGCCGCGGAAGGCTCGTCGCCAGCCGCGGCGGCAGGCGTTGACGAGGGCCTGGGCATCGCCGCCGCGCGCCAGGCGCCGCCGCGCGCCAGCCGCGACACTTCCAGACGGTCGCCGCGATCGAGGTCGATGCCGGCTGCCGCTGCGACCAGCGAGTGGATCCGCGCGACCTCCTGCTCGTCCAGGTCGGGCGGCAGGATCACCGCCACTGACAGGCGCTCGACCCGGCCCGGCGCGCGCGAGACCTCTTCGCGCGCCGTGCCGTGCAGGAATTCGGATTCTTCGTTGTTCTGGGTGCGGCCTTCGGCGCCGTTGCTGCCGGCGCTGTTGACCCGGCGCCGCAACAGCAGGCCGTTGCCGTCGTCGCCCTGGCCCAGGGGCCGTTCGCTGACTTCGCGCACCGCGTCGAAGTTGAGGCTCGCATCGACCGAAACCCGGAACTCTTCGCTGGTCAGGACCTGGCCGAGCAATTCGACCACCCGCGCGCGGATCCGTTCTTCGATCTTGCTCTCCTCCTCGTGGCGCCCCTCCAACCCGGCCGCCTCGTCGCCGTCGCCGCCGGCCAACAAGGCGCCATCGGAATCGAGCACCGACACGTCCTGGCTCGACAGACCTTCCACCGCGGCCGCGACCAGGCTGCGCACGCCGCGCAACTGCTGCCGGCTCAGCGCCTCGCCAGGACGCAGGGTCAGCGCGACCGAGGCCTTGGAGGTTTCCTTCTGGCCGACGAACAGGCCCGGGCGGCGGATGGTCAGGTGCACCCGGGCGGTCTGCACCCCGGGCATCGCGGCGATCGTGCGTTCGATCTCGCCCTGCAAGGCGCGCTGGTAGTTGACCCGCTGAGCGAACTCGGTGACGCCGAAGTCCGAATCGTCGAACAGCTCGAAGCCGACATGGCCGCCGCGCGGCACGCCTGCCGAGACCAGGCGCATGCGGGTCTGATAGACCAGATCTTCGGGCACGGTGATGCCGCCCCCGCCCTCGACGATGCGGTGCGGCACCTTCCACTCGTTCAGCGACTGCACGATCTCGGCCGCGTCGTTTTCGCGCAGCCCGCCGAACAACAGCTGCTGGCGCGGAGTCAGCAGCCACCAGAACGCCAGGCCGGTGAGCCCGGCGAGCAGCAGCGCCCCGACCAGCAGTCCGGCGCGCGCGCCGGCGGAAAGCGATGCGAGGAAATCCAAAGGTTTCATCGGAGTAGTTCTTCGAATACGACGGTGTCGGGAACGCAACCGGTCACAGCTGCATGCGCATCATTTCCTGATAGCTCTCGATCAGGCGGTTGCGCACCTCGACCACCAGCATCAGATCGAGGCGGGCGCGCTCCATCGAGATCATCACCTCGTGGATCGGCACGTCCTGCCCGGCCGAGAGGGCGCGCAGTTGCGCGTCCGCGGCCTGCAGGCTGTGATCGGCGCGGGTCAGTCCCGCTCCCAGCGCATCCAGGAAATCGGCCCGGCCGCTGGCCTGACCGGAAGCCAGGGCGGAGCCGGGCAGGACGCCGGCCGCAGCGCCGGGTTCGGCCAGCGCGATCGAAGGCGCTGCAGCGAGCGCGGGTATCGCCGGAATCGTCATCACTTGGCCCCAATCTCGAGCGCGCGCAGGATCATGCCGCGCAACAGGTTGAACGAACGCACGTTGGCCTCGTAGCCGCGGCTGGCGGTCATCAGGGTGGTCATTTCCACCACCATGTCGGTGCGCGGATAGCGCACCATGCCGGCGGCATCGGCCAGCGGATGGCCGGGATCGTGAACCTCGCGCACGCCCGCCGGCTGCCGCGACAGTCCGGATGGCGCCCCGACCAGATCGGCGAAGGCGGATCCGCCGGCGTTGTAGCGCATCGCGTCCTGGCCCTGGGCGAGGGCCACGTTCGCCCCGGCGATGTTGCGGCTGGCCGCGTCCATGCGCAGTCGCTCGAAGGCCAGGCCGGCCCGCGCCGCATCGAGAATTCCGTCGACGGCCATGCTCAGCTCCTGCCCGCGATCGACAGGCGCAGCAGGCCGAAATGCCGACCGAGCGCCTCGCTCAGGGATTGATAGTTGACGCTGGCGCCGACGATGTCGGCGACCTGCTCGTCGAGCTGGATCGGACCGGACGCGGTCACTTGCGCGGCCTGAGGGCCGGACGCGGCGGCCGCACGCACGCGCTCGGCCAGGTCCGGGCCTGCGCCCTGCGCGACCTCGCCGAGCAGCGATTGCAGTTGGGCGAAGTCGGCGCGCAATGCGCTGGCGCCGGGGCTGTTCGCGCCGGCGATGTTGCGGCTGGCCAGGCGCGCCTGGGTTTCGTTGATGCCGAGCGCCAAACGGACGGCGTCGACGGTGATATCGCTGCTCATGCTTTCCCCTTTTCTGCCTGCTTGCCCGCTGGGCCGGGTCGATGCGTCACTGGATCACCAGTTCGCCGTCCAACGCCCCTGCGGCCTTGACCGACTGCAGTACCGCGATCACGTCGCGCGTGCCGAGGCGGATCGCGCGCAGCGACCCGACCAGGTCGGCCACGGTGGCGCCCTCGGCGACGCTGACCAACGGCGCCGGCCCTTCCTCGGCGCGGATCTGCGTGCGCGGCACCACCACCGAGCCGATGCTGTTGCCGGGACGGACGAACACGCCTTCGGGCTGCGACACCAGATAATCGGTGCGCACCTCGACCTTGAGATCGCCGTGCGAAATGCTGACCCGCCCCAGGCGCACGTCGCCGCCCGCGACCACGGTGCCGGTGCGCTCGTTGACCACCACCCTGGCCTTGCGCTGCTGCTCCACCGACAGGTTTTCCAGCCGTGCGACTTCGGCGACCAGATTGGCCGGCGGCGCGGCGAAAGCCACCACCACCTTGCCCGCATGTTCCGCTTGCGCCGTCGCTCCGGGCAGCGCCGCGGCGATGGCGGTAGCGATGCGGCTGGCGTTGGTGAAGTCCGGCTCGTTCAACAGCACGCTCAACGAACGCCCGTCGCCCGCGACCCGCAACGGCGACGCCTGCTCGACGCTGGCGCCCGAAGGAATCCAGCCCACGGTGGGGTGGTTCTTCTGCAGCGATGCGGTGACGCCTTCGAACTGGTAGCCGCCGACCGAGATCGCGCCCTGGGCGATCGCGTACAGCTTGCCGTCGGGGCCCGACAAGGGCGTCAGCATCAAGGTCCCGCCGGTCAGGCTGCGCGCGTCGCCGGCGGAGGCGACCTGCACGTCGAGCAACTGCCCGGGCTCGGCGAAGGCCGGCAATTTGGCGGTGACGATCACCGCCGCGACGTTGCGGCTCGACAGCTCGGCCTCGCCGACGTTGACCCCGAAGTTGCGCAGGGTATTGGCCACCGACTGCAGGGTGGCGCGATTGCGTTGCGAATCGCCCGAGCCGGACAGGCCGAACACC
The DNA here is from genome assembly GCF_057657315.1 of Lysobacter sp. Soil_C_15. Taxonomy (NCBI): domain Bacteria; kingdom Pseudomonadati; phylum Pseudomonadota; class Gammaproteobacteria; order Lysobacterales; family Lysobacteraceae; genus Lysobacter; species Lysobacter sp. Soil_C_15. Next base: position 92,145 of record NZ_JBDGIR010000002.1, read on the forward strand.
AGGCCGTAGCCGGTCAGCGGATTCTCGCGCACGCCGGCCACCCGGGCGACGTCCTTGATCCGCGCGCCGGCGGCCGACGCCGCCGTCGGCGCGGCCGCCAACAGCGCCAGGATCCACCAGCCCGCCAGCGCTCGTGCGCCATTGCGTACCACGATCGGCATGCTCACATCAGCCTCAACCATTTGAACAAGCGATAGAACAGGCTCTGGCGTTGCGACTCGCTGACCACGCCGACGCCCGCCAGTTGCAGGTCGGCATTGGCGATGCGGTGCGAGAGCACGACGTTGTCGGACGAGATGTCTTCCGGCCGGACCAGGCCGCGCAAACGGATGTGCTGCTCTTCGCCGTTGACGGTCAGGCTTTGCGCGCCTTCGATCCACATCGAGCCGTCCGGTTCGACCTCGGTGACACGGGTCGAGATCTGGGTGCGCAGCTCGCCGACCCGGGTGGTCTGCGCGCCGCCGCTGTTGCCGGCGCCGATGCCGAACCGCGCGTCGTAATCGGTACTCGGCGAGCTCAGGCCGGCGCGCATGTCCAGGTCGCTGTTGGCGTCGGTGGCCGCCTGCGATTTGGCCTTGGTAGCCTCCAGCACGTAGACGGTGACCACATCGCCGAGGCGGTAGGCGCGGTGATCCGCGGCCAGGGCGCGGAAGCGGCCGGGGTCGACCAGGCTTTCGCGCGCGGAGCCCGCCTCGCTCTGGGCCCAGGCCGGAAACGGCCCGGCGGCGAGCAGGGCCGCGCACAGCCAGGCGCTGCGGAGGAAATCAGCCATCGATCTGCACCTTCTGTTTGGCGACGACGCGCGCGTCGACGATTTGCTGCGACGCGTCCGAACGCACCGGCACCGTCTCGCCGATACGGCCGTCCTTCAGCGCCGTTCCCCAACTGTGCAAGCGCACCGGGCCGTGCACGACTTCGATCGCGACCCGTTCGCGCACCGCCACTTCGGGCCGGAGCTCGAAGTCCGCCGCCATCGCCGGAGCGCCGGCCGCGACCCGGCGCGAAAGCCGGCCGACGTCGCCGCCAACCGCACCGCCCCACTGCGGGCCGGCGCAGCAGGCCATGTCCACCGTCGCGCTCGCCATGCGCACCTGCTCGGCCGGCGTGCCGGCCGAGTAAGCCTCGGCATACACCGGGACCTGGCGCGGGGCGCGGATCGCGAACCAGGCGTTGACCGTACGCACCGGGCGTCCGTCGACCAGCATCTGCACCCCGACCGGCACCCGCGGACGCGGCCAGGGGCCGGCGACGTCGAGCACCCGCAGGCTCGATCGTCCGGCCGGGACGCGCTGGTCGCCGACCCGGGTCAGCAGCTCGACCGCTGCGTTCGGATGCGTCGCCCGCAGGCGTTCGACCAGCGCCGCGCGCGCGGCGTCGGCGATGCGGTCGGCGGCCACGGTCTGCGGCGGCTGGGCCGCCACGGCCGCGGCCCACAGCAGGGGCCAGGACATCGTCGGCATCAGCGGCGCAGGTTGTTGATCGTTTCCAGGATCTGATCGGATGCCTGCAGCACCCGGGCGTTGAGCTGGTAGGCGCGCTGCGCCAGCACCAGCGCCGACATCTCGTCGATCATTTCGACGTTGGCCATCTCGATCTGCCCCTGCTGCAAGGTGCCGAAGCCGGTTTCGCCGGGACGCCCGTAACTCGGCGCGCCGGCTCGGTCGTCGGCGCCGAACTGGTTGTCGCCGAGCGAGATCAGCGCATCGGGCACCGCGAACGCGGTCAGCTCGAGCTGGCCGAGCAGGCTGCGTTCCTTCTCGCCTTCCAACAAGGCGGTGACCTCGCCGTTCTCGGCCACGCGCACTTCCTTGGCGCCCTCGGGGATGCGCAGGTCCTGGGCCAAGCGCGGGCCGTGGATCGATTTCAGGCTGCCGTCGGCATCCAGGCGGAACTGGCCGTCGCGGGTGTACACCGCGCGCCCGTCTTCGGTCATCAGCTCGAAGAAACCGGCGCCGTCGATGGCCAGGTCGTAGGTACCCTGGGTCGAGCGCAGTTCGCCGGGGGTGAACAGGGTCGAGGTCGAAAGCACCCGGGCGCCGTTGCCGCCGGCCTCCACCGCCGCGTACGGCTCGGCGGCGGCCGCGTCCGCCCCGCCCGCGGCGGCCGGCCCGGCGGCGACCTCGACGAAGTTGACCCGGCCCTTCTTGAAGCCCGGCGTCTGCAGGTTGGCGACGTTGTTGGAGATCACATCGAGCTGCTTCTGCTCGCTGCGCAGGCCGCTGGCCGAAATATAGAGTGCGTCGATCATCTGCGTGCTCCTGGGAATCAGTTGTCGCCGAGGCGGTTGACGCCGGCGTCCATGGCTTTGTCGTAGATCGAGATCGCCCGCTGCACCGACTCGGCGTGGCGGGTGGTCTCGATCAGGCGGATCGTTTCCTGGGCCGGATCGACGTTCGCGCTTTCCAGCGCCCCCTGCAGCAGTCGTCCGCCCCACGCGCCGGCGGCGCCGTCGTAGGCGTAGGCGCCCTCGCCCACCGGCCGCAGCGCCGAGGCGTCGGCGGCCGCGACCAAGTCCAGCCGGCCCAGGCTGCGGCCGTCGGCACCGAAGATTTCGCCGTCGGCGGCGAAACGCAGCCCGGCGGCCTGGGCGGGGTCGGCGAACAGCAACGGACCCGACTCGCCCAGCACGCGGTCGCCTACGGCATTGACCAGCGCGCCCTCGGCGTCCAAGCCGAACGCGCCGGCGCGGGTCAATAGCCGCTGTCCGTCGCGCTCCACGGCGAAGAAGCCTTCGCCCTGCAGCGCCAGGTCGAGCGGCCGCCCGGTCTGGATCAGGCTGCCGTCGCGCTGATCGATGCGCGTCGGGGTCGCCGCCAGCGCGGCGTCGAAGCTGGGCGCACTGCGCGCCGCGCGGTAGCCCGGCGTGTTGAGATTGGCGACGTTGTGGCTGATCGTCCCCAGTTGCTGGACGTCGGCGGACAGGGCGCGGGCGATGGCTTGCAAGGTATCGGTCATGGCGGCGGCTGTTTGACCTGGTCAGTTGACCTGTATCGCGGCGAAGGAACGCACCGGCGTGGTGGCGGGAATCTCGTTGAGGCCGAGCACGGCCACATACGGCATCGAGCGGTGCAACAGGCCGCGCAGGCCGCGCCTGATCGGCGACGGGCACAGGATCACCGGCGACAGGTTGCGGCTCATCATCGACTCGGCATGCCGCGACAGGTTCTTCATGAAGCCGTCCAGTTGGCCGACATCGGCGAACAATGTCCCGCGCGCGTCTCCCGGACGGAGATTGGCCATCAGCGTGCGCTCCACGTCCGGCGCCAGGGTCAGGACGTGCAGGTCGCCCTGGGCGTCGCGCAAAGGCTGGCAGATCATCGCGCCGAGGCGTTCGCGCACGCGTTCGGCCAATTCGTCGGCCGACTTGGTGCTCTTGCCGGCGTCGATCAGCACCTCCAGGATCGCCTCCAGATGGCGAATGCTGACCTGTTCGCGCAACAGCAGCTGCAAGACCCGCTGCACATCCGAATAGGTCAGCACCGTCGGCACCAGGTCGTCGAGCAAGGAACCGTGCTGTTCGCGCATGCGCTGCAGCAGGCGCTCGGTGTCGGCGCGGGTCAGCAGGTCGGCCGCTTGGCGCTTGACCAGTTCGCTGAGATGGGTCATCAGCACGGTATCGGGATCGACCAGGGTGTAGCCGGCGCTGCGCGCCAGCGGGCGCTGTTCCTTGGCGATCCATTGCGCCGGCAGGCCATAGGCCGGATCGCGGGTCTGCGGCCCCTCCAGCGCGGCGCGTTCGCCGCCGGGGTTGATCGCCAGGATGCGGTCCATCGCCAGTTCGCCGTTGCCGACGCGGCTGCCGTGGAAGTGGATCTCGTAACCGTCGGCGGCCAATTCGGTGCGCGGGCCGGTCTGGATCTTCGGCAGCACGAAACCCAGGTCCTGGGCGAACTGTTTGCGCAAAGTGGAGAAGCGCTCGATCAGATCGCTGTCCGGCCCGGTCAGGCGGGCGGCCAGCTCGCTGCCGAGGCGGATTTCGATCGGCTCGATCCGCATCCATTGCTGCATTTCGTCGCCGGCCGGCGCGGACGCCTGGGTCCCCTCTTCGCCCGCCGCGTCGTTCTGCCGCGCCGCCGCTTCCTTGTAGACGCGCGCGCTGAGGAAGGCCAGCACGCCGAGCAGGGCCAACACCACCAGCACCGGCAGCTTCGGGAACCCCGGCAACAGCAGGATCGCGAACAGAGCCAGGCCGACCACCAGCAGCGCGCGCGGATTGGCCAGCACCTGCTTGGGGATTTCCGAGCCCAACTGGGCGTCGGCAGCGGCGCGGGTGATGATGATGCCGGTCGCGACCGCGATCACCAGCGAGGGAATCTGGGTGACGATGCCATCGCCGATGGTCAACAGGGTGAAGCGTTGCACCGCCTCGCCCCAGGGCAGGCCGAGCTGGGCGATGCCGATCGCCAGGCCGCCGACGATATTGGTCAGGATGATGATGATGCCGGCGATGGCATCGCCCTTGACGAACTTGGTCGCGCCGTCCATCGCGCCGTAGAAATTGGCCTCTTTCTCGATCAGGGCGCGGCGGCGCTTGGCCTCGTGCTCGTCGATCAGCCCCATGTTCATGTCGGCGTCGATGCTCATCTGCTTGCCGGGCATGCTGTCCAGGGTGAAACGCGCGGCGACCTCGGCCACGCGCTGCGCGCCGCTGGTCACCACTACGTACTGGACCACCACCAGAATCAGGAACACCACGATGCCGACGACGTAGTTGCCGCCGACCACGAACTCGCCGATCGCGTTGATGACCCGGCCGGCGTCGGCCCCCTCCAGGATCAGGCGCGTCGCCGATACGTTCAGCGACAGCCGGAACAGGGTCGACAACAGCAGGATGGTCGGGAAGGTGGAGAACTTCAGCGGCGTCTCGGTGAAGAACGTCACCAGCAGGATCAGCAGCGCCAGGCTGATGTTGGTCACCAGCAGGAAATCCAGCACCGGCGCCGGAACCGGCACGAACAGCACGACCAGCACGCCGATCACCAGCGCCACCAACGCCAGGTCGCGCTTGCCGGCCCACAGCAGGTGCAACATCGATTTCATGCCGGCGCCCCGCCGCTGCGCGCGGCCCACAGTTCACGGTAGATCGGCGCCAGCTCGGCGTAGCGGCGCTCCGGCACCATCGCGTCGATCTCGCATTCGGCGTACAGGGCGCGCGCCAACGGCGGCACCCGCATGATCGGCACGCCATGGCGGGCGGCGAGGCGGCGGATACGATGGCTCAGCACGCCCGCGCCTTTGGCCAACACGACCGGCGCCAGGGTCTGGCCGGGCCGATAGCGCAGGGCCACCGCGACATGGGTGGGGTTGGTCAGGACCACGTCGGCCTGCCCCACCCGGCCGATCGCCCGCGCTTTCTGCAGCAACTCGCGCAGCTGCTGGCGCTGCTTCGACTTGACCTGCGGATCGCCGTCGCGGCGCTTGATTTCGTCGCGCAGTTCGCGCCGGCTCATGCGCATCTTGCGCATGAACTCGCGACGGGTGAACAGCAGGTCGACCAGGGCGACCAGCGCCAGCACCATCAGGGTATAGATCGAGGCCTTGACGAAGCTCGCCAGCACCAGCGAGCCCAGCCGCTGCGGCAAGGTCATCGCCACCGCTTCGGCCAGCGCCCGCGCCTTCCACACGAACAAGGCGCAGATCGCGGCCAGCAGCAGGCACTTGACCACCAGCTTGCCCAGTTCCCACAGCGTGCGCAGGGAAAAGATCCGCTTCAGCGCAGCGGCCGGATTCATCCGCTTGAAGTCGGGCTTGAGCGGATGGGTGGTGAACATCGGCCCGGTCTGGATCAGGTTGGCGAGCACCGCCGCGACGACCAGGGCCAGCGCCAACGGCGTCAGCGACTGCCATACCGGCGCCCACACTCCGCCCAGCCAGCGCACGAAGGCGCCGTTGAGGCTGGGCGCGCCGCCGGCGAGCTCGATCGTGCGCCGGGTTGCCGCCGCCACCGCGTACGCGGCCCAGCCGGCGCTGGCGGCTGCGACCGCCGCGAACACGATCATCATCACCGCGCCGACCGCGTCGGCGCTCTTGGCGACCTCGCCGCGCTTGCGCGCCTCCTCCAGCCGGTACGGGGTAGGCTGCTCGGTCTTGTCCTGGTCGCCCTGGGACATGCTCAGCCTCCCAGCAACGCCGGGACGCGCTCGAACGCATCGCGGAACAGGCGGCCGATCAGGCTCGGCATGAACGGCAGCGTCGCCGCGAACAGCAGCACGGCGACGACGATCTTCAGCGGCAGGACAAGGAAATACACATTGGCCTGCGGCATCGAGCGGGTGGCGTAGGCCACGCCCACGTCCACCGCGAACAGCCCCAGCACCACCGGCGCCACCACCATCAGCGCGAGCAGGAAACTGCTGCCGACCAGGCCGAACAAGGCGCCTGCGTCGAGCCGCAGTCCGGCACCGCCCAGCGGCAGCACGCCGATGCTGGCGACCAGGGCGCGGTACAGATCCAGGTGCAGGTCCAAGGCGAAGAACAGCACCGTCCCCAGCAACATCAGGGCGGTGCCCAGCGCCGATTGGGCGTCGCCCTGGCTGCCCGGACTGAACAGCGTCGACGCGCTGAGTCCGGCCTGCACGTCGACCAACCAGCCGGCCTGATGCAGCGCGCCCTGCGGAATCATGATCACCAGGCCGAACACCAGGCCGATGGCCAGTTCGAGCGCGGCCGCGACGACCCAGCCCAGGGCCTGGTCCGGCATCGCGGCCAGGTCGGCGCCGGGCATCGCCAGCACCGTGGCCCAGGCCAGGCATAGGGCCAGGACGATGCGCACCATCGGCGGCGCCCAGCGCAACGGCGACAGGCCGCCGATCACGATCGGCGGCGCATAGCGCAGGAAGGCCAAGCCCAGGGCGCCGGCATAACGTTCGATCGGCTCCATCGCTACAGCCCCGCCGCGACTTCGAACATGCGTTTGGCCAACTCGGTGGCGACCGACAGCATCCATCCGCCCATGAACACGCATACCGCGACCACCGCCGCGAGCTTAGGCACGAACGTCAGCGTCATCTCCTGCACCTGGGTCACGACCTGCACGATCGAGATCGCCAGGCCGATCACCAGCGTCGCCAACAGGATCGGGGCGGACATCTTGACCGCCGCGAGCAGCGTTTCCGTCAACAGACGGACCGCATAATCCGCGTCCATGGAGGCTTCTCGGGCTCAGGTCGGCTTGGCGTCGAGCAGGCGCTTGAGCCGGGCGGCGAATTCTTCGACCGGCATCGGCGCGGCCACGCTCGTTCCCGAGCGCAGCAGATCGTCCATCACCGCCCGCGAAGCCTCGCGCTGGTCGCGGGCATCGAGCACCAGGGTCTGCGCGTAACGGGCGGTGATCGCCTGCGGGTCCAGGCGCAGGGCGCGCTTGATGCCCTGCTCGGCCAGGTCGTAGTTGCCGCGCAAGGCATCGATCAGGGCCAGTCCGCCGTGGGTGTCGGCGAAATTGCGATCCGATGCGTAGGCGCTACGGTAACTGGCTTCGGCCGCATCGCGCCGACCGTCGAGCAACTGGCTCCAGGCCAGCGCATGCCAGGTGCCGATATGGTCCGGCATCGCCTGGGTGGCGCGCTCGAGCACCTCGCAGGCTTGCGGCACCTGGTTGCGCAGCATCAGCAACTGGCCGAGGCCGGACAGGGCCCGGCCGGAGCCGGAGTGCCGGCGCAGCGCGCGCTCGAAAGCGTCCTGGGCGAGGTCCAGGTCCTGCCGCCACAAGGCCAGGGTTCCGGCGACCAGCAGCGCTTCGTGCTGATCCGGGTCCAGAGATTGGGCCCGGGCGGCCGCGGCGGCGGCCTCGTCGAAGCGGCTGGCGTCGAACAAGGCCAGGGCCAGCACGCCGTGCGACGACGGTTCGCCGCTGTCCAGGGCGATGGCTTCGTGGGCGAAAGCGATGGCGTCGTCGTAGCGCTCCTGCATCAGCGCGATCCGCGAACGCAGCAGGACCAGCGGCGGTTCCGGGCCGAAACGCTGCAGCGCCGATGCCAGTTGGATTTCGGCCTGTTCCGGCCGGCGCAGGCAAAGCAGGCTGAATGCTAAGTCGTGGCGTATCGCCGGCGCATCCGTGCCGGCCGCCAACAGGGCCGAGCCGGCGCGCTCGGCGGCCGCGTAATCGCCCTGCAGCAAGGCGATGCGCATGCGCCTGAAGCCGACGCCCGCGGTCTCGGCGGCTGCGAGCGGCAGGGTTTCGAGCGTTTTCAGCGCGTCTTGAGGCCGACCGGCGACCGACAAGGCGTCGGCGAGTTCGCAGGCGAGATCCGCATTGGCGGGGTCGGCTTCGAAGTAGGTCTGCAGGCGCGCAATCCGTACGTCCGTGTCCATTGAATGCTGTGCCCAATCGCTTACCGGCACGGCGGCCCGTGCCAACTACCGAACGCCGTTCCTCCCCGACACCTGCGCCCGCCCCTTGTGCCTTCGTCGCACACTGTGATGAGCGCCCGATTGCAACGAGACGCACTCTACAGCCCGATTTTGAAGTCAGTCAACCGACTTTCGGAGCATGGCGAAGCAGAAAAATGTGCCAACCCCGAATGAAGATGAACATGCTGAAGCGCTAGCCGCGGCGCAGTTCCTCGATCAGCTCGGACAGGGCTTTGCATTGCTCGGCGTCCCTCCGGATGGTCTCGACAATGCTGTCGATCATCGCCTGCCATTCGCCGTACTCGCGCAACTCCGGGCCGAACTCCCACAACAGGATCGCGCGCACCAGCCGCGGGCGCGCAGCGTCCATGGCCTGCTCGTCGCCCGGCGGCACCCGCGCAGCGATATCGGCCAGTTCGCGGCGCAGAACCGCGATGTCGCGCCGCGACGCGGCCGGCCCGCCCGCTCCGGACGCGGAGTTTCCCGATCTTGCCGCGCGCTCGCGCTTGCTCGCGACCTCCAGCCGCAAGGCCGAGATCAGCGCAGCGGTCGGCCCGAGACGTTCCACCGCCATCGCGCTCAGCCTTCGTAGCCGTAGCTGGACAGGAACCGCGGCGCAGCGGCGGCCAGCGGCGCGATCGTATCGGCCGGCGCCGCGATGCCGTCGAGCAGGCGCTGCATGTCGGCCGCCAACGCCGGCACCGGCTGGGCCAGGGCCAGTCCCGCGCGCAGCTCGCGCGCCGCCGCGACCGAATCTTCGCCGACCAGGGCCGACAGGCCGCGCGCATAGGCGGCCAGCGCATCGTCGCCGCCGCTCAGCGGCGCCAGCACCGCTGCGGCCTGATCCGCATCGCCCTTGCCGAGCAGCAACTGGCCGAGCTGGAAACGCGCGATCGCCAGTTGCGGCGCCGCCGCGACCACCGCCCGGAAACCGGCTTCGGCCCGATCCATCAGCCCCATTTGCGCGTACTGCGCAGCCAGCAGGTAGCGGGCGTGCACCTGTCCCGGCTCGCGCTCCAGCAAGGTCTTGAGCAGCAACAAGGCCTCGGCGTCGCGGCCGCCGTTGATCGCCGCCAGCGCCAGGACCAGCAGTTCGTCGTTATCGAGTTTCTCGTAGTTCATGCGAATTCCCGCCGCACGCAGATCCGTGCCGCATCCAGGCCATGGGTAGGGGCGGATTGTCCGCCCGCGCAGCGGCCTGGGCAAACCCCGTCAGCCGCCTGGTTGGTTATCCGCCCGGCGGGGACGATGGTTTAGGGCGGCGGCCCCGACCACCCGCGACTGGACCAGGCAGCACACTGCAACCGCGAGGATTGCGCGGCCGGCGCGACCGGGCGCCCGGCCGCGCCGCGGCGGCCGCAATTCGTTCCGCGTCACGAATCGCCGCGTGAATACGATTGCAGCCGCTCCGGAGCGCCGCAGCATCGCGCCTAGAGTGCCTGCAGGCGCCGATCCGGCGCATCCGACCCCGGGGAGCAGGACGATGCGGACAACGCGGCAATGGCGACACACCACCTCCGGCCTGGCCTGCGCGGCCGCTGTCGCGCTGGCGACGGCCTGGCCGCTGGCCGCATCGGCCGCGATCGACGCCCAGCAGCTCGGCGCGCGCTACGACGCCGCGCAGGCCAACCTCGCCTTCCGGGTCTGGTCCTCGCGCGCGACCCGGGTCGAGGTCTGGCTGTACAAGGCCGGCTCGGGCTCGCAGGAGGTCGCACGGATCGCCCTGAGCAAGGACGCGGCCAGCAACGTCTGGTCGACCACCCTGCCGGTGACCACGATCAAGAACAGCTACGGCATCACCGGCGCGGTGTACTACGGCTACCGCGCCTGGGGGCCGAACTGGCCGTATTCGGCCTCGTGGACCAAGGGCAGCAGCACCGGTTTCGTCAGCGACGTCGACGCCGCCGGCAATCGCTTCAATCCCAACAAGCTGCTGCTGGATCCCTACGCGCGCGAGATCAGCCAGGACCCGAACACCGCCGCCTGCCCCGACGGCACGATCTACGCCAGCGGCGCGTCGCACCGGCACAAGGACAGCGGCGCCTGCGCGGCCAAGGGCATCGCCCTGGCGCCGCAGTCCGGCTCGATCGGCAGCAAGCCCAGCCGTCCGCTCAAGGACGAGGTGGTCTACGAAGTGCACGTGCGCGGCCTGACCCGCAACGACGACAGCGTGCCCGCGGCCGAGCGCGGCACTTACGCCGGCGCGGCGCGCAAGGCCGCCCACCTGGCCTCGCTCGGGGTCACCGCGGTCGAGTTCCTGCCGGTGCAGGAGACCCAGAACGACCAGAACGACATCGCCCCGAACTCGACCGCCGGCGACAACTACTGGGGCTACATGACCTTGAACTACTTCGCCCCGGACCGTCGCTACGCCGCCGACAAATCGCCGGGCGGGCCGACCCGCGAGTGGAAGGCGATGGTCAAGGCCTTCCACGACGCCGGGATCAAGGTCTACATCGACGTGGTCTACAACCACACCGGCGAAGGCGGCCCCTGGGGCGGCAGCGACGGCCTGACCGTGTACAACCTGCTGTCGTTCCGCGGCCTCGACAACCCGGGTTACTACTCGCTCAGCAGCGACTACCAGCACCCCTGGGACAACACCGGCGTCGGCGGCAACTACAACACCCGCCACCCCGCGGCGCAGAACCTGATCGTCGACTCGCTGGCCTATTGGCGCGACACCCTCGGCGTCGACGGTTTCCGCTTCGACCTGGCCTCGGTGCTCGGCAACACTTGCCAGCACGGCTGCTTCAACTACGACAAGCTCGACCCGGGCACCGCACTGAACCGGATCGTCGCCGAGCTGCCGCCGCGTCCGGCCGGCGGCGGCGCCGGCCTGGACCTGATCGCCGAGCCCTGGGCGATCGGCGGCAACTCCTATCAGGTCGGCAATTTCCCGGCCGGCTGGGCGGAGTGGAACGGCCTGTACCGCGACGCGCTGCGCAAGAAGCAGAACAAGCTCGGCCAGGAAACCGTCACCGCCGGCACCCTGGCCACGCGCTTCGCCGGCTCCAGCGACCTGTACGGCGACGACGGCCGCAAGCCCTGGCATTCGGTCAACTTCATGGTCGCCCACGACGGCTTCACCCTCAACGACCTGTACGCCTACAACAGCAAGCAGAACAACCAGCCCTGGCCTTACGGCCCCTCCGACGGCGGCGAAGACCACAATCTCAGCTGGGACCAGGGCGGCGCGGTCGCCGAACAGCGCAAGGCCGCGCGCACCGGCCTGGCCTTCGTGATGCTCAGCGCCGGGGTGCCGATGATCACCGGCGGCGACGAAGCGCTGCGCACCCAGTTCGGCAACAACAACAGCTACAACCTGGATTCGCCGGCCAACTGGCTGTACTGGACCCGCAGCGCGATCGAAGCCGACCACGAAACCTATACCCGCCGCCTGATCGCGTTCCGCAAGGCGCACCCGGCGCTGCGCCCGGCCGGCTTCTACTCCGGCGCGGACAACAACGGCAACGTGATGGAGCAGTTGCGCTGGTTCAAGCCCGACGGCGCCCAGGCCGATGCGGCCTACTTCAACGCGACCGACAACCACGCCCTGGCCTGGCGCATCGACGGCAGCGAGTTCGCCGATCCGGCCAGCGCGATCTACGTCGCCTACAACGGTTGGTCGGGGCCGGTGAACTTCGTCCTGCCCTGGCCGGGCAACGGCAAGCAGTGGTATCGGGTGACCGACACCGCGACCTGGAACGAGGGCCCGAACGCGGTCGCCCTGCCCGGCTCGGAAACCCTGATCGGCGGCGAAAACACCAGCTATGGACTGCAGGCGCGCTCGCTGCTGTTGCTGATCGCCAAATAGCCCGCACCCCGGAACGCGACCGCGGCGAATCCCGACCGCGGTCGCAGTTGCGGCCGGCGGCCGCGGCGGGCTGGCCTCGCCGGCGGCGGCTTGGCGTTGGGCGGAATATCGGCGGGCGCCCCGCCCCGCCGTCGTCGAGGTCCGCATGTGGCAGCTGCGCACGATCGACAACCCCAGCGGCGCGGCGCTGTGGTTCAGCGACGGCCAGCCGTTGACCGCGATGCGCGGCGGCAGCGGCGCGTCGAGCCGGCTGATCGTCGACGGCCTGGGCTTTTTGGACATCACCGACTTCCAGAACGGCTTTCCGAACGGACCGGTGATGGATCTGGTCGACTGCAACGGGATCAGCCTGGACTACACCCCCAACCCCAGCGTGCAGTTGGACCTCAGCCTGAGCGCGGACGCGCGCTTCGCGGCGACCGCGGTCGGCAGCGGCCAGAGCGGCGCCGGCGCGCTCAAGCCGCTGCCGGCGATCGCCCCGGCCGATGCGGCTTACCTGGAAGCGATGATCGCGCAGAAGTACGTGCCGTATCAGGACATCCCGGATGCGCCGGGCAAGAGCACCGCCGAAATCCGCGCGCTGGGCGAACGGCTGTTTCCGTTCACGCCGTATTCGTTCCAACTGGCGATGTCGATCTACGACTGGACCACGGCCTCGTTCACCCGCCTGGTGCTGATGAAGATCTTCGGCTACACCGCGATGGGCCACTCGCCGCCGCCGCTGGACCAGCCCAGCATCGCCGATGCGATCTGGGAATCGAACTGGAACACCTACAACCCGCAGAACCCCGATTACATGCGCTCGTTTCTGATGGCGCCGGCCGATTCGCTGCAGAGCGTGCAGACCCAGCTGGCCGCGGTGGCGACCCAGCTGCAACGCTTCAGCGACGTCGAGAACCGCCTGCTCGCGGCCGGCTTCCAGGCCATGCCGCGCACCAGCGTCCTCGACCAGGCGCAGCTGTTCAGCGGCCAGGTCGACATCTACCAGCTCGGCACCGAGCATTTCGGCATCGAGTTCCTGCAATGCCCGCTCAACGCCGGCCCGGCCACCGTGCCGCTGCAGATTCCGCTGCAGCAGGCGCTGGACGACTACATCCAGCCCGGCGACACCTTGACCACCAAGATGGTGTGGAGCTTCGGCAGCACCTACGACGAGGCTCTGCAGTACCAGAACGGGATCGTGCTGATCGCCAATCCGCCGCCGGGCGCCTGGGTCTGGGACGCGGCCAGCTACATCACCCCGCTGTCGGACGGGCCGGACAAGATCGAGTACACCTTCGCCCCGGGCACGAGCTTCCTGGTCCAGTCGGTGGAATGGAGCCAGGACAGCAAGGGCGACCCGCTGTGCGTGATCACCCTGCAGGTGTTGCCGGGCTGAGCGGCTCGCGCACGCGCCGGCGGTACTCGCTCGGGCTCAGGCCGAAGGCGCGGCGGAAGCTGCGGCTGAAGGCGGGTTCGGAGCCGTAGCCGACCTGGGCCGCGACCAGCGAGACCAGCGCATCGGTGCGCGCCAACAGATCGGCCGCCAACTGCATGCGCCAGCCGGCCAGATAGCGCATCGGCGGCTCGCCGACGCGCTCGGCGAAGCGCTGGCCCAGCGCCGAACGCGATTGATGCAGGCGCGCCGCCAGCGCGTCCACCGTCCAGTCGCGCGCCGGCTCGGCATGCAGCAAGGCCAACGCGCGGGCGACCAGCGGATCGCGCAGGGCGAGGATCCAGCCGCGCTGCTGCGCCGGCGCTTGCGCCAGCCAATGCCGCACCGCCCAGATGAAGACCATGTCGATCAGGCGCGCGATCATGATCCGGCTGCCGATGCTCGGCTGCCGGGTCTCCTTGCGCATCGCCTCGAACGTCAGCGCCAGCCACTGCGCCGGCGACTCGTCGGCCGCGCCCTGCAGCGCCGTGCGCACGTGCAACAGGCCGGGCAAGGCGCGCATCAGCGCGGCGCCGCTGAGCGCCTCGAACACGAACGCGCCGCTGGTCAGCTGCGGGCCCGCGCCGGCGCCGGCCTCGATCCGGTGCGCGCAGCCCTGCGGCAGGATCAGCAGATCGCCCGGCTGCGCCTGCACGCGGCTGCGCCGGCCCGGGCCGGCTTCGATCGCGAAGCTGCACGGCGCCTCACGCACGAAATGGAACATCGCCCGGCCGCGCGGATAGCGCAGCGGCTGGCCGGCGAGCAGCGCGCCTTCGCGCACCAGTTCGCCGTTCAGGCGCGCCAGGCGAAAGGCTTCGAAGAACACATCGGTTTGCAGCGGGTCGGCTTGCAGCGGGTCTGTCCGCCGCGGGTCGAACTGCGACGATTCGCTCGGTCGCGAGTCCGTTTTGGAGCCGTCGGCCGGCGCCGACCGCTCGCGCGGCGAACGCTTCGGCGCCGCGAGCGATGCCGGCTCGACGGCCGCGACCGGCTCGGAAGAGCGGGAAGATCGGGGGCTGCGGGCGGTCTGGCGTTTCGGCATCGGATGGCGGCGTTTCGGTCACGCCACGGCAGCGGCGGCCGGCTAAGTTAAGCGCTCGGGCCGGCACGGCCACAAGCCCGGGCGCAGGCGTTGCGGCCGCGCAACGCCTGCGCCCGGCTTCACGGCGGCCAGCGCGCGGACATGAAACCCTCGCGCTCGCACCGGCCGGGCACCGGCCGTACGGGATCCCCGCCAACGGGCTCCCTACGCTCCCCTTCGTTGGCGCCTTCATTCGGAACCACCATCATGAGCAGTCAGCCGACCATCGTCCTCGTCCACGGCTTCTGGGGCGGCGCCGCCCACTGGAGCCGAGTCATCGTCGAACTCGCCCGCAAGGGCCATCGCCTGCGCGCGGTCGAGCTGCCGCTGACCTCGCTGGCCGACGACGTCGAGCGCACCCGCAAGATGGTCGCCCAGGTCGACGGACCGGTGCTGCTGGTCGGCCATTCCTATGGCGGCGCGGTCATCACCGAGGCCGGCAATCAGCCCAACGCGGTCGGCCTGGTCTACATCGCCGCGTTCGCGCCCGACGCCGGCGAAAGCCCCGGCGGCATCACCCAGCAGAGTCCGCCGCAGGCCGCGCCGGACCTGGCCCCGGACAGCGACGGCTATCTGTGGCTGAGCCCGGACAAGTTCCACCAGGATTTCTGCCAGGACCTCAGCGCCGAGGAAGGCCTGGTGATGGGCGTGACCCAGAAGGCGCCGCTGGCCGGTACCTTCGGCGACGCCATCTCGGCTCCGGCCTGGAAGAGCAAGCCGAGCTGGTACCAGATCTCCAGCCAGGACCGGATGATCTCGCCGGACAACCAGCGCCGCATGTCGGCCCGGCTGGGCGCGAAGAAGGTGATCGAACTCGACGCCAGCCACGCCTCGCTGGCCTCGCGCGCCGCCGAAGTCGCCGCCCTGATCGACGAGGCGGCCGGGTCGGTGTAGTCCGCCCCCAGCGCGGCGCCTGCCCTTGCAGGAGCGGCGTCCCACGGGGATTTCCTCCGGTCACAAGCCGCGACCGCGGACTGGCGGGAGACGGCGAAAGCAACGGCAACGGCAAATCCCCCCTCCCCCCCTTTTTCAAAGGGGGGAACAGCAACGGCGCGGCGCGTTCCCTTGCGCGGCACGTGCCCTTGTAGGAGCGGCGTAAGCCGCGACCGGAGGCCGGCGCCAGACCACCCACTGGGCTTGCTCCCCAACCGCCACGCCCCCCAAGGGTAGGAGCGGCGCAAGCCGCGACCGCGGACTGGCGGGAGACGGCGAAAGCAACTGCGAAGGCAACAGCAACGCCCCCCGCCCCCTCTTTTTCAAAGGGGGGGAACTGCAAGCGGGGACGGCAGCGACGTGCGCCCTGGCCGCGGCAACGACGTTATGCGGCGTTGCCCAGGTATCGGCTCGGCGGCAGGCCGACGATGCGCTTGAACATGGTGCTGAAGGCCGAGGCGCTTTCGTAACCCAGGTCCAGCGCCAGGGCGGTGATCGGCTCGCCCGCGGCCAGGCGCGGCAGCGCAGCGAAGATCGCCGCTTGCCGGCACCACTGGGCGAAGCTGATCCCGGTCTCGGCGCGGAAACGGCGGGTGAAGGTGCGCCGGCTCATCGCCAGGTCGCGGCACCAGTCGTCGATGCCGTCGTGCGGCGAGGGATGCGCCAGATGGGCGCGACAACGCTTGGCCAGGCGCGGCTCGGCCGGAAACGGAATGTCCAGCGGCAACACCGGGGCGCGCTCGATCTCCTGCACGATCAGCGCGTAGATCAGCTGGGCGCGCGCGTCGGCTTCGCCCGGCAACGGCAGATCGCGGGTCTCCAGCAGCAATTGGCGCAACAGCGGCGCGACGCCGAGCACCCGGCAATCGTCGGGCAGGCCGGCGCTGACCCCGGGCTCGATGTAGACGCTGCGAGTGCTGATCCGCACCAGCACCTGCACCTCGTGCTCGACCCCGGCCGGTATCCACACCGCTCGCTCCGGCGGCACGATCCAGCGCCCGGCCACGGTGGTGACCAGCATCAAGCCGTGCGCGGCGTACAGCAGTTGGGCGCGGCGATGGCTATGCGCGGGAATGCGGTGGTCGGTCGGGTGGTCGTTCGCGGTCGCCACGACCCGGCCCGGCAGGGCGTCGACATGGGTCGCCAAGACATTGCGCATTGGCCCGAACTCGAAGACTGTTGACCTGAACAATAATGCGGGCAGCGCCGCCGGGGCGTCTACTGAGCCACGACTTCCCTCCCCGACGCCTCGCGACACGCACGCCGGCCCCGCGCCGCCGCGCCCGCGCCGCCGTCCCTGCGACGGGCCGACGGCCCGCACTGCCGCATGAATTCCCTAGACGCCGCCCGCACCGAATCCAGCCTGTCCAACGACGCCATCGAGCCGGCCGCGGTGCCGGAATTCGCGCAACCCGCCGCCGCCGAGCCGGCGCGGATCGCCTTGCCGATCCTGGCGATGCTCAGCGTCTGCCACCTGCTCAACGATATGATCCAGTCCTTGCTGCCGGCGATCTATCCGCTGCTCAAGGACGCCTTCGCGCTCGACTTCGGCCAGATCGGCCTGATCACCCTGACCTTCCAGCTCACCGCTTCGCTGCTGCAGCCGCTGGTCGGCATCTACACCGACAAACGGCCGATGCCGTATTCGCTGGCGATCGGCATGGGCTTCACCCTGGTCGGCCTGTTGCTGCTGTCGCGCGCGTCGAGCTTCCCGACGCTGTTGCTGGCCGCGGCCCTGGTCGGCTCGGGCTCTTCGGTGTTCCATCCCGAATCCTCGCGGGTGGCGCGGATGGCCTCCGGCGGCCGCCACGGCCTGGCCCAATCGCTGTTCCAGGTCGGCGGCAACGTCGGCTCGGCGCTGGGGCCGCTGCTGGCGGCGTACATCGTCATGCCGCACGGCCAGGGCAGCGTCGGCTGGTTCGCGCTGGCGGCGCTGACCGCGATCGTCATCCTGAGCCGGATCGGCGTCTGGTACCGCGCGCAGATTCCGGCCCAGCGCCAGCCAAGCGGCCGCGCCGCGAACGCGGCGCCGCTGCCGCGGCGGACCGTCGCCGCGACCATGCTGGTGCTGGGCGTGCTGATCTTCTCCAAGTACTTCTACATGGCCAGCCTGTCGAGCTACTACACCTTCTACCTGATGGAGAAGTTCCACCTGGCCGCGCGCGACGCGCAACTGCACCTGTTCGTCTTCCTCGGCGCGGTCGCCGCCGGCACCCTGCTCGGCGGCCCGATCGGCGACCGCATCGGCCGCCGCTACGTGATCTGGTTTTCGATCCTCGGCGTGCTGCCCTTCACCCTGCTGCTGCCGCACGCGAACCTGTTCTGGACCACGGCGCTGACCGTGGTCATCGGCCTGGTGCTGTCCTCGGCGTTCTCGGCGATCCTGGTCTATGCGCAGGAACTGGTGCCGGGCCGCACCGGCGTCATCGCCGGGCTGTTCTTCGGCTTCGCCTTCGGCATGGGCGGACTGGGCGCGGCCGCGCTGGGCCAGTTGGCCGACCGGATCGGCATCGAGGCGGTGTACGGGCTGTGCGCCTACCTGCCGGCGATCGGTCTGCTGGCCTGGTTCCTGCCCAAGCTGGAGCGCCGCGCCGGCTGATCGCGCCGTGCGAGCGCGGGCGCCCGCTCACTCCTGCGGCGCGCCGGCGTCGAGCAGGTCGGCCGAGCCTTCGCCCGCCCTTTCGCTGCGCGCCGACTCGGCACGCAGCTGCCGTTCGACTCGGACCTGGGCCGGCTCGCTGGGCCGCGACGCGCTCGGCGGCGCCGGCGACGGCGCTTGCTGCGCTCGCGCCACCGCCGCGGCCAGGGCGCACGCGCTGCGCGCCAGGGCCTCGCCGCGCACGCCGTCGAGGTCGTGGCTGCGCTGGTCGACCCAGCCGCGCACCCGCCAGGTGAACTTGCCGGGCGCGGCGGCGACCACAAAGGCTTCCGGCTCGGGGTCGGCGAGCACGCCCTGCGCCGCCGTCAGCGCCGACAGCAAGGCGCGTTGCCCGCCGCCGGCGTCGAGCGCGGCGGCGGCCTCCAGGTCGAACTCGAAACGGCGCTGCGGATTGCGGCTGAAGTTCAAGGTGGTGTTCTTGAACACCAGCGCGTTGGGCACGCGCAGATGATTGCCGTCCAGGGTCACCAGCACGGTCGCGCGCGCGCTCATCGAAGCCACCAGACCTTCGTTGTCGGCGATGCGCACATGGTCGCGCGGGCGGAACGGCTGGCGCAGGCTCATCAGCACGCCGGCGACGTAGTTCTCGATGATGTCCTTGAAGGCGAAGCCGAGCGCGACGCCGATCACCCCGGCGGTGCCGAGCAAGGCGCCGGCGATCGCGGTTGCGTTCATCACCTGCAGGGCGCAGACCAGGCCGACCAGGCCGACGCCGCCGCGGATGGTGCTGGCGGCCAGGTCCTGCAGCAGCGGATTGCGCCGCGACAGCCGGCCGAGCATGCGCCGCCGCGCCAGCCAGCCGCCGAACTTCCACGCCAGATAGACGATCAGCACGCCGACCAGCAGCAACGGAATCGCGCTGACCAGCCGGTACAGTTCGTCGAGCAGGCGCTCGCCGATCGCGGCCCAGTCGAAACCCGGCGACGGCGGACGCGCCGCGGCCGGCGCGCTCATCGCGCCACCTGCCGGGCCGGCGCGCATTGCGGCCGGTGGCGGATGCGGGAAGCTGCGGATCGCAGGAAATGCATGAAGACTCCGGTTCGGGGGACGACGGCGGCTCAGCCCGCGGACATCGACGGCAGTTTGCCCGCGACACGGGCGTTGTTCGCCTGCAACCCGGGCTGCGGCGATATGCGGCCGTGGAACTGCGGACAGATGCGCCGCGTCAGAACCCAGCCATCCGCGCACCCGGCCATCGGAAACACGGCCATCGGAAACACGGCCTCGAAGACCTGGCCATCGGAAACCCGGCTATTCGAGACCAGCCATCCGAACACCAAGCAATCCGCGTGCCAGCCGCCGGCTCACCGACGGCAGCCGCTGCAGACGGGTTCGTCCGGCCGCTCGCAACGCTTCATGCGATGGCGCGAGCGGACTCAAAAACTGCCGCCGGCGGAAACTTGTTCGGTGCGGCGCATCGCGTCTCGCAGGCTGAGACGGCCGATGGCGACAATGCGTCATGCACCAGACCTCGCTGTTCGCCCCGACGCCGCAACAGTTCATCGCCGACGCCGAAGGCGGCGTGCGTTATCTTCCGGGCGTATTCGGCGCGGACGAGGCCGCGCAGCTGTTCGACAGCCTGCTGGCGCAGGCCGACTGGAACGCGCACACCCGGATGATGTACGAGCGCCTGGTCGACGTGCCGCGACGCATCGCCTGCTACCGGCTCGACCGCGACCGTTTGCCGCCCTTGCTGGCGCAGACCGCGCAGCGGGTCGGCGAACGGCTCGGGGCGCGCTTCAACAGCGTCGGCCTGAATCTCTATCGCGACGGCGCCGACAGCGTCGCCCTGCACAACGACAAGCTGCACGACCTGATCGCCGGCCAGCCGATCGCGGTGCTGTCGCTGGGCGCGACCCGGCGCATGCTGCTGCGCGCCAAGCGCCCGCCGCACCGGCAGTGGCAGGTCGAGCTGGAGCCCGGCAGCCTGCTGGTCATGAGCCACGCCTCGCAGCGCCACTACGACCACGGCATTCCGAAGACGCCCGGCGTGAGCGAAGCGCGGATCAGCCTCGCGTTCCGGGTCCGGCCGGGGTGAGTGGAGAGGAACGAGTGAAGAGGAACGATCAAAGAGCAACCGGTACGGCTTTCGCCCGTTACTCGCTCCTCGGCACTCGCTGCTCGCTTCCGCTCAATCGGCCTGCGAAGCCTGCAGCGCCGCGGCCAGGGCCGCATCGCCGGAGACCAGGTCGGCCCAGCGCAGTTCCAGCCCTTTGCGCCGGCCTTTTTCGGCCAGTTTGAAGCCGTCCGGCTCCAGGATCAGGGTATAGGCCTTGCCTTCGATCTCCAGTTCGCGACGAATCGGTTTATCGAGTGGGGTCATGAGGTCGGCTCCAGTCGTGAGGGGCGCGTTCGCGCCGTGACCTGCGCCGCTAACGCGCGGCGCAGTACCAGTGCAACAGGGGCTCGGGCAGGTGCAGTTCCAGCGCCAGCGCCGGGTAGGCGTCCAGGGTGTCGAGCAGGTTGCGGCGCAGACCGGCCAGCGCCGGGTCGTCGAGCAGGCCGGGATCGCCCTGCAACTGGCTCAGCAGGGCCTCGCCGCGGTCGTAGAGGCGCTCGCCCTGGCGCGCCAGTTCGGGACCGACCCAGTCGCGCAGCGGGCGGTGCACGGTATGGCCGATGTCCAGCAAACGCTCGGCCTCGCCGAGCAGACCGGCATAGGCGCCGCGGTACCACTCTCCGTGGCCGGCCGCGGCGCGGCGCACGGTCAACGGCGCCGGCGCGTTATGCTCGCCCAGGCGGCGGTGCAGATCGCGTTCCAACCGTCGCGCCTCCCGTACCGTATCGGTCTGCGCCAGCCAGCCGCGTTCCAGATCGAAGAACTCGTAGTAGCGCGGGTGCAGCGCCTGCATCCGGCCCAGCGGATTGCGCGAGAAGCCCAGCTTGAGCAGGTCCTCGCCGGCGCTGGGCAATACGTAGAGATAGCACTGCCCTTCGCTCGCGCCGGGACCTGTGTCCGGGTCGGCGCTGCGCAGGAAAGCCAGGTCTGGGTCGGCATGCGCCGGCATCGCGGAGTCCGCTCGGGCCCGCCCGCGGGCCGTTGCGCAGAGCATCCGCGCGCCCACGTAAATGCGGCGCGAAACGGCGGCGTGACCGCCGGCGCGCTTCGCACCGGCGCGCCGTCGCAGCGGCGGCGCCGACGTGACCGGGGCGACGTTCGCGACCGCGAACCCGGTCGGCGAATCGTCGGCGCAGACGGCAAGGGCCGCGGCGCGCGGACCTCAGATCCGGTCTTCGACTCCGCGCACGCCGGACTTCTTCGCGCAATGCGCGCAGCAATAGAAGTGGCCGTCGTTCTCGACTCCGTGGCCGACGATGCGGCAATCGCAGTGCGCGCAGCGCGGCGCCATCGCATGGATCGCGCACTCGAACGAATCGAAGGTGCCGGTCTGTCCGGCCATGTTCACGGTGAAAGTCTTGTCGTACTGGTTGCCGCAGACGTCGCAGGTGGCCATGGCGTGCTCCTGGTAGTGCGCCCGGACCGGCTCGGCCGATGCCGAGCGGGGCGTGACGATCCGCGGCTCACTCGTCCGACGCGGGCCGGGCGAACTCGCGCCGGTCGGAATGGATCGGACGGATCTCGAGGATCTCGTCCAGCCACAGATAGCAGCTGCGGTTCTCGATCTGCAGGTCGTCGAAGCGCAGGATCGCATTAATGCCTTCGCGGCCGCTAGGGTCGAGAAAGGTCTGCAGACTGGGGCGGGCGGTGACGACCCCGGTGCGCCGGCTGCCGTCGACCAGCACCAGGTCGACCAGGCCTTCGTCCGGCAGGCGCTCGACCAGGCGGGTCAGGCGGGCGATGCCGGCGGAGTCGGTGACGACGCGATCGGCGAGCTGGGTCATGGCTGGACGCAATCGGCGGATACGGATGCAGGAAGGACGGTCGCGCTACGGGCCGCAGACCCGCAGGCGCCGGCGTCGATCCGCCGGCGCCCGCGGCCGTCCCCGAAATGGCTAGGTCCGGCTATCGGGCTACTTGCCGCTCTTGGCCGCGACCAGAGCGCTGGTGTCGACGCTCTTGACCCCGTCGACGTTGCGCGCGACCGCGGCCGCCTTGTCCGACTCGGCCTTGCCGGCCACATGACCGGACAGCTTGACCACGCCGTTGACGGTTTCGACGCTGATGTCGGTGCCGGACACGCCCTTGGTCGCCAACAGTTCGGTCTTGACCTTGGTGGTGATCCAGGTGTCGCTGACCGGCTGCGCCGACTCGTTGCCGGCGGCGCCGGCGGCCGGCTCCTGGGCAGCGGCGGTACCGGCCGATTGCGGCGCGGCGACGGCGGCGGCGCACAGGCTCAGGCCGAGCAGGAAACTCGCGGTACGGATGGTTTTCATGTTGACAGTCCTCGCAGTGGCGCCGCGACGGGGCGACGGCGCATGGGTTGGCGAATCGAAGGTTTCGATGGTCTGGCCTCCGCGGCCGTGTCTGGCTTGCCTTGGTCCGGATTGCCTTAGTCCGGATTGCCTTGGCCCGGATTGCCTTGGCCCGGACCGCCTTCGTCCCGGCGGCAGGCCTCAGTGATGGTCTTTGCGACCGGAGCCCGACTTCTTGCCGCCGCCGTCCTGCTTGTTGACGGTGGCCCAGGCGCGCGCTTCGGCTTCCTTCTTGGACACACCGTCCTTGCGATAGCCTTCTTCGATGTGTTCGGCCTGACGCTTCTGCTTGTCGGTGTAGGCCGATTTCTCGCCGCGTGACATGGCTGGCTCCCGTTGATGGATCGGCTCGACGCTACCCGCGGCGCAGTTAACCCGGCAGCAGCGCGGCGTTAGAGAGAGGTATGGACTTCGTCTAGGCGTCGTCACGATGCGCGCATGCGCCTGCGGTCACGACCGGCTCACACGGCGGCCGTTATCTATCGATCGGCATCGCGGCCTTGCGCCGCCGGACTACGGAGCCCGTTCATGCAGACCGAACAACTCTGGGTCGTCGCCGGCACCGCCTACGCCATGCTGCTCGGCGGCGCGATCGGCCTGGAGCGCGAATTCAAGAACCGGCCCGCGGGCTTCCGCACCCATATGCTGGTCGCCGGCGCCTCGTCGCTGCTGGTCGGCCTGGGCCAGCTGGTCGCGGCCGACCCGCGCTTCCGCATGCCGTTCCTGGTCAACATCGACCCGCTGCGCCTAGTCGAAGCGGTCGTGGCCGGCGTGTCCTTCATCGGCGCCGGCACCATCTTCGCTCGCCGCAGCGGCCCGGCCGTGGCCGGCATCACCACCGCCGCCTCGCTGTTGATGGTCGCGGTGATCGGCGCCTGCACCGGCCTGCACTACTACGTGCTGGCGCTGGCAGCGACCGCGCTGACCCTGGGCGTGCTGACCCTGTTGAACGTGGTCGAACGCAAGATCGGCAGCAAGTCCCCGCCGCCTGACGACGACGGCGGGCATGAGGAATGCGGGCGCGAGGAGCGAAACGGTCGCGATCATCGCCGGCGCGAACCGCCGCCCTGAGCCGCGCTCACGCGCCGAAGCAGTCGTCGCCGCGTCGTTAGCGGCGATGGCGAGCGCAATCGCGCCAGCGCTGCATGCCGCGCTCAAGCCGACTTGCGCGCGCTCTTGCGGGCGACTTTTCTGGCGCTCTTCTTGGCCGTTTTGACGGCCTTCTTGGCCGTCTTCTTGGCGCTCTTCCTGGCCGGTTCGGCGGCCGCGGCGCGGCCGCCTTTCTTGGCCAGGCTGCGCTTGAGCAGTTCGGCGAAGTCGATCACGTTGGTGGCCGCGTTCTCCGGCAGCTTGCTCTCGTCGCCGCCCTTGCCGCGCACCACCTGCTTGGACTTGACCCGTTGTTCGATCACCTTGTGCAGGCGCTGGCGGAAGTCGTCCTTGTACCGCTCAGGCTCCCAGTCGCTGCTCATCGAGTCGATCAGCTGCTGGGCCATGTCGACCTCGCGCGAGGAGATCTTCCACTTCGCCAGACCGCCCTCGGGCAGCTTGTAGTCGGCCGGATCGACGATCTCCTGGGCGTAGCGCAGGATCATCAGCAGCAACGCGTCCTCGTGCGGCATCACCGCAGCCAGGTACTCGCGGGTGCGGATCACCACCCGCCCCACCCCGACCTTGCCGGTGCGCTGCAGCACTTCGCGCAGCAGCACATAGCCCTTCTCGGCCTTCTTGCCCGGTTCGAGCACGT
Organism: Lysobacter sp. Soil_C_15; assembly: GCF_057657315.1. Classification (NCBI taxonomy): domain Bacteria; kingdom Pseudomonadati; phylum Pseudomonadota; class Gammaproteobacteria; order Lysobacterales; family Lysobacteraceae; genus Lysobacter; species Lysobacter sp. Soil_C_15. Next base: position 116,519 of record NZ_JBDGIR010000002.1, read on the forward strand.
AGGGCTTGTCGTAGAACTGCGGCCCGATCGCGGCGGCGTCGACGAAGGTATCGATATCGACGGTTTCCTTGTGGTCCGGCGCCGCCGCGGCGATGTCGGCCTCCTCGATCACCACGTAATTGCCCTTGTCGTACTCGAAGGCCTTGACGATCTCCTTCCACGGCACTTCCTCGCCGGTCTCCTCGTTGACCCGCTCGTAGCGGATCGGCGCCTTGTTGCGGCTGTCGAGCATGCGGAAATGCAGGTCGACCCGGCGCTCGCCGGTCATCAGCTTGACCGGGATGTTGAGCAGGCCGAACGACAGGGTTCCGGTCCAGATCGGGCGGGCCATGGCGGCACCTCGCAATGCGTGGCGGGAAGCGGAGCTTCCGACTGTGCGGCCGCGACCGTCCAAAGCGGGTGAACGACGGCCGCGTCGGCCTCACCCGGCGCCGGTCTGCGCATGCGGCGCGCGCACCGGCTTGGACTGCGGCGAATGCGCCTGGCGCAGCCAGATCGACAGCACCACCAGCGCCAACACGGCGAGGAATTCGCTTTGCCAGTTCTGGAACGACTCGAACCAGAACTGCGCCGAGCCCAGGTGCTCGTTCAGGCTCGGCGCCGGCTGGGCTTCGCGCTGCGCCTGTTCGACCTCCTGCCGCCAGCTGCCGTAGGCGTGGCCAGCGAAGGCGATCGCGAACAGCGACAGCAGCGCGATCGACAGCGAATTGGCGTACAGCCCGGCCCAGACGCCGCCGCGTCGGGCCGGCCACGGGGTCGGCCCGGGCTCGATCTCGCGCCCGTCCTCTTCCTCGCTGTCGTCGTCGCCCTCCTCGACCTTGCGCGATTCCGCCGAGCCGTGCTGGCGCAGCCACACCGTCAGCAGCACGTACAGGCCCATCTGCAGGAACTCGCTCTCCCAGTTCTCGAACGTTGCCGAGAGGAACTGGCCGTGGCCGAAGTACTCGGCCCACGACAACGGCGGCTGGCCGTGCTCGACCCGTTCGCGGTCGAGCACGGCGTGGCCGGCGGCGATCTGGCCGAGCAGGCTGGCCGCGAACAGCGCCAGCAGCACCAGCGACAACGAGTTGCGGCGCCAAAAACCCGGCGCAGCATCGGTGGTATCAAGTTTCGGCCGACTCGTCATCGATCGCGCTCAGAGCATGCGCGACCGGGCCTGTTCGGCGCGCGCCGCACCGATCGCGGTCTCGACCTGCTTGACCTCTTCCGGCGGCGGCAGCACCGCCGGCAGGCCCAGCGACTCGATCCACAGTTCCCGCGCCCAGCCCTTGGTGTGGTAGAGGTGATGGTCCTCGTCGGACTCGACCGCTTCGAACGCGGTCTTCAGCACCTCCAGGCCGTCGCCCTTGGCGTGCTCGACCAGGTGGCCGATCAGTTCCCAGTTCATATGGTCCTTGGTTTCGGCCAGCACCACGCATTCGGCGGCGACCAGCTGCGCCGCGGCGGGGTCGCCGGCCTGCTGGGCCTTGCCGATCGCGGCGACCAGCGACTCGCCGATGTGGCCGACCACATCGCGGCCGGGGGTGGTCTGGTCCGGATCCAGGCCGAGCTCCTCGAACACGTTCAACAGCACCTTGACATGGGTGCGGGTTTCGTCGAGATAGCCTTCCCATTCCTTGCGCAGGTCGTCATTGATCGCGCTCGCGATCGCGGCCTCGTAGATCTTCACCCCGCCCTGCTCGGTCTGCAGGGCCTGGTACAGCAGTTCGCGGACTTGGGCGGATTCGGGTTGGGTCTTCTTCATGTCGTGTCGCCTCGTGGCAGGGAAGTGGCAATGGCGTGCGGCTCGGCGCCGGCCGGATCGGCGTCGGCGTCGGCGTCGGTATCGTCGTCCGCGGGACAGTCGCGCTGGCCGCGGCCGCTGCGCTGGCGGGCTTTCTGCGCCAGCGCCTCGTAACGCTGGCGGAACTTCTCCAGCGTGTCCTCGTCGAGCTCCTCCAGGTCGAGCAAGGTGTTCTCGGCCCTGAGCGTGGCCCGGATCAGTTCGTCGAGCTTGATCTGCACCGCGGCGGAGTCGCGGTTCTGCGAGTTCTGGATCAGGAACACCATCAGGAACGTCACGATCGTCGTGCCGGTGTTGATGATCAGCTGCCAGGTATCGCTGAAGCCGAATACCGGCCCGCTGACCAGCCACAGCACGACCACCCCCACCGCCAGGCAGAAGCACAGCGGGTGGCCGGCGAAACGCGCGGCGGCCTTGGCGCCGCGCTCGAACGCTTCGCGCAGCTTCATCCGGCGCCGCCCCGGCTGTTCAATCGGTGCCAGGCCGCTTCGACCACGCCGCGGGCCTGATCCCAGTCCAGGCGCGAGCCGCCGCGGGTGCGGCGATAGCAGTCGCGCAGTTCCGGCTCCATGTCGTCGATCGAGCGGCCATGGCTGCGCATGTACGCGTCCAGGCCGAGCTTGAGCGCCGGCTCGTGGTCGCTGTAGCGCAGGCCTTCGCAATGGGTCAGGCCGCGGTAATGGCTGCGCCAGTAGCCCAGTTCGGAATCCATGTCGATCACGTCCAGCGACTGCATCGACACCGGAGCGGCCGGCTCGCCGCCCGCGACGACCAGCGCATGAGGTTCGGCGCCGATCGGTTGATGCAACGACCAAGCCTGCTTCACCCGTGGACCCGGGCCGCCAGCGCCAGCGAGTGAGTTGAGCGGTGCCGGATAACCGCGGAGCGGCGAATAAGCCATGTGCGTCTCCTAGAGAATCTCGTGAGGTCGGCACGTTCGCGGCGGCGGTGCATCGCGACGTGGTATCCGCAATGACGCAACTCCCGTGCCAGCCGATCGCACACAAGCGCAGCCTCCGCGATCGGCGACGCAGTTGGCAGTACCGGACTGAACGCTTCAGAAAATACGCATTCAACGCGTGCGGGCGCGATCGTCGCGCGGTTGCCGCGCATCGAAAAAACTAACTAGGCCAGCGGCGAATTCGGCGAAGACGGCGTGGCGATCGCCCGGCCGATGTCGTCGAATCGGCGCCTTCGCGCCGCGGCGCGACGGTGAGGCCGAAGTGCAGCAACTCTTTCATCACGGCGGAATCATTTGCCGCCAACGCCTCGTTAACCCCGACTCAGCTAGCGTGAAGCCCCCGGACAACGGACGAATGGACGTGGCCGCAAGCGCATCCGCTCCCAGCCCCACCCTGTTGATCGTCGACGACGATCACGATTTCGCCTCCGCCGCCGCCGATTTCGCCCGGGCGCGCGGTTTCACTCCCTACATGGCGCATTCACTGGAACAATCGCGCGGCTTCGCCCGCCTGCCTGCGGTCGACCTGCTGTTGCTGGACCTCGACCTGCCGGATGGCAACGGCTTCGACCTGCTCGACGACATGGACTTGCCCGAACACGGCCAGATCGCCATCGTCACCGGCCAGCCCTCGGTCGAAAGCGCGGCACGCGCGGTGTCGCTGCCGGTGGTGGACTACTTGGTCAAGCCGCTGTGTCCGGAACAGTTTTCCAGCCTGCTCGATCACGCCGCCGCGCACGCGCGGCTGCCGCAGCCGCGCGCCGAGATCCGCGGCGGCATGATCGGCCAGTCGCCGGCGATGCGCCGGCTGCTCGACAGCCTGGAGCGGATCGCCCCGTCCGAGGCCACCGTGCTGATCAGCGGCGAAAGCGGCACAGGCAAGGAACTGGTCGCCCGCGCCGTGCACGAATTCAGCGGCCGCAGCGGCGCCTTCGTGCCGGTCAACTGCGGCGCGATCGCGCCCGACCTGCTCGCCAGCCATCTGTTCGGCCACGAGCGCGGCAGCTTCACCGGCGCCGCGTCGCGCCATAACGGCTATTTCGAGCAGGCCCACCGCGGCACCTTGTTCCTCGACGAAATCACCGAGATGCCGCCGGCGCTGCAGGTCTATCTGCTGCGCGTGCTCGAAACCGGCACGGTGACCCGGGTCGGCGGCAGCGAGGCGGTCGAGATCGACGTGCGCGTGGTCGCCGCGACCAACCGCGACCCGCAGCGCAGCATCGAGGAAGGCCTGCTGCGCGAGGATCTGTTCTACCGCCTGGCCGACATCGCCCTGGACCTGCCGCCGCTGCGCAGCCGCGGCGAGGACGCGGTGCTGATCGCGCACAGTTTCCTCGACCGGCTCAACGCCCGTTACGGCACCCGCAAGCGCTTCGCCGCCGGCACCGACCGGGTCCTGCTGCGGCACAACTGGCCCGGCAACGTGCGCGAGTTGCGCAGCGCGGTGCAGCGCGCCTTCCTGATCGCCGAAGGCGACGAAATCCGGGTCGCCCCGGGCTTCCGCAAGCTGGCGCCGGTGCACCACGACGCCACCCACATCTCGTTCTCGGTCGGCATGACCTATGCCCAGATCGAACAGGAGATGCTGCTCAAGACCCTGGCCCACTGCGACGGCGACCGTACCCGCACCGCCCAGTGCCTCGGGGTCAGCGTGCGCACCATCCACAACCAGTTGGCGCGCCTGCGCGAGAACGGCCATGACGTCTGAGACCGCGCCCGAGCCGGGGCCGGACGCACAGCGCGGACCCGCCCCCGACCCGGCCGAGTTCGCGCGCTGGCTGCACCGGCTGCGCAACGAGATCAACACCGTGAGCATGGCCAGCGCCGCCGCCAGCGGCCTGATCGAGGCCGGCGCCGCCGGCGATCAGGCCGTGCGCGACAATCTGCGCCGGGTGCGCGATGCCTGCCGGCGCTGTTCGGCGCTGCTGGCCGAACCGCCCGCGGGGGGCTGAGATGGTCGACCTGGCGCGGGGCCGGGGCCGATCGCGCGACGTCGCGATCGCGCTGATCCTGGCCCTGCTCGCCACTGCCGGCCATGTGCGTTACGGCCACAGTCCCGCCGACGCCTTTCCGGTCGCGCTGTTCTATCTGCTGGTGATCCTCGCCACCCTGTTCCAAGGCGCCCGCGGCGGCTTGATCGGGCTGACCGCGAGCATCGGCGTGGTCCTGCTGTGGCCGGGGCTGCTGCGCGATCTGAGCAGCGAAGGCCTGGCGTTCTACCTGGTGGTGTCGGGCCTGCTGATCTGGATCGTGGCCAACGCGCGCCAGCTCAGCCACAGCGTGCGCGAGCAGCGCGCCCATCTGGCGGCGGTGCTGGCCGGCATCGAAGACGGCGTGGTCGCGATCGACCAGCAACGCCGCGTGCGCTATCTCAACCCCGCCGCCGAAGCCATGCTGGGCTGCAGCGGCGAACGCGCCGAGCGCCGACCGGTCGGCGAATTGCTCAGCGGCCTGCCCGACGACGCCTTCGACCCCGAAAGCGGCACCTCATCGCGCTCGAACTACCACATCGACCTGAGCGGCCAGGGCCGGGAGCTGACCGCCGATGTGGTCCGCCTGCAAGGCCTCAGCGAAGCCGGCTCGGGCCACGTCCTGTTCCTGCGCGAGCGCCAGGGCGATCATCCCAGCCTCAGCGATCGCAAGCTGCGCGCGGTGTTCGATACCGACATGTGGGGCATCTGTTTCGCCGACCTGGACGGCGGGCGCTGGCTGGCCAACCCGCGCTTCCGGCGCATGCTGCTGGGCGACCGCGACCCAGGCGGTCCGGGGCCGGGCGCCATCGCCGGCATCCATCGCAGCGACGACCTGGAGCAGTTGGGCGTGCCGGCGGGCCTGCTCGACACCTTGCAACGTAACGGCGCGTTCCGGCCCACCGAGGTCCGGGTGGTCGGCCGCGAGGGCCGCGCCGACTGGATACTGCTCGCCGGCGAAGTGCTGTCGGGCCGCGACATCGCCCTGCTGGCGCTGGACATCAGCGAGCACAAGCGCATCGACGCCGCCTTGCGCGCCCAACGCCAGCTGTTGCGGGCGATGATCGACCGGCTGCCGGCGCTGGTGGCCTATGTCGACGCCGACCGCCGCTACCGTCTGTTCAACCGCAGCTTCCAGGACTGCTTCGCGGGCGCGGAGCTGTACGGCGCCGATGTGGTCCAGGCCCATCCGCGCGCCGACCTGGAAACCTATCTGCCCTTGCTGCAGCGCGCCCTGGAAGGCCAGACGGTGCGCTTCCCGGCCGAACTGAGGCAGGCCGGCGAGAGCCGCCACTACGACGTCCAGTTCGTGCCGCACCGGCCCGACGGCGAAACCGTCGAAGGCGTGGTGATCCACGCGGTCGACATCACCGAGCGGGTCCAGGCCACCCGCCGGGTCGCCGCCAGCGAACGCCGCTTCCGCAGCCTGGCCCTGGCCTGGGCCGGCATCGTCTGGTACGCCGACCGCACTGGCCGGGTGCTCGACGCGCCGGGCTGGGACGCGCTGACCGGACAGCCGCCGGAGCAGTACCGCGGCGAGGGCTGGCTGGACGCGGTCGACCCGCGCGACCGGGCGCGGGTGCGCGAGGCCTGGGCCGATGCGATGGCCGAAACGCCGGCGCGCACGCTCGACCTGGAATTCCGGGTGCGCAGCCTCGGCGGCGAATCGCGCTACGTCGCCCTGCGCGCGGTGCCGGTGCTCAACGAGGACGACAGCGTCGCCGAATGGATCGGCGGCCTGCGCGACGTGCACGAGCGGCGGGTGTTCGAGCGTCAGTTGCGCCGCGCCGAGGCCGAGCAGCACGCGCTGCTCGACAACGTGCCGAAGATGGTCTGGATCGCCGAGCCCGACGGCCGGATCCGCTATCAGAACCGCCATTGGCACGAATACACCGGCCTGGGCGGGCACGAGGACTGGCGCGACATCGTCCATCCCGACGACCTCGGCAGCGGCCAGCGCGCCTGGGATCACGCGATCCGCGCCGGCAAGCAACTCAACGTCGAGCTGCGTTTCCGCCGCGCCGACGGCGAGTACCGCTGGCACGTCGTGCGCGCGCAGCCGCTGCTCGACGACCACGGCCGACTGCGCTGCTGGTACGGGGCCAGCACCGACATCGAGGACCAAAAGCGCGCCCTGGAGACCCTGGCCGCGGCCAACCAGCGCATCAGCCGCTTCCTGGCCGTGCTCAGCCACGAACTGCGCAACCCGCTGTCGGGAGTCAGCGCCGCCAGCGAACTGCTCAGCCGCGAACACCTGCCCGCGGCCGAGCGCGAGCGCGCGCTGGCCACCCTGCTGCGGCAGAACCGGCACCTGCAACGGCTGGTCGAAGACCTGCTGGACATCTCGCGGGTCACCCAGGGCGACCTGGAGCTGCGCCGCGAGCGCTTCGATCTGGCCGAGCTGCTGGCCGAAGTGCGCAGCGACCATGTCGACCGCGCCGAGCGCGAGCAGGTGGCGATCGACGCCGACTTGCCGGCGCAACCCTGCTGGATCCACGGCGACCGGGCGCGGCTGCGCCAGGTGTTCGACAACCTGCTCTCCAACGCGGTCAAGGCCAGCTCGCCCGGCCAGCGCATCCGCCTCCAGGCCGCGCCGGACGCGAACGAGGCCCTGGTCGAAGTCAGCGACCAGGGCCAGGGCCTGAGTCGCGATTTATCCACGCGTCTGTTCGAGCCCTTCGTGCAGACTCCGGACTGGCGCTCGCGCGGACTCGGCCTGGGCCTGAACATCGTCAAGACCCTGGTCGAGCGCCACGGCGGCAGCGTCGCCGCGCACAGCGCCGGACTCGGCCGGGGCGCGCGCTTCAGCGTGCGCCTGCCGCTGGCGGCGACCGCGACCGCCGCCGACCCCGCCTCCGACACGGCGCTGACCGAAACCGAAGCCGTCCTGAGCGCGCCGCCGACCGCCGCGCCGGCGCCGTCCCGGGTCGACGGCGACGCCTGCGCCGCCGCCCGGGTGCTGATCGTCGACGACGAGACCGACACTGCCGACGCCCTGCGCGTGCTGCTGAAACTGCACGGCCACCACGCCGAATGCGCGGTCGATGCCGACCAGGCCCTGGCCGCCTGGCGCCGCGGCGGCTTCGACGTGGTCCTGTGCGACCTGGAACTGCCCGGCCCGCTCAACGGCTACGACGTCGCCGCGGCCTTGCGCCTGCAACAGCGCCCGCCGTACCTGGTCGCCTACAGCGGCTACGGCCAGGCCGGCGACCGCCACCGCACCGCGGCGGTGGGGTTCCATGAGCATCTGGTCAAGCCGGCGGGGATCGAGGAGATCTTGGCCAGCATCGAGCGGGGTTTGGCGAAGGTGCGCGGGAATTGAGCTGCCTCGAGGGCACGGGAGAGCAGTCGCGTCGCAGCCGAGACGCTCTGATGCGCCGGTCGATCGATGCTCGGTGCAGCCCAGCCCTCTCGCGGCCGCCGGGCCAAACTCGGTCGCGACGCGCCCGGCGGCCGCGCCGACGCGGCGCAGGATCGATGCGACGCATCGACGTGATCGCGGTCACGGCCAAAAATGCCGCGTCCCGGTCGCGGCCGGATCCGAAGCCGCGGCCGCGCAAGCCTCGCCGCGGCGCTAGGGTCGTTCCTAGCTTGCGCGCGCCTGCCCCCCTATTAAGGTTTCCGCCAAACCCCACTCGCGCCTCCGTCCGTCCATGACCGACCCCACCCGTCCCGTCGCGCCGCCGCCGATCTTCCTGCTGCCCACCACCGGTTCCAGCTACGACGCTGCGGTGCTGGCCGAAGCCAACCGCATCGTCACGGACCACCAGTACTGCGGCCGTACCGATGTCGAAGGCATGGCCTACGCGATCGCCGACTACGCGCGCCAGCACCCCGATCAGGGCCAGCAGCTGCAGGATGCGGTCGGCTCGCGCCTGCTGCCGATGGATCAGGTCGCGCTGACCAGCGCGGTGCAGACCGTGCAGCGCCTGGACCAGGCCAAGCCGATCGGCACCCAGCACGGCGTCGCCGTCGAGGTCGCCCCCGGCGACAGCGCGCGCAGCGTGCTCGACAAGGGCTATCGGCAGATGGCCGCCGACGCCGGGCTGTCGCCGCAGGCCGCCGCCGAGTTCGCGCGCCGCGCGCCGGCGCTGGACGACGGCACCCTGCACGCGCCGTCCGGCGATCCGCAACAACAAGGCCCGGCCATCGATTTGTCGGCCGCGCGCGACGGCAAGATCGAACTGGCGCCGACCTCGGCCCAGTCGGGCCTGCTCAAGCTGCTGGCCGCGCAGGACCGCGCCGGCCTGGATCCGAACGCGCCGACCGGCGCCGCCGCCGGCATTCCGTTCATGCCCGACGGCAGCCGCGCCGGCGCGCCCGGCAACGGCGCGGTCACCCCGGAAGTCGCCGCCGAAATGCTGCGCAACATCTCCGAAGGCAAGCCGCCGTTCCGCCCCGAGCTGGGCAAGGTCGGCCCGGTGTCGTGGTTCGTCACCGACGGCAACCCGCACGTCGGCGTCGGCGGCGACAAGAGCGTGGTGGTGCCGGTGGAAGTCGCCAACACCAGCGGCAAGCCGCCGCTGCAGTTCGGCGAGCGCGAACTGCTGGAGATCTACGACCGCAAGTACGCCGCCGCCGCCGAAGCGGTCGAGCAGCAGGTGCGCGAGAAGGCCGGCAAGGGCCCCGACGACCCACTTTCCAAGCGCAACCAGCATGCCATCGACCGCAGCGCCAGCAAGATGGCCGAGCGGCAGATGTGGACCGAGGTCGGCGAAACCGTGGCCAAATCCGAAAGCGGCGTCGGCAAGGTCACCCTGCAGGACAGCATGTTCTCGCGCTCGGCCAACGGCGAGTTCACCCTGACCAGCCGCCCCGAGAACGTACGCATCCAGGGCGGCGCGCAAGGCCTGCTCGACGTGATCAAGAACCACGGCGTCAAGGCCGATCCGGAGGTGCTCAAGTCGGCCAACGACCTGGCCGCGCGCGAAGGCTGGGCCGGCAAGGTCGAAGGCGCGTTCCGGGTCGGCGGACGGGTGCTGATCGTGGTCGGCGTGGCCGCCGACGCGTACCGGATCTACACCGCCGAGGACAAGGTCAAGACCGTGGTCGAAGTGGCCGGCGGCTGGGCCGGCGCGGCCGCCGCCGGCGGCGCGTTCGCCACCGTCGCCGCACCGGTCAACACCACCGGCCCCTGGGGTTGGGCCGCGTACGGCGTCGGCACGCTCGCGTCCGGCGCGTTCGGCTACATGGCCGGCTCGGAAATCACCAAGACCGTGTACGAGCTGGTGGTGGAAGGCAAGCCGATCGAGATCGGCGGCTGACGGCGCGGGCCGACCCGCTCCGATAGCGACCCGATTGCGGCAAAATGCAGGGCATGAACGCAGAACATCGATCGCACATCCTGCTGCGCGGCCCGGTCGGGCGCTGGCAATCGGCGCTGGGCACCGCCGCCGGCCTGACCGGCGACCGCATCGAATTCCACGACGGCGGCCGCGGCGTGCTGCACAGCTGGTCGCCCGCGTTCGGCCAGGAAACGCTGCCGTTCGAATGGCGGATGCAGGCCCCGGGGCACCTACTGGTGCGCCAGATCTACGACGACGGCGACGACGAAGTCGAAGCCTGGACGACGCTGGAACTGGAGTTCCGCGAACGCCCCAGCGACCTCGGCGCGCAGACGGTGCTGGCGGAAAAAGGCGCCGAAGGCTTTTGGTTGATGTTGGATCCGCTGGCTTGGGTGGGTCCGCCGCAGTGATGTAGCGGGGCGTAGCCTATACCTGAGCCGCCCATGCCCCTCTCGATCCGCCGCGCAAAGGCGCGCACACGCGCTGGATTCGGCGAGATCTCGGGCGCCCACGACGCCGAGCGCGCCTTCAACTTCCAGCACCACTCGGCCGCGCCATTCGTCCGCACCCGCGCGAATCCAGACCGAGCCGCAAAGCGGCTTCGGCCCAGTAGATTGTTCGACGTCAGTTCAAGCAATCACGTCGCCGCGCTGCACATACATCGTCGTTCGGTCATGCCCCAACCCGATAAGGTCGCGAGTCGACTGCTCCTCGCGCCCCGCAGTGTTCACATGGCAAATTCGTAAACGAAAATGGCATTCTTGCAAATCGAACTTACGCAGCACTTCCTCATAGTCATCTTTGGAAATAGTGCATGTAATGTTTCGCTTGCCACCTGGGGACAAGTGGAACACGCCATCACTGCGAAGCTTGAAATACATACCCTCAGATTTTCCGCCGTAATCGAGATAAACGCCCCGAACTTCTACAGGCTTGAGACCTACATTCACCAGCTCAACGGAATAGCTGAAAGCCTCGGGCCCGCTACCGCTCTGAATCGCCTCACTCTCCAATTGCAAGCGAGTAGCGTAGTCGTATTTGCGCACCCTTCGCGCGCTCAAATAGGTTGCCACCGAGATGGCAGTTGAAATCAAGGACAGAGACAATGAGGCTACCGCAATAGTTACCGTGCCCGCCATGATGAAGTCTCACGATTGTCCAGCATCTGAACTGAGCCGCAAAGAGGCTTCGGCCTGAGTAGATTATTAGGACTCAGTGACTCAAAGCGATGTAAGGAGCAAACATATCATCAATCACCTTGAGCTGGTCACCTAGCCAAACCTTAAGATTAGCCTGAGCCTCTATTTTGCGAGAGCGCTCGGCGCCGCGCTCCATACCGTCAAGCTCAGCCTGCAAACAACCGAGTTGGCATATTTTTGGCCAGAGAATTTTATCTATGTAGTCGACAATCTCACCACCAAAGAGCCATCTCGCCCCCCTAGTGCCTGAAAGAAATGCAAACTCGATCTCATGGCTAGTTTTGCCAGAGGCCATTACCGCTGCAATGTAGCTACGAACTGCCTCATAGATCACAAGGCGTCGATCAAAGAGGTCAAGCTTGAGCTTGCTTCTGGCAGTGAACCACTGGCGCAAGGCGATATATAAACCCAGCAGCGCGACAACTGGCGTCAATAGACCAGAGAGAACGATTAGCCAGTTGCTATTTGTCATGAGCCTTGACGCCTGAACTAGGCCGAGCCGCTAGAGGGCATCGGCCAGATGAGTTGCAAAAAAGGGAGCCCCCTTGTGAGAAGCTCCTGCTGCCATTTAGCAGCAACCCCACTCGGCCGTCAAATCTACGGCACGAGGGGACAAGATCTCAGAGCGGCGACGCATGGCTAAGCCTACCTTGTCCCGCAGCATGATCACAGTACGTTTAAATATCATTGACCGCTCGCCCCCTCAGAGGCCCCATTAAATTGACCTCTGATCTAGACGCGGATAGGTGGGAATTGAAGATTTAGTCTATCGGGGGCTCGCAGCGAAATTAACGACAATGCAGACTGGAGTGGCGCGCATGAAGATCAATACTGTAATGCTCATATCTTCCACCGTAGTTCTTCTGGCAGTAACCAGTGCCCTTGGTTTTTTGGGGAAAACCACTGAAATGGGGCTAGCCATCGTTGCCGGCGCTCTGGGCCTGGCCTTCTCCAACATCGACAAGCTCTCAAAATTCAAAGGTGCTGGTTTTGAAGCTGAGATGAGGATGGTTGAAGCAATCATTGAAGGCCAGACCGAACCAAGCTCAGAACAAAAAGAGCAAGCTGGCAGAATTGATGTAATCAATGGCACCGAAAACAGTCTTCTTAAGTCTTTGCAGAAGACCGGCTATACCTGGCGTTATGCCAAAACAGTAGCAACGGAGGTAAGAAAGCCCTTGAACGAGGTAGAGGACGCTCTTGCTTCGTTGATGGATCGTGGGCTCGTAAAGAAAACAACTGGATCGAATGGCGATATTTGGGCAGCAACCGCGATCGGAAAAAGCGCTCAAGAGCAGTACGAACTAAGGACCTATAAGAATTAGCCGCAACTGCGGAGCGAACACACCTGCATTGAGGAATGGGTGATCGAATAACGAATCAAGAATCCCTTATGCAGCGACCTATCACTTTTTTGGCAATGCCTGATCGCCGTCCGAAGCCCGTGCCACCTAGCAGCAATCGAAGGAATTCCTGGCTACAAAAATAGAGGACTGCGCCGTACGCAGACCTCTTTCCATCGCAACGGAACGGTTGTGGCGAAACGCATCCGCCGCAACCGACTAGCGGAAATCAGGGTCGGAGCAACTTTCTTTCAAGACGTATCAAAACGTTGCTAGACGGCGCTCTCAGAGCCCGCCTGTGTGCCTACAGGATGCATCTGGTGGAACTTTTGACCAATTGCAAAAACGGCCGTGGCTGACTGCGCCCCTGCCGAAGCAAGCACGCCGTAGGCGGCGATCAGCCATGCGCAAGGTGACAAATATCGATTTGCAAACGTGATGCGCATCATGAAACGAGCGCATATCTCAGCGTTTTGCACGACTCTCCTACTTAAGACGAATACGCCGCCCGTTTTCTTGGGGTCAAGCTGTGGCGGGATCTATTGAAGCTGGCTGGCTCCTCCCGGCAACTCGGGAGGCTGGCCTGCTCGTTTCAGTCATGCCTTGGCGCGTTCCATCGGATGGACTGGCCACTCATGCAGCCACTTTGAACACCATCCGGGGGGAGTCGTGTCCTATACGTATTGCGCTGCGCGCGGCAGCGAAGATATTTCCAGCCTTCCGCTGCTATGGCAGCAATCGATCCTCGACAACGCGCGCGAACAGGCCGAGCGCGATCTGGCCCAGCGCCGCCGCAAGACGCTGTATTTTTCCGTCGTCACCGCCCTGGTGACCGGCGCGATCGCGCGCCCTGCCGTGGTCCAGGCGACCGACTACAAAGGTTCGATCACCGGCGTCGCCGACCATGATCGCGACGGCGGCAGCGGCGGTTACGACCCTGGTTACGACGTTACGAGCGACGGCAATGGCGCGCTGCACTATCGGCTCGCCGGAGGCGATCGCGTGGCGCTGGAAGGCGTCGACCGCGATGTACTGGCGATGTCCGTCGCCGGCGGACATCCGCCGGTCGCTCTGGATGTAGCCGGCGGCGGCTGGCTGAACTTGTCCGCCAATCGCCCACAAAGCACCCTTCGCGGGCTGGCGGTGGGCATCCTCAACGACGGCAATACGGTCACCGTCAACGGCAATACCCGGATCTCCGCGCATGCGCGCGACACCGATCACGGCGGCGGCCTCGGCAACGGCGCGTACGCGGTGATCGGGCGCGGCGGCAGCACCACGGTGTTCAACGGCGCCACCGACTTCCATGCCCGTACCCAGGGCTTCGCGCGCGCGGTCTGGGCCTCGGGGCGCAGCAACATCGTCTTCAACGGCCCGACCACCATCCTGGCCGAAAGCCGGGGCACGCTCGATGCGGTCTACAACTCCGACGGGAGCAGCATCACCTTCAACGGCAAGACCAGCATCGCGGCGCGGTCGATCTGGCCCAGCGACAACGCCCACGCCATCTACAACGACAACGTCAACACCCGCCTGGTGGTCAACGGCGATTTGTCGCTGACCACGGTCGCCCAGGGCTCGACCGCGTTCGGCGTGCGCAACCAGGGCTACATGGAGGTCGCCGGCGACGCCACCGTCGACGTCGAGGGCACGCGCTCCACCCACGGCATCGCCAACACCCATCGCTCCGCGCGGATGGTCTGGCACGGCGACGTCGACGTGCGCGTGCGCAGCGCCACGGGCTACGTGCCGTTCGGCAATCCCTCCGGCCTCAGCAACGACCGCTCGCCCGGTGCGGCGATGACTTACCACGGCGCGGTCAAGGTCGACATCGCCTCGAGGGCGGAAACCTACGGCCTGGTCAGCACCGGCAGGATCGACTTCACCTCGCCCACCGCGCCGGTGTCGTTCGTCGTCGCCTCCGATTGCGACGGCTGCGACGTTTATGGGATCCGCAACTTCGGCACCGTGAACGTCGCCGGCGGCCTGACCGTGTCGACGTCCGCGACCGGCGCTGGGGCGGCGTATTCGATCTGGAGCGTGCCGCTCGACATCCAGGACGCTAGCGTCACCGTCAACCGCGCCGGCGGGCAGAAGGTGCAGCTCGACGGCGACATCCTGACCGGATCCGATACGGCCAACGGCCGGGTCGGCTCGGCCGATATCAGGTTCGACACCGCCGACTCGTGGTTGCGCGGCGGTGTCGTCGGCCGCCAGGGTGCCGGCGGATACAGCGTCGGCCGGACCGGACTGACGTTCGCTGGCGGCGCGGCGTGGATCCCCGAGGGTCCCGGCGCGTTGAGCAACGATTTCGGCGCAGGCTCGCTGAGTATCGGCCGCGACAGCGCGATCGACATGGCCGGACACTGGGGCCGTTTCCAACCCGGCGCGGTGCCGGCGCATGCTTATCGCCGGCTGCTGATCGACAGCAGCCATGCCGGCACCGGCGCCAGCGTCGTCCTGGCGGACGGCGCCCGGTTCATGCTGCTCAGCGACATCACCGGCAAGTCCGGCGCCGCCAGCGCCGACCGGATCGTGTTCGGCAGCGGCATCAAGAACTTCTCCGCCAGCGGCGCGCAGGCCGTGGGCATCGTCTACGACCCGGTGCTGGACGACACGTCCTGGGTCGACGCGGCGGCCATTCGCGACGGCAGGTCGATCGCAGCAGCTGCGCCGATCGTCGTCGTCGACGCCAGCGCCGCCGCGGGCGGGACGGCCGCGTTCTCGGCAGCGGCCGGCCTGGATGGCCGATGGAGCGGAACCTACGAAAACGACCTGGTGCAGTTCGCCTACAAGCCGCAGGTGACGCTGAGCGCCGACGGCAAGAAGATCGTGTTGACCGGCCTGCAGATCGTGGGAACGGGAGGCGGTTCCAGCGCCAATCCCGGCGGCGATCCCGGCGGCGGTACAGGCGGCAGCCCCGGCGGAGGCGCCGGGGGCGGCGCGGGCGGCGGCGCGGGCAACGGCGGTGGGACCGGAACCGGCACCGGGATCCTGCCGTCGCAGACGGTGCTGACTGCAGCCGATGCCGCCGACAGCCTGGTCGATCTGTGGAGGCTGGGCGCGCAAGATCCGCTGCAGCGCGTGCGCAGCCGCCTGCGCGACACCGACGCGGGCCACGGCTTGGTTTGGGCCAAGGCCGATGCCGGCGAAATCACCGCGAAGAGCGGGTATTCGCGGCGCTATCGACAAAGCTACAGCAGCCTGGCCATCGGCGCAGACCGCGATGTCGCGGCAGGCGCCGTCGGCTTGCGCGCGGAACAGATCCGCTCGAGCGCCGACTACGCGCAAGGCCGGGGCGAACTGAGCGGAACCACGCTGGGGATTTACGGCCGCTGGAGTGCCGACAACGGAACCTACCTGCTCTGGGGCGCGAGCGCGTCGTCGCTGAAGAACCGATACGCCGCACGCGATGCTGAAGGCCGCCACATCGCCGGAAGCTATCGGACCCGCGCCGGCCAGCTGTATGCCGAGGGCGGCCACACCTTCGAGCTTGCCCAGTCCTACTACCTCGAACCCCAACTCGCCCTATCGCTGAGCGCCATCCGCGATAGCCGGCACACCACCCGCAACGGAGTGCGCATCCGCCAGAACGAACTCGACACATCCTTCGCTCGGGCCGGCCTCGCCGTCGGCAGAACCTGGCGCGGTGCGCGGGTGGCGGGTCATGTCTATGCGCGGGCGTCGGCGTTGCATGCGCTTGGCGACGAGCTGGAGATCGTCGCGTCCAAGGATGGCGGCCGCATCGCTCCCGATACCTCCGACCGGAAAGGCATGAGCGGCGAATTCGCGCTGGGCGGCGAGGTCGGTTTCGACAACAAGCGCACCACGCTGTTCCTGGAAGCCTCCGCCGATGCCGGCGCCGACACCGAGCGCGATTGGGCCGTCCAGGCGGGGTTTCGGCATAACTGGTAATGCTCGGCCGACGTTCGCCGAACGATGCCGCGATTCCGCTGAGGCCGATGCTGTACCCATTGCGGCGCCCCGCCCCGCTCCGGGTGTTCGGCGCGCAATGGTGGTTGCGCGCTCGCGGCTTGCGCCGCTCCTGCCCACTGAAGGCCGCGAATCGCGGGGCGCGCATAGCGATCGGGCCCGAGCCGACGCTCGCAGACTGACGCGCAATCGCGCCTGAGAATCCGAGCTTCGACCACGAGACTGAAGTTTTCCGCTGCTCGCAGAGGCCGCGACGGAATCATTCCGCCGCGGCCTGGTTGCCGGCTCAGTGGGTCTGCGACCCGCCGCCCTGATTGCCCGGGGTCCCGCTCCCGGTCGTACCAGTGCTGGTGCCGGTGCTGCTGCTCGGCGGCGGCGCCGACGTGCCCGGCAAGGTGCCGGTGCGCGGCTGGCCGGCGCTGGCCGTGCGCTGGGCACCCTGCCCTTGCGTCTGGCTGCTTTGCCCCTGGCCGTCCTGCTGGCCGCTGCCGGTTTCGCTCTGCCGGCCGCCATAGCCGGAGCCCGAGCGGTCGCCGCCACGGACGCGGATGCGGTTGTCGACGTCCTTGACCCCGCTGCAGGCGTCGGCGATGTCTTCGGCGCGGTGTTTCATCCAGCGCTGGTCGACTTCGCCTTCGAGCACGATGCGGCCGCCTTCGCAGCGCACGTCGATGTCGCTGGCGTCGAGCAGTTCGTCTTCGGTCAGGCGTTCGTTGAGGTCTTCGGTGATGCGCTCGTCGGAGCGGGTGTAGCGGCTGGGGCCGCGGCCGCGTTGGCTGGCCAGGCCTTGTTCGCGGTAGGCGTCGGGGTTGGCGTCGAAGCCGGAGCCGTAGGCCGAGGCCGAGAACCCGCTGCGGTCGGCGTAGCCGGACGAGCGGCCGTAACCCTGGCCGTAGCCGCGGCCGCCGCGGTCGCCGTAGGAACGGTCTTCGCCGCCGCGGCTTTGCTGCGGACGGTGCTCGCTGTAGTCGTACAGGCCTTCGCGGCCGCCGCGGCCGGCGCTTTCGCCGCCGTAGCTGGGCCCGAAGCGCGAGTAGCCGCCGCTGCTGCCGCCGAAGCGCGAGCCGCGCGAGGTGCCGGGGGCGTCGCCGCGGTCGTCTTCCCAGCCCACGGTCTGGCTGCGTTCGTCGAAGCCGCTGGCGCGCCAGCCGCTGTCGTCATAGTCGCGTTCGACGTCGGGGCCGTGGGCGCCGTACAGGCTGCGCTCGCCCGGATGCGAGCGGCCGGAACGGGCCTGGTCCTGGCCGCGGTCGTCGCGCCAGCCGCGACCGTAGTCCTGGCCGTAATTTTGGCCGTAATTTTGGCCGTAGGTCTGACGGCCGTAGTCTTCGCGGCTGTAGTTCTGCCGGCCGCGATCGGGCATGTAGCCGCCGCCGCGCTCATGGCCGTAGCGGTCGGCGCCGCGAGTGCTCAACTCGTCCCAGTCGCGCCCGGACGAGCCGGTGCTCGGGCCGACGGCGTAGTCGTCGCCGTCTTCGTAGTCGCCGCGCGAGGCGGACTGGCGCGAGCGGTGGCCCATGTCCGGCCCCTGGTGCTGCGCCTCGCGCCCGTACGGATCGCGGCCGCGTTCGCCGCGATTGCGCTCGCCTTGGTGTCTCATGTCGTCGCTCCTGTCGGTGAAGTTGTCGGTCATTTCGTTGAACCACTCGCGGCCCTTTTCCAGGGCCCGCGTGCCCAGCCGCAACGCCTCTTCGGCCACGGCTTTGAGTTCGCCGGTTCCCACCGGTTCGCTGGTCTCGCGCTGCTGCTTACGCACTGATGTGTCCTCCGCCGTTGATGTGGATGGTCTGGCCGGTGATGTAGGACGCTTCTTCGCAGGCCAGGAACACGTAGGCCGGGGCGATTTCGGACGGCTGGCCGGGACGCTTGAGCAGGGTGTTGGCGCCGAACTTGGCCATTTCCTCCTCGTCGAAGCTGGCCGGGATCAGCGGCGTCCACACCGGGCCCGGCGCGACCGCATTGACCCGAATCCCACGCTCGGCCACGGCCTGCGCGAGCGAGAAGGTCAGCGCGTGGATCGCGCCCTTGGTGGCCGCATAGTCGATCAACTGCTCGTGGCCGCGCACGCCGGTGACCGAACCGGTGTTGAGGATGCTGGCGCCGCGCGGCATGTGCGGCAGCGCCGCGGTGGCCATGAAGAAATAGGCGAAGATGTTGGTGCGGAAGGTCTTCTCGATCTGCGCCGGGGTCAGTTGCTCGGGTTCTTCGACCTTGTGCTGCTCGGCGGCGTTGTTGACCAGCACGTCGACGCGGCCGTAGGCCTCGACGGTGCGGCGGACGATCTCGCGGCAGTGCTCCGGATCGCCGACGTCGCCGGCGATGCGCAGGCATTGCCGGCCCTCCTTGCGCACCAGCCGCTCGGTTTCCTTGGCGTCGTCCTCTTCGCTCAGATAGGCGATGGCCAGGTCGGCGCCTTCGCGGGCGAAATGCACCGCGACTGCGCGGCCGATGCCGCTGTCGCCGCCGGTCACGATCGCCACTTTGTCTTGCAGCCGTTGCGAGCCGCGGTAGCCGTCGCGGATGGTTTCCGGCTGCGGAATCATCGGTTTCTGCTGGCCCGGCTGCTCGTCTTGCGACTGCGGCGGCTGCGGCTGGGTTGTGCTGGCTTCGTTCATGCTCGCTCCAGGGGATGGATTACTCGGAGATCAGATCCCCGACGCATCGGCGCGCGTGGTCGCCGCAACGCGGGAAACACTGGCAGTAGCCGCAAGTCGCGTGCCAAGTCCGCGAGCGCGCCAGCGCGACGCGACGGGCGACGATGAACGGCCGGCGCGCAGGAACTGCTGCGCGGCCCGGCAGAATCTGCGCGGCGCGCGCCGGCGCGGCGCCGCCGGCACTGCATCGCCGCGCCGCGCGACGGCGCTGGCACGGAGCTTGCTGCGCCCTTCGGTGACACCGAATGGAACCGCGCGATGAAACTTCAGGTGAGCAAATCGTTAGCGCTGGCGCCCGGACTGGGCTTGTGCCTGCTATTGGCGGCGGGCGCCTGCGACCGGCGCCGCAGCCAACCGCCACAGGAGTCCGAGACCACAGACAGCGCGATCGCGCAACCGGCGGCACGCGCGACCGAAGCCGGGCGCGAAGCCACCGCAACAGGCAGCGCCTGCACCGGCCTGTCCGGGCCGGCGCTGGAAGACTGCCTGGCCCCCGCGCGCGACCCGACGCGGGCAGCGCCCGCGGTAAGTGCGCCGCCCGAGCCGGGGCCGGCCGAATCGGTTCCATCCCCCGACCGAGCACCCGAACCATGAGCCAGCCCAAGCCCAATCCGTCCGCAGGCACACCGGAACCGCGTCCCGCCTCGCGCGACAAGCAACTCGCCGACAGCTTTCCGGCCAGCGATCCGCCGTCGACCAGCGCGCCGCAGGCGACCGAACCGGCGCGCAAGCCGCCGCACCTGCTGCTGTACCGGGTAGTCGCCGCCGACCAAGCCGAGCGTGCGTTCGACGACGCCTCCGAATTCCAAGGCGGCCGCTGGACCTCGCCCGGACGGCGCGCGATCTACGCCTCGCTGTCGCCGGCCGGCGCGGTGTTGGAGTTCGTCGCCCACCTGGACGGCGAGGCCCCGCGCGAACTGCGCATGGCGGTGGCCAGCGTGCCGGCCGACTGCGTGCATCCTTGCGGCGCGGTGCCCGAGGATTGGGCGCAACGCCCTTATCGCGAACACGTGCGCCGGGTCGGCGATTGCTGGTTGGACGCCGCGCCTTCGTTCGGCCTGTTCGTGCCCAGCGCGCTGTCGCCGCGCGAGCGCAACGTGCTGCTCAACCTCGGCCACGAGGACCGCGACAAGCTCGATGTGTTGTCGGCCGACGTGGTCGCGCTCGACGAGCGCCTGTGCCGGCGCTGACGCCGCCCTGAGTAGCGGCGAACGCGGGCGCTCACGGCTCCAGTTCGCGCAAGGCCTCGGCCAGCCGGCCGAGGTCTTCGACCAGTTCGGCATAGCGCCGCTGCCGCCCCGGCCCCGGGGTGCGCAACACCGAGGACGGATGCCAGGTCGCCAACGCCCGGCAATGCGGTTCCAGTTCGATCCACTGTCCGCGCTCGCGGCTGAGGCGGAAACCGCTGCCGAACAGGGTCTGCGCCGCCATCGCGCCCAGCGCCAAGGCCAGCTGCGGACGCAGGCGCAGCCATTCGGCCGCGAGCCAGATCCGGCAGGCTTCCTGCTCGCGCGCGCTGGCGCGCTTGTGCAGGCGATCGGGCCCGCGCTGCTGGTACTTGAAGTGCTTGACCGCGTTGGTCAGGTACAACTGCGAGCGTTCCAGGCCGGCTTCGGCCAGCGCTTTGTCGAGCAAGCGCCCGGCCGGGCCGACGAAGGGCTGGCCGCTGAGGTCCTCGCGGTCGCCCGGCTGTTCGCCGATCAGCATCGCCCGCGCGTCGGAGGAACCGCGGCCGAACACGGTCTGGGTCGCGCCGCGCCACAGCGGGCAGCGGCGGCACTCGGCGGCCGCGCTGCGCAGGCGACGCAACGAGCCCTTGGGGATTTCGCCGACCGGTTTGGCGAACGGCACCGCCGCGGACAAGTGCGCGCGCCGCTTGGGCCTGCCGTCGTCGGCCGCGTTCATCGCCGCCTCGGGCTCAACGCCAGACGTTGCTGTGCGCGGGGAAATCGGCGCGTTGCGGCGGCAGCACGCAGAACCGCTGGCCGGTCGGCGCCGCCATCACCCACCACTGCTTGACCTGGGCGATGCGCGCCGCGCCGAGCCGCTCCAGCCGCACCACCTCGGCCTCGACGTCGTCGGTCTCGATGTCCAGGTGCACGCGGCTGGCGTGTTCGACCGCCTGGACCAGGATGCAAGGCTGGTTTTCGTGGGTCAGCAGCTGCCGGTACATCGCATCGCTGCTGCTGTGCAGGCGATGGATGCGGCAACCCAGGGCCTGGGCCCAGAACTGCGCCGCCCAGTCGGGGTCGGTGGTCTCGCAATCGATCACCACCTGTGCGAAACGGCTTCTGTGCACGCGGATCGTCCTCGTCGCGTCCCGCGCGATTCCGGCCGCGCGAGCCGTCAGGATGGAGGCCGCCGTCCGTCGCGGCCGTTGGGAGAACCTGCGTCCTGGATCGCAGGGCGTACGCCGGCGCTGCCCGTGTTCTCGCCCTTTCCGCGTTGGCAGGGACAATGGTCGTCGCCGGGCGAAGCCAATGCCGAACGCGCTGTCGAACGCACTCACAGTCAAGCAAACCGCATGCCAGCGCAGCGCCGGCCCGCGCACCCGCAGCGCGGCTTGCGCCGGCGCACGGCCAAAGCGTGCCGGGTTGCGCAAATTTTTCTTCGACCGCGGGCAGAAGCCGCGCTGTGCGCCCTGCCTTCGCATACGCGCCCGTAACGGCGCCGCGGCCACTGTGGATCCGCAGGCCGCGAGCGCGCCCGCCGCGACACCGCCGATCGCGGCGCGGCGGCCGATTCGGCCTTCCGGCGGCCGCCTTCGCCGGTATCGACAGGAGACGCGTCATGATCGGCATCCTGATTTGGCTCGTGATCGGTGCGCTTATCGGTTGCATCGCCCACCTCACCCAGCGCGGCGGGATGCGCCATGGGTTGGGCCTGAATCTCGCGTTCGGGGTGACCGGCGCGGTGCTCGGCGGCTGCGCCGGGCGCTTGCTCGGCCTGGAAGCCAGCGCCCTGGGCGCGGGCCGGATCGAACCGGCCGCGCTGGTCCTGTGCCTGGTCGGCGCGATCGTGGCGCTGGGTTTCTTCAACCTGTTCCAGCGCCCGGACCGGGCGCGCTGAGCCGTCATGAACGACGCCGCCACCGCGCCGGGCCGACTGCGTTGGGCGATCGCCGAGGGCTATATCCCCGGCCGCAGCCACGGCCCCGCGCAGGAACTGGAAAGCCATGAGGCTTGTTGCGTGCTCAACGCCGGCGACGAGCCGGCCCAGGTCCGCATCACCCTGTATTTCGAGGATCGCGAGCCGGTCGGGCCGTACCGCTTCACGATCCCGGCGCGGCGCACCCGGCATCTGCGCTACAACGATTTCGACGATCCCGAACCTGTGCCGCGCGATACGCCTTACGCCAGCGTGATCGAGTCCGACCGCCCGGTCGTGGTCCAGCACACCCGCCTGGATTCGCGCCAGGCGGAGAACGCCTTGATGACCACCATCGCCTATCCGGGTTGAACGATGGCGGCGTCGGCGCTTGCGGCTAGCAACTGGTCCGGCAGCGTCGCCCTGCGGCCGGCGCGGACCTGGCCGGCGCACGACGAAGACGCCATCGCCGCGGCGATCCGCGGCGAACGCGAACGCGGCGGCAGCCTGCGCGCGATCGGCGCCGCGCACTCGTCCAACGAGCAGCTCGGCAGCGCGCACGGCCTGCTGCGGATGCGCGATTACAGCGGCCTGATCGCGGTCGACCGCGAACGCGGCCAGGCCACGGTGCGCGCCGGCACGCCGCTGGCCGAACTGGGCCCGGCCCTGTTCGAGCACGACCTGGCCCTGCCGAACTACGGCGACATCGCCCTGCAGACCCTGGGCGGGGCGATCGCCACCGGCACCCACGGCAGCGGCGAAACCCTGCACAACCTGTCCCAGTTGATGATCGCCGCCGAGCTGATCGACGGCCGCGGCGAGCGCCGCCGGGTCGGCGGCGATGGCGAAGACGCCCTGCCGCTGGCCGCGGCCCAGGTCGCGCTGGGCAGCCTGGGCGTGCTGACCGCGATCACCATCCGCTGCCCGCCGAGTTTCCAGGTCGAGCGGCGCGAGTTCGTCCTGCCCGCCGAGGCCGCGCTGGATTGCTTCGACGAGTTGGCGGCCTGCAACCGCAGCCTGGACTTCTATTGGTACCCGCGCCGCGACGAGATCAAGCTGCGGGCGATCAACCCGCCAGGCGGCGGTACCCGGGTTCTGCCGGGCGCGCGCCTGCTGGAAGCGCGCAGCGGCGACGGCCATGAACTGATCCCGGTGCACAGCGGCCTGCCGTACCGGTTCGAGGAAAGCGAATTCGCGCTGCCGCGCGAGCGCGGCCTGGACGCGTTCCGGACGGTGCGCCGGCGCATCCTGCAACGCTGGCGGGCAACGGTCGGCTGGCGGGTGCTGTACCGCACCGTCGCCGCCGACCCGGCCTGGCTCAGTCCGGCGCACGCGCGCGCCAGCGCCACGATTTCGTTGCACCAGAACGCCTCGCTGCCGTGGCGCGAGTTCTTCGCCGACCTGGAGCCGGTGTTCGCCGAGCACCAGGGCCGCCCGCACTGGGCCAAGAAGCACGGCTATCGCGCGCAACGACTGGCGCCGCTGTATCCGTATTGGCAGGACTTCCTGCGCCTGCGCCAGCGCTGCGACCCCGACGGCGTGTTCCTGAACCCCTATCTGCGCGGCCTGTTCGGAGCGAGGCAATGAGCGCGCTCGGCCGCTGCCGCTGGAGCATCGCCGCCGGCCATGCGCCTGCGCGCGGCTGCGGCGCCGAGCCGGAATTCACCAGCGCCGACCGGCTCAGCCTGCTCAACACCGGCGACGCCCAGGCGCACGTGCGGGTGCAGGTGCTGTACCCCGACCGCGACGGCGCCGGCCCCTACCGCATCACCCTCGCCCCGCGCCGGCTGCGCCGGCTGCGGATCAACGACCTGATCTTTCCCGAAGCGGTGCGCCTGGACGTCGGCTACGGCCTGCTGGTGCGCAGCGACGTGCCGGTGCTGGTGCAGTTCGGCCGCCAGGACACGCGCCAGGCGGCGCTGGCCGCATGCGCGGCGACCGCCTGGCCCGACCCGGAACGAATGCGATGACCACCGAAACGACGATCGGCTACCACGCCTCGCACGAACAGTTCGCGCCGAACCGCCTGCTGGACTGGACCCAACGCGCGCAAGCGGCCGGGTTCGACGCGGCGATGTGTTCGGATCATTTCCACCCCTGGAGCGAAGCCCAAGGCCAGAGCGGCCACTCCTGGAGCTGGCTGGGCGCGGCGATGGCGCGCTGCGCGCTGCCGTTCGGCCTGGTCACCGCGCCGGTCGGGCGCCAGCATCCGGCCCTGGTGGCGCAGGCCGCAGCGACCCTGATCGACATGCACGGCCCGCGCCTGTGGCTGGCGCTGGGCAGCGGCGAAGCGCTCAACGAATGCATCACCGGCGCGCCTTGGCCGGACAAGGCGCAGCGCAACGCGCGCTTGCTGGAAGCGGTGTCGATCCTGCGCGCGCTGTGGCGCGGCGAAACCGTCGACCGCGACGGGCCGGTCGCGGTGCGCCAGGCGCGCTTGTACACCCGGCCGGAACGCGCGCCGGCGCTGTACGCCGCCGCGTTGAGCGCGGACACCGCGCGCTGGGCCGGGTCCTGGGCCGACGGCCTGATCACCGTCTCGATGCCGCACCAACGCCTGCGCCCGCTGATCGATGCGTTCCGCGAGGCAGGCGGCGAAGGCAAGCCGGTGCTGCTGCAAGTCAAGCTGTCGTACGCCGGCAGCGAGCAAGCGGCCCTGGCCGGCGCGCACGAGCAATGGCGCACCAATGTATTCCCCGGCGAGATTTCCGAAGAACTGCGCACTCCGCAGCAGTTCGAAGCCATCGCGCGGACGGTGCGGCCGCAGGACATGGCGCGCACGGTGCGGGTCTCGGCCGACCCGCAAAGGCATCTGGACTGGCTGCGCGCCGATCTGGAGCTTGGCGTGCAGGCGCTGTACCTGCACAACGTCAATCGCGAGCAGGAGGCGTTCATCGACGTCTTCGGCGAATGCGTGCTGGCGCAATTGCGCGACTGAGCGCGCCAGCCGCGCAGCTTGTGCGCGAAACGGAAAGAATTTCCCTGATTCCCGGACAAAAACCGGGTTTTTCGCCCTGCTGCATGAACCGGACGCTTACATTCGCGCCTCTAGGATGAAGCCATGAAGGCCGAATCCATCGATTACCGATACCGCCCGGGCCCGCCGCCGCTGCAATCGGACTGGGCCCTGTTCCTCGACGTCGACGGCTGCCTGCTCGAACACGCCGCGACCCCGGCCCAGGCGCGGGCGCCGGCCGCGCTCGGGCGGCGCCTGTGCTCGATCGCCCAGCAGTTGGACGGCGCCTTGGCCCTGGTCAGCGGCCGCTCGATCGCCGCTTTGGACCGGTTGTTTCCCGATTGCGGCGCGGTCTGCATCGCCGGCCTGCACGGGCTGGAACGGCGCATCGGCGCCGCGCGCGCCGATGCGCCGGCGCCGCCGCCGGCATTGGCGCGGCTGGGCCGCGAAGCGCAGGCAATGGCCGAGCGCTACCCCGGCGCCTGCATCGAACTGCACGGCCCCTGCCTGAACCTGCATTGGCGCTCGGCGCCGCAGGCGGCGCCGGCGTTGGCGGCGTTCGCCGACGCGGCGCTGCCGCGCCTGCCCGGTTACGCCGCCCACCACGGCGCGCACGGCATCGAGATCCGGCCCGCCGCCGCCGACAAGGGCGCGGCGATCCGCAGGTTGCTCGACGAACCGCCGTTCCGCGGCCGGCGGCCGGTGTTCGCCGGCGACGACGTGGCCGACGAACGCGGCTTCGCCGTGGTCAATGCGCTGCGCGGCATCAGCGTGCTGGTCGGCGAGCGCGACGACAGCGCCGCGCGCCATGCCCTGCCCGATCCGGGCGCGGTGCGGCGTTGGCTGGGCGTGCCGGTGGAGGCTCGCGCATGAGCCGCACCGTGATCGTCTCCAACCGCGTCG
Source organism: Lysobacter sp. Soil_C_15 (assembly GCF_057657315.1). Classification (NCBI taxonomy): domain Bacteria; kingdom Pseudomonadati; phylum Pseudomonadota; class Gammaproteobacteria; order Lysobacterales; family Lysobacteraceae; genus Lysobacter; species Lysobacter sp. Soil_C_15. The sequence goes on from NZ_JBDGIR010000002.1 coordinate 142,593, forward strand.
CCCTGCCCGGCCCGCAGCGGCCGGGCGGGCTGGCGATCGCCTTGCGCGCGGCCCTGCACGAAGGCCGCGGCCTGTGGTTCGGCTGGAGCGGACACGCCGACGCCGACGTGTCCGGCGGCCTGCGCCGTTGCCGCGACGGCGGCATCGAGTACTGCACCGTCGACCTGAGCCGGGCCGACCTGGACGCCTACTACCGCGATTTCGCCAACCGGGTGCTGTGGCCCTTGCTGCATTCGCGCATCGACCTGGTCGACTACGGCCGCGAATGCAGCGCCGGCTACCGCCGGGTGAATGCCCTGTTCGCCCGCCTGCTGGCGCGCGAACTGCGCGGCGACGATCTGGTCTGGGTGCACGACTACCATCTGCTGCCGTTGGCGCGCGAACTGCGCCGGCTCGGGGTCGGCAACCGGATCGGCTTCTTCCTGCACGTGCCGTTCCCCTCGGCCGACCTGATCGCGACTCTGCCCGAGCACGCGCGGGTGTTCGGCGATCTGGCGGCCTACGACCTGCTCGGCTTCCAGACCGAACAGGACCTGCGCCACGCCCGCGACTATCTGCGCGACCACGCCGGTGTGCGCAGCCAGGGCGACGGCGCCTGGCGCGACCGCGACGGCCGCCGCATCGACGCCGGCGCGTTTCCGATCGGCATCGACACCGCCGCGGTCGCCGCCCAGGCCGCGGCGGCGGCAAGCCGGCCGGAAGTGGATCGCCTGCGCGCCAGCCTGGCCGGGCGCCGGTTGGCGATCGGGGTCGACCGGCTGGATTATTCCAAGGGCCTGCCCGAACGCCTGCGCGGCTTCGAACGCCATCTGCTGCGCCACCCCGAACAGCGCGGCCGCCTGACCCTGCTGCAGATCGCCCCGCCGTCGCGCAACGAGGTGCCGGAGTACTGCGCGCTGCGGCGCGAACTGGAGACCCTGGCCGGCCACATCAACGGCGTGCATGCGCAGCCGGACTGGACCCCGGTGCGCTACGTCAACCAGGACTTCGGCCACGAGGTGCTGACCGGTTTCTACCGCCAGGCCGGGATCGGCCTGGTCACGCCGCTGCGCGACGGCATGAACCTGGTCGCCAAGGAGTACGTGGCGAGCCAGGCGCCGGACTCGCCCGGGGTGCTGGTGCTGTCGCGCTTCGCCGGCGCCGCGCGCGAGCTGACCGAGGCGTTGCAGGTCAACCCGCACGACCCGGACGAAATCGCCGACGCGATCGCCGCAGCGGCGCAGATGCCGCTGGCCGAACGGCGCGAACGCTGGCGGGCGATGATGCGCACCCTGCACGACAACGACGTCGAGGCCTGGCGGCGCCGCTTCCTCGCCCGGCTCGAGTCCCCCCCGGCCCGCGCCGGCGGCGCGCCGGCGCCGGTGCGCGCGCTGGCGCCGGCGGCCGCAGGCCGGTTGCGCGCCGGCGCGGCGTTGGCCGCGCCGTTGGCGGGGTACGAATGAGCAGGCCCGACGCCGCCGCGGCGCAGGACCGCGAACGCGGTCCGCAGCAGGGATTGAACCTGATCCGACTGCGCCCGCGCGCCGATCAGGTCGTGCTCGGCTACGGCGATACCGTGCTGGCCTGCGAACCCGACGGCTCGATCGAGCCGGGCGAAGAGCGCGGCCTGTTCGTGCACGAGACCCGCGTAATCAGCCGTTATCAGTGCCGCGCGCGCGGCCGCAAGCCGCAGTTGCTGGCGCAGTCGCAACTGCATCCGCAGCGCTGGCTCGGCTACTACCTGCTGCCGGCCGCCGCACAGGACCTGCGCGAGGCCTGCCAGCATGCGGTCGAGCTGCGCTGGTCGCGGCTGCTCGGCAGCGGCCTGCACGAGGATCTGGACATCGCCAACTACAGCGGCGCGCCGGTGGCGTTGCGGCTGAGCCTGCACTGGCAGGCCGACTTCGCCGACCTGGCCGAGACCCGCGAGGGTCGCCGCCAGCGCGGGCGGCTGGACTGCGACTGGCAAGGCGGGGAGGACGGCGGCCGCTGGCGTTGCCGCTATCGCCTCGCACGCCGCTACCGTCATCAAGGCCATCAGGGCCGGGCGGCGATCGACCGCGAGGCGGTGGCCACGGTGCGCGATGCCGACAGCGCGCCGCGCCTTCGCGGCGAGCGGATCTGTTTCGAGATCCGGCTGGCGCCGGGCCAGCGCTGGCATGCCTGCGTCGACTGGCAGTTCCGGATCGAGCGGCGCCTGCTGGCGCCGCCCGCCTGTCCCTGCCGCCCGGCCGACGTCGCCTGCCTGGACAGCGAGCACGCTGCGACCCGCGACTACCTGCGCGAAGCGACCGCGGTGATCGTGCCCGGGCAGGACGATCTCGGCCACGCAGTCGCCGCGACCCTGGAACGCGCGCGCCACGACCTGGCCTCGCTGCGGCTGCGCCGGCTCGACCGCGGCCGCCGGCAATGGACGGTAGCCGCCGGGGTGCCCGCGTTCGCCGCGTTCTTCGGCCGCGACGCCGCGCTCGCCGCCTGGCAATCGGCCTTGCTCGGCCCGGAACTGTTGCGCGGCACCCTCGCCGAGCTGGAGCACAGCCAGGGCCGCGACAGCGACGATTGGCGCGACGAACAGCCCGGACGGATGCTGCACGAGGCGCGCACCGGTCCGCTGGCCTGCCTGCGCTACAACCCGCTGGGACGTTACTACGGCGCGCTCAACAGCTCGACCCTGTTTCCGATCGCCTTGCTGCAGCTGTGGAGCTGGAGCGGCGATCGCGAACGGGTCGGCGCCCTGTTGGCGCCGGCGCAGGCGGCGCTGGCCTGGCTGGACCGCGAGGCGCGCGAGGGCCACGACGGTTTCTACGCCTACACGACGCGCTCGCAGCAGGGACTGGAGAACCAATCGTGGAAGGATTCCGACGACGCCCTGGTCGATGCCGACGGCGGCGCGGTGCAGGCGCCCGCCGCGACCTGCGAAGAGCAGGCCCAGGCCTACCAGGCCAAGCTGGCGCTGGCGACCTTGCTGGCCGAATTCGGCCGCGAAGACGAGGCCCGCGATCTGTACGCGCAAGCGCAACGACTGCGCCAGCGCTTCGACCGCGCGTTCTGGAGCGAGCGCCACGGCTATTACGCCCTGGCCGTGGACGCGCGCGGCCGCGCGATCCACAGCGCCGCCTCCAACCCCATGCACTGCCTGGCCAGCGGCATCGCCGGCCTTGAGCAGGCAAAGGCCTGCATGCGACGCCTGATGGACAAGGACATGTTCAGCGGCTGGGGCATCCGCACCCTGTCGGCCGATCATCCGGCCTACAACCCGTACGCCTATCACCGCGGCACGGTGTGGCCGGCCGAGCACGGGCCGCTGGCGATCGGGGCGATGCGCTACGGCTTGCGCGAAGCCGCCTGGCGCCTGTGCCGAGCGCAGTTCGAGACGGCGGCGCTGTTCGACCACCACCGCCTGCCGGAGTGCTTCGGCGGCCAGCAGCGCAGCGCCGAGCAGCCGTTCCCCAGCCTCTACCCCTATGCCAACTGGCCGCAGGCCTGGTCGAGCACCACCGCGCTGTCGCTGATCCAGGCCCTGCTCGGCCTGCAGCCGATCGCCCATCGCGGCGTGCTGCGGCTGGATCCGCAGTTACCCGCCTGGCTGCCGGCGTTGGAGTTGCGCGGCCTGCGGGTCGGCGCCGCGCGCGTCGACCTGCGCTTCGAGCGCGGCGACGACGGCGCCACCCGCCACAGCGTACTCGCCCTCGACGGCGACCTGCTGGTGCTGGCCCAGCCCTCGCCCTGGCCGGGCTTCGACTTCGACGATTTCCTGCGCGAGCGACGCCACGACGGCGGCGCCCGCGCCCGCGACGCCTGAGCGCGCGCCGCCTTGCTTCCGACTACCGCCATCGCAGGACCGAGCATGAAAATCGCCCAGATCTCCCCACTCTACGAATCCGTGCCGCCGCGCCTGTACGGCGGCACCGAACGCGTGGTCGCCCACCTCAGCGACGCGCTGGTCGAGGCCGGCCACGAGGTGACCCTGTTCGCCAGCGCCGATGCGCGCACCCGCGCCCGCCTGGTGGCGGTACGCGACCAGGCGATCCGGCTCGACCCGGCGCCGCGCAAGTCCAACGTCGCCGCGCACCTGAGCATGCTGCACGAAGTGCGCCGGCGCGCCGCCGATTTCGACCTGGTACATTTCCACGTCGACCTGCTGCACTTCCCGATGTTCGAGGACCTGGCCGAGCGCACCCTGACCACCCTGCACGGCCGCCTCGACATCAAGGACCTGGCGGAGTGCTACCGGCGCTGGTCGCGCTATCCGCTGGTGTCGATTTCCAATCATCAGCGCCGCCCGCTCGCCTCGGCGCGCTGGTTGGGCACGGTCTACCACGGCCTGCCCAACGAGCTGTACCCGCCGGTGCTGGAGCCGCGCGGCGGCTACCTGGCGTTCCTGGGCCGGGTCTCGCCGGAAAAACGCCTGGACCGGGCGATCGCGATCGCGCGCCGCGCCGGCCTGCCGTTGAAGATCGCGGCCAAGGTCGACAAGGCCGACCTGGACTACTACCACGACACCATCGAGCCTTTGCTGGACGGCCCGGGGGTCGAATTCCTCGGCGAAATCAACGACGCCGACAAGGCCGGCTTCCTCGGCCAGGCCGCTGCGCTGCTGTTCCCGATCGATTGGCCCGAGCCGTTCGGCCTGGTCATGATCGAGGCCATGGCCTGCGCCACCCCGGTGATCGGCTGGCGTTGCGGCTCGGTGCCGGAAGTGCTCGACGACGGCATCACCGGGCGCATCGTCGACAGCGAGGACGAGGCGGTGGCCGCGGTCGCCGAGGTAATGGAGTACGACCGCGGCCGGATCCGCGCGGTGTTCGAGCGGCGCTTCTCGGCCACGGCCATGGCCCAGGACTATCTGGACCTGTACCGACGCCTGGCCGGCAGCGGCGGCCAGGACCTGCGCATGAGGGCCTGAGCCGTGGATTCCAGCGTCAACGCCGCGCTGTACACCAGTCACGTGCTCAAGGACGGCGACAGCTTCCTGATCGCCAACGGCTACGGCGACATCGCCAACGGCAGCGACGGCCTGTTCCACAACGACACCCGCCTGCTGTCGGCCTACCGGATGAGCCTGGGCGCGCACGGCCAACCGGCCCTGCTCAGCGCCGCGGTCTCGCGCGACAACGTGTTCTTCGTCGCCCACCTGACCAACCGCGCCCTGCAGCCGCTCGGCGAGACCGGCACGCCGCAGGGGCTGGTCCACATCGCACGCACCCGCTTCCTGTTCCAGGAGCGCATGTACGAGCGGATCGCCTTCACCAACTACGATTCGCGCGCCGCCGCGGTGCCGCTTCGGTTCGTGCTCGCGGCCGACTTCCGCGACATGTTCGAGGTGCGCGGCAGCGTACGTCCGGCGCGCGGCGAGCTGCTGGCGTCGAAGGACGAAGCCTGCCAGCGCATGTTCCGCTACCGCGGCCTGGACGGCGAATTGCGCAGCGCCTGCATCGCCTTTTCGCTGGCCCCCGAGCGCAGCGACGACGGCGATGTCGAACTGCAGCTGGCGATCTCGCCCGGCGCGACCAGCGAACTCTACGTCGAGGCCGGCATCGGCCCCGCGCCGGCGCCGCCCTCGCGCGACCGCTTCCGCCAGGCCGCGACCCAGGCCCGCCTGCGCATGCGCCACCGCCAACGCCGCGGCGCGCGGATCAGCAGCAACGGCCCCCTGTTCGACGACTGGATGCGGCGCTCGCGCTCGGACCTGGCGCTGTTGACCAGCGAACTGGCCAGCGGCCCTTATCCCTATGCCGGCATTCCCTGGTTCTCGACGCCGTTCGGCCGCGACGCGGTGATCACCGCCTTGCAGACCCTGTGGCTGGACCCGGGGCTGGCGCGCGGCGTGCTGCGTTTCCTGGCCGACCACCAGGCGCAGGAGGAATCGGCGTTCCTGGATTCGGCGCCGGGCAAGATCATGCACGAGACCCGCAAGGGCGAGATGGCGCGGCTGCGCGAATTGCCGTTCGGCCTGTACTACGGCGGGGTCGACACCACCCCGCTGTTCGTGATGCTGGCCGGCGCCTATGCGCGCCGCAGCGGCGATTTCGCCTTCGTCGAGGACCTGTGGCCGGCGCTGCGCGCGGCCACGGCCTGGATCGAGCGGGTCTGCGACGCCAATCCCTTCGGCCTGCTCGACTACGCCCGCGGCGAGGCCAGCGGCCTGTCCAACCAAGGATGGAAGGACAGCGCCGACTCGGTGTTCCATGCCGACGGCCAATTCCCGCCCGGCCCGATCGCCCTGGTCGAAGTGCAGGGCTATGCCTATGCCGCGTTCCGCGCCATGGCCGAACTGGCGACCCGGCGCGGCGACCCCGCCGCGGCGGCCTGGAGCGCGCGCGCCGAACGCCTGCGCGAAACCGTGCAGGAGCGCTACTGGATGGCCGAACGCGGCTATTACGGGATCGCCATCGACGGCGAAGGCCGCCTGTGCGAGGTGCGGGCGAGCAATCCGGGCCATCTGCTCTACGTCGGCCTGGCCGACGAAACGCGCGCGCACGCGGTGGCCGAGCAGTTGATGTCGCCGGCGTTCTACACCGGCTGGGGCCTGCGCACCCTGGCCAAGGGCGAGCCGCGCTACAACCCGATGTCCTACCACAACGGCTCGGTCTGGCCGCACGACAGCGCGCTGTGCGCGGCCGGAGTCGCCCGCTACCACGGCCGCGACGTCGCCGCGCGCCTGCTGCGCAGCGCGTTCGAAACCGCGGTGCATTTCGACTTGCGCCTGCCCGAGCTGTTCTGCGGCTTCGCCCGCCGCGCCGGTGCGCCGCCGATTCCCTATCCGGTCGCCTGCCTGCCGCAGGCCTGGGCCGCGGGCTCGCCGTTCATGCTGCTGCAGGCCTGCCTCGGGGTCGAGATCGACGGCGAACACGGCGTGGTCCACGTCGACCGGCCGCGGCTGCCGCCGGGCATCGACGATGTGCGGGTGCGCGGCCTGGTCGTCGGCCAGGATCGGATCGACCTGGTGTTCAGGCAGTTCGGCGATCGGGTCGGGGTGTTCAGCGAAAGCCGGCATGCGCAGGCAGTGCCGGTCAATCTGCGCAATTGAACCCGCGCGCATGAACGGCGGCCATCCGCAACCGTTGCAGCAGTCGCTTCACCCCGCGCAAGTCCTGCAGCGTGCGGCCGTGTCCGGCCTGCGGCCGTTCTGCGCGGCCGCGGCGACGCAGCCAGGGCGGTTTCGCGCCTTCGCCCCGTCGCGCGCGGCGCCTGCGGCGCTGGCACGCGCCTTGCTTCGGTTTCCGGTGTCAGGACCGCCGATCGTCCGCCGCCTCGGAGGCGCCCATGAACGATGCGCTCGAACTCGCCCTGGACCGGCTCGACCGGATCGTCGCCGGCTGGATCGAATCGCCGCCCGACTCGCAGACCCTGGAGCGCGAATTCGCCCGCGCCATCGAGGCCGTGCTGGCCCATGCCGGACGCGACGAATACGACTACGTCGGCGCGCGCATCCGCTTCACCCTCGACAGCCGCCTGGGACCGCCGGTTCCGCGGCCGACCCTCCATTGACACCCATCAGGAGATATCTCCATGAGCGACGACCCGAACCAACGCGGCGCCCAGGATCGCAGCCGCATCAGCCTGGAACAGGAACACGAACTTCGCTACTGGAGCCAACGCTTCGGCGTCGACGAACAGCGCCTGCGCGAAGCGGTAGCCGCGGTCGGCAACTCGGCCGAGGCGGTCGAACGCCACTTGCGCGGCGGCTGAGCCATGGCCGCGGCCCTGCTCGACCGGCTCGACCGCGGCGACAACCCGGCCCTGCGCACGGCGCGGGTGCTGGCTTTCGTCGCCAAGTACCGCCACATCGGCGCGTTCTCCGAGTTCGACGTCGCCGCCGGGCGCGGCCTGCCCGAGCACGCGCAGGCGCAGAGCGCCGGCGAACGCCGCGACGGCGAGGCCTTCGTCCACGACCTGGAATCGCTGGGACCGGCCTTCATCAAGCTCGGCCAGGCCTTGTCGACCCGCCCCGACCTGCTGCCCGAGGACCTGCATCGCGCGCTGGAACGGATGCAGGATCGGGTCACCGAGCAGATCCCGTTCGAGCAGGTGCGCGAACTGGTCGAAGAGCGTTTGCGGGTGCGCTTGACCAAAGCCTTCATGCGCTTCGATCCGGAACCGATCGGGCGCGCCTCGCTGGCCCAGGTCCACCGCGCGACCCTGCGCGACGGCCGCGAGGTCGCGGTCAAGCTGCAACGGCCGGGGATCGAGGCGGTGATCGGCACCGACCTGGACATCCTCGCCCGCCTGGCCTACACCGCCGACCGGGTCACCGCGACCGGGCGGCGCATGCATTTCGCCGACTGGCTCGACGAGTTCCGGCGCGGGCTGTACACCGAGCTGGACTACTGCGCCGAGGCGCGCAACCTGGAGCGCTTCGCCGCGCATCTGGCGCGCTATCCGGAACTGTACGTGCCGCAACCGGTGTGGAGCCTGTGCGGGCCGCGCATCATCACCATGGACCTGGTGCGCGGGCGCAAGGTGGTCGACCTGTCCGGCTTGCTGCGCACCGAGCACGAATTCGCCCCGCTCGCCGTGGCGTTGCTGCGCGGCTACCTGGACCAGGTGTTCCTGCATGGCGAGATCCATGCCGATCCGCACCCGGGCAACGTGCTGCTGTCCGACGACGGGCGCCTGGCGGTGCTCGACCTGGGCATGATCGTGCACGTGCCGCCGCAGCGCCGCGACCGGTTGCTGAAGCTGATGCTGGCCGCGGTCGACGGCCGCGGCGAAGATGCCGCCGCCGAGACCATCGCCATCGGCACGCGCCTGGAAGCCTTCGACGAAGTGCGCTACCGGCGCGAGATCGGCCACCTGATCGGCCGTTATGCGGCGCAGCAGTCCAGCGCCGAACTCGCCGAGGGCACTTTGTTCATCGAAGTCGTGCGGGTCGCGGTGGCCTGCGGCCTGCGCCCGCCGCCGGAGCTGGGCCTGCTCGGCCGCACCCTGCTCAATCTGCAGGCGGTGGCGCATGCGCTGGCGCCGGACCTGGACATCCAGGATGTGGTGCGGCCGCATCTGGAGTACGTGATGCTGGGCCGCCTGCGCCGCTCGCTGTCGGCGCCGGGACTGGCGACCGAGGCGCTGGAACTGCAGGGGCTGGTGCGCGACGCGCCGCGCAAGCTGTCGGCGCTGTTGTCGGTACTGGCCGAGAACCGGCTGCAGGTGTCGGTGGCCGGGCTGGAGGAGTCGCGGCTGATGGAAAGCCTGCAGAAGATCGCCAACCGGATCAGCACCGGCGCGATCGCCGCCGCGCTGATCATCGCCTCGTCGGTGATGATGCGCATCGACACGCCGCACCGCATTCTGGGCTATCCGGCGCTGGCGCTGGTGCTGTTCCTGTTCGCCTGCCTGCTCGGCATCGCGCTGGTGGCCAGCGCCCTGCTCAGCGACCGCAAGGCGCCTTCGCGCAAGAACAACACTCCGCCATGAAGCATGGCCGCCATGAACCCGCCGCCTCGAAACCGGTGCGTCTATCGCGTCTCGAACCGGCTGCGCGACCGGATCTCGTCCTTCTCACTTAGTCACCGGAGCCGAACGTGTCCCAGATCGATCTCCAATCCGCACTCGAAACCGCGCTGCGCGAGGCACTGGAGTTGCAGCACAAATGCCTGGGCCTGTACGAGCAGATCGAAGGCCTGAAGGGCGAAAGCCTGGCCTATCAGCTGATGGCCGAGTCCTTGTTGGAAACCGCCGCCGACGGCGCCGCCACACGTTCGGTCGCGACCTTGCAGGTGCTGGAGGAAAGCCATCTGCTGACCGGCGGCCCGCTGTACCGGCGCGGCTTCGCCCGCGTTCGCGCTTCGTTCCAGACCCGCCTGCCCGGGCCGGCTGCGGCGCAGCGTACCGGCGCCTGAGCGCCCGGGATCGGCTGGCGACGGCTTTGGATCTCGCTCGGTGGCGCGTGGCTTCGGGTCGAACGCTGGCGTGCACCGCTGCGGTTGGTCGCGGCTTACGCCGCTCCTACAGGGTGCGCTGCGATCCGGACGATCTAACCGCCGCAACCGCTGGCGTCAGCCGCGACCGCTTTTGTAGGAGCGGCGTGAGCCGCGACAGCCGCAGCGACGGACGCAAGCGATGCGGCCGAAGCCCGGCAAGACGGTCGCATATTGCAGTCGCGTACCGAGCGGCTTGGCGTTGCGCGTCTTCGGCTTCAGCGCTTGCGTGCACCGCTGCGGTGGGTCGCGGCTTGCGCCGCTCCTACAGGGGGCGCTGCGATCCGGACGATCTAACCGCCGCAACCGCTGGCGTCAGCCGCGACCGCTTTTGTAGGAGCGGCGTGAGCC
>NZ_JBDGIR010000002.1:152939-194462 GCF_057657315.1 Lysobacter sp. Soil_C_15
GCGACAGCCGCAGCGACGGACGCGAGCGATGCGGCCGAAGCCCGGCAAGACGGTCGCGTATTGCAGTCGCGTACCGAACGGCTTGGCGTTGCGCGTCTTCGGCTTGAGCGCTCGCGTGCACCGCTGCGGTTGGTCGCGGCTTACGCCGCTCCTACAGGGGGGCGCGTCCGGACGATCTAACCGCCGCGACCGCTGGCGTCAGCCGCGACCGATTTTGTAGGAGCGGCGTGAGCCGCGACAGCCGCAGCGACGGACGCGAGCGATGCGGCCGAAGTCCGGCAAGACGGTCGCGTATTGCAGTCGCGTACCGAGCGGCTTGGCGTTGCGCGTCTTCGGCTTCAGCGCTCGCATGCACCGCTGCGGTTGGTCGCGGCTTGCGCCGCTCCTACAGGGGCGGCGCGGGCGTGGCGGTCACGGCCGGGCTAGATTGCGCAGCGCTTCGTCCAGGCTGGCCGCGGCCGCGGCGGCGGCGCCGCTGGGGCGGCGGGTCAGGCGCTGCTGCACTTCGCGCCGCAGCTCGGCCGGCAGCGGTTCGAACTCCTCGACTTGCCCGGCCAGCAGCGCGGCGATGGCGACGCCGTCGCGGAAGGCGATGCGCGCGCCCGGGATCCGCGCCACCTTGGTGCCGGCCAGGACGCTGCCGGTGAGGTTCAGCGGGTCGGCCGCGGACACGCAGACGATCTCGCCGTCGCGCTCGCGCTGGCGCACTTTGCGCAGGGCCGCGACCGCGTCCGGCAGGGCGAACTGTTCGCCGCTCATGCCGGCGACGAAACGGCCGCCGCGGATCTCGCCGCGCGCTTCCAGGCGCCGATAGACCCGCAACAGGTCCCGCCACGGCGGCAGCCAGCCGGCCTCGCGCTGGATCAGGCGCCAGAACACCACTCCGTAGCGCTCGAGCAGGCGCCAGGCGATGTGCTCGATCGCTTCGCCGCGACGCGCAGCGGCTTGGGCGGGGCCGTCGCCGGCATCGGCGACGGCATCCTCCTGCGGCCGGGTCAGGGACCAGCGCCCGGCATCCTGCAGGTCGGTCAGCATCGCCCGCCGGCGGCGGTGACCGTGGGTGGCCGCGCGCTTGGACGCCGGCACCAGCAGGCCGCGCAGGCCGGCGAAACTGTCGCAGGTGATGCGGCCGCGCACCACCAATTCGCCCAAGGCCTCTTCCAGCTCGGTGCGCAGCAGATGCGCGGCGCGTTCGAGCTCGTCGAAGAACGAGGCCCCGCGCGCCTGCAGCACGTCGAGCACGCGCTGCGCGCGCGAAGACACCGGCGCCGGGTCGGACCCCGCGTCGGCGCTGAGCCGCCAGTCGCCGAGCGCGCGCCGCGGCAGCAGCACGATCGGGGTCTGGCGCACGCTGGGCACCCCTTGCGGCGCGCTGTCGGCGCCGGCGGCCTGCGGACGCAGCCTGGCCCAGGTCACCCGTCCGGCGGCGCACAGCTCGTCCAGCCATTGCGAGTCGTAGTCGGCGACGCGCGCCGGCAGCAGCTCGCTTTCCCACACCGAAGCCGGCGCCTCGAAACCTTCCAGTTGTTCCAGCACCGCGCGCAGCGCCTGCGGCCCGTGCATGCGCTCGGCTCGGGCCAGGTGTTGCCAGTCGAACGCGAAGCGGGCGAAATCGCGCGGTTCGACCGGCTCGATCTCGCGCCGCAGGCGGCCGACCGTGTAGCGGTGGATACGCGCGAGCAAATGCCGTTCGCACCATTCCTCCTCGCCGCCGAGCAGGCTGTCGCGGCCGAACCGGCCGCGCATTACGTAGCCTTCGCTCTCCAGGCGCAGCAGGGCCAGGTCGAGCTCGCCGCGCGGCCGCCGCATCGCCGCGGCCAAGGCGGGCGCGGTGACCGGCCCCAGCGCGGTCAGGCGCGCGCGCAGCAACTCGGTCAACGCGTCCTCGCCGCTCCAGGCCGTGGCCAGGAACTCGGCCGGCACGGTCACCGCGGTCTCGGCCGCCGCCTGCGGGAACAGCGCCTGCGCCTGCGGCAGGGTTTCGGTCGCCACCCAGCCGCCGATCGCGTCGTCGGCGCCGTGCAGGCGCAGGGCGGTGGCGCGGCCGGCGCCGGCCAATGCTTCCAGCCAGCCGTTCCAGTCGTGCGCATCGGCCTCTTCGACGGCGACGAAACCCAGCCCCATCAGCGCCTCGTGCATCTCGTCGGCGTCGCGCACCTCCGGCCAGGCCTCCTCGCGCACCGCCTCGATCGCCTGCGGGTCGAGCCGGCCCAGGTCGCCGGCGCCGTCGGCGTCGGCATAGCGCCGCGCCATCACCGCCTGAGTGCGGCGCTCTTCCAGCGGCGCATCGTCGAGGAAGGCATAGGGGCGCGCATTGATCGCCTCGGCGGCGATCGGCGACGGCGCGGCCACGTCGCGGCCGACCACCCGCACCTCGCCGGCCTCCAGCCGTTGCAGCAGGCGCAGCCAGCCGGCGCTGTCCATCGCCTCGTACAGGCAGTCGTGCAGGGTCTGCGCGACCAGCGGATGGTCGGGCACCTCGCGTTCGCCGGCCAGGTTCTCGGCGCAGGCGACCTGATCGGGGAATACGGTAGCCAGCAGGTCCTCGCTCTTCATCCTTTGCAGCTGCGGCGCGACCTTGCGTCCGCCGACGAAGCGCGGCAGCGCCAGCGCGGTGGTCGCGTTCCAGCGCCAGCGCACCGGGAACAAGGGCGCGTCCAGCAGGGCCTGGGTCAGCACGTCGAGCGCGCTGGCCGAATGCAGGTAGCGCGCGACCTCCTCCAGCGGAAAGCTGTGGCTGGTCGACAGCGACAGCACGATCGCGTCCTCGGTCGCCGCCGCCTGCAGTTCGAAATTGAACTTGCGGCAGAAGCGCTTGCGCAGGGCCAGGCCCCAGGCGCGGTTGATCCGGCTGCCGTAGGGCGAGTGGATCACCAGCTGGGTGCCGCCGGACTCGTCGAAGAAGCGCTCGAACACCAGCACGTCCTGGCTCGGCACCACGCCGAGCGCGGCGCGGGTGCGGCCCAGGTAATCGATCAGCTGGACCGCGCTTTCGCCGTCGCAAGCGTAGCGCTGCTGCAGCGCCTGCGCCGCCGCGGCGGGATCGGGATGCTGTTCGAGCGCGGCATCCACTCCGGCGCGCAGGCGCGACACCGAATGGGACAGCTCGTCGCTGCGCCCGGGCGCCTCGCCGAGCCAGAACGGGATGTTCGGCGGCTGGCCACGGGCGTCCTCGACCCGCACCCGCCCCGGCTCGACGCGCAGGATCTTGTAGCTGGCGTTGCCGAGCTGGAACACGTCGCCGGCCAGGCTTTCGATCGCGAAATCCTCGTTGACCGTGCCGATGCTGTGCGCCTCCGGCTCCAACAGCACCGCGTAGTCGCCGGTGTCGGGAATGGTGCCGCCGGACATCACCGCGGTCATCCGGCTGTCGCGGCGCGCGCGCAAGCGGCCGTGCACGGCGTCGCGGTGCAGATAGGACGAGCGCGGCCCGCGCCGGGTGGTGAAGCCGTCGGCGAGCATGCGCACGATCGCGTCGAACTCGGCCCGGTCCAGCCCGGCGTAGGGCCAGGCGCCGCGCAGGCAGTCGTACAGCGCGTCCTCGCTCCATTCCCGCGCCGCGACCTCGGCGACGATCTGCTGCGCCAGCACGTCCAGCGGCGCGCGCGGAATCTGCAGCGCGTCGAGTTCGCCGCGGCGGACGCTGTCGAGCAAGGCCACGCATTCGACCAGGTCCTCGCGCGACTGCGGGAACAGCCGCCCCTTGGGCACGCCGCCGACGTGGTGGCCGGCGCGGCCGACGCGCTGCAGCAAGGCGGCGATCGAACGCGGCGAACCGAGCTGGCAGACCAGATCGACGTCGCCGATGTCGATGCCCAGCTCCAGCGACGCGGTCGCCACCAGCACCCGCAGTTCGCCGCGCTTGAGCCGTTGTTCCGCGTCCAGGCGCAACTCGCGCGCCAGGCTGCCGTGGTGCGCGGCGACCGCGTCCTTGCCCAAGCGTTCGCCGAGATGGCGCGCGGCCCGTTCGGCCATGCGCCGGGTGTTGACGAACACCAGAGTGGTACGGTGTTCGCGCGCCAACGCGGCGAGGCGGTCGTAGACCTCGTCCCATTGTTCGTGCGACATCACCGCGCTCAGCGGCGAGCCCGGCAGCTCCAGGGCCAGGTCGCGGCGTTTGGCGTAGCCGATGTCGATCACCGCGCAGTCCGGCGCGCCGTCGGCGCCCACGCGTCGCGTGCCGACCAGGAAACGCGCGACTTCGTCGATGGGCTTTTGCGTCGCCGACAGGCCGATCCGCTGCGGCCGCGCTTGGCCCAGCGCGCCCAGCCGCTCCAGGCTGAGGCTGAGGTGGCTGCCGCGCTTGTCGTCGGCGACGGCGTGGATTTCGTCGACGATCACCGTGCGCACCGCGCCGAGCATGGCCCGGCCGGATTCGGAGCCGAGCAGCACGTACAGCGATTCGGGCGTGGTGACCAGGATGTGCGGCGGCTTGCGGCGCATGCTCTGGCGCTCGCCGGCCGGGGTGTCGCCGGTGCGCACCGCGGTGCGGATGCCGGGGTCGCCCAGGCCCATCGCCTGCAGCGCCGCGCCGATCCCGGCCAGCGGCGCTTCCAGGTTGAGGTGGATGTCGTTGGACAGCGCCTTCAGCGGCGAGACATAGACCACCGCGACCTCGTCGCGCAGCCCCTGCTCCAGGCCTTCGCGGACCAGGGCGTCGATCGCGGCCAGGAAGGCGGTCAGGGTCTTGCCCGAGCCGGTCGGCGCCGCGACCAGGGTGTCGCCGCCGGCGCGGATCGCCGGCCAGGCCAGGGCCTGGGCCCCGGTCGGAGCCGGAAAGGCCGCGCGGAACCAGGCCGCGACCGCCGGATGGAAGGCGTCGAGCACGGCGGCGTCGATGGCCGCGGCGGCAGGGGCTGCGCTGTCGGGAATATCGCTGTCGGAAACCATGCGTTCGCCGCGTCGCCGCGGCCCGGTGAGGACGGAGCGGGCCGCCAGGGCGGCCCACGGGAGCAAACTGGCTGGAGCGGACTGCTAGTAGCGGGCGCGTGCGGCGAACTCGCGGGACCGAGCGGCCGGATCCGGTTGCGCGGTCGAACTCCACGCCGGATCGGCTGCAGCGTAGCGCCGCCCTTCCGGCGGAGCGGCGGGTCGGCTGAGGAAGCATCCCCGCCCCGCTCAACATTGGGCCGATTCTGCGCCGCAAAACCGCCGCCGCTGCCTGCCGGCCGGCACCGCTGAACGGTTCAGCGCCGGCCCTGGCGAATCCGGCTTGACCTTCCCATCATGGGAAGCCCAAGACTGCCTCGCAATCCGAACCGTCAGCGAAGGACCCTGCGATGCCATCCGCCGCGAACCCCACCGTCACCGCCACGCCGCCCGGCGCCCACGCCGCCGCCCCCACCGTCCGCCTGCGCTTCGGCGTAGCCGGCATGACCTGCGGCTCGTGCGTGGCGCGGATCGAAAAAGCCTTGCGCGCCATGCCCGGCGTCAGCGAGGCCAGCGTCAACTTGGCCACCGAAACCGCCGAGCTAGCCTCCGCCGGCCCAGTCTCAGCCGTTGAGATCGAACGCGCGGTGGCCGCGGCCGGCTATTCCGTGACCCGCGACGAAACCGAACTGGCGCTGCGCGGCATGACCTGCGGCTCCTGTGTCAGCCGGATCGAGAAAGCCCTGAACGCCGTGCCCGGCGTGCTGTCCGCCGAGGTCAACCTGGCCACCGAGCGGGCGCGGGTGCGGCACTTCGGCGGGCTCGATCCTGCGACGCTGATCGCCGCGGTCGAGCGCGCCGGCTACGCCGCCGCCGTGGCCGATGCCGATGCGGCCGACGGCGACTCCGGCGCCGCGGCGGCGGCGGGCAGCGGCGAGGCCGCGCCGCGCGCGCCGCTGAGCCGCGAGACCCGGCACCTGTGGCTGGCCGCGGCGCTGACCTTGCCGCTGGTGCTGCCGATGGCCGGCCTGCTGTTCGGCCGGCACTGGATGCTGCCGGGCTGGCTGCAGCTGGCCCTGGCCACGCCGGTGCAGTTCTGGCTCGGCGCGCGCTTCTACCGCGCCGGCTGGCACGCCCTGCGCGCCGGCAGCGGCAACATGGACCTGCTGGTCGCGCTCGGCACCAGCGCCGGCTACGGCCTGAGCCTGTACCACCTGTGGCGCGGCCACAGCCAGGCGCTGTACTTCGAGACTTCGGCGGTGATCGTCACCCTGATCCTGCTCGGCAAGTGGCTGGAAGCGCGCGCCAAGCGCCAGACCACCGCGGCGATCCGCGCCCTGCAGGCGCTGCGCCCGGCACGGGCGCGGGTGCTGCGCGACGGGATCGAACGCGAGCTGCCGATCGCCCAGTTGCGGGTCGGCGACCTGGTGGTGACCCTGCCCGGCGAGCGCATCGCCGCCGACGGCCGCATCCGCGAGGGCCGCAGCCATGTCGACGAGTCGCTGATCACCGGCGAATCGTTGCCGGTGCCGCGCCACGAAGGCGACCGCGTCACCGGCGGCGCGATCAACGGCGAAGGCCGGCTGATCGTGGAAACCCTGGCGGTCGGCGCCGAAACCGCGTTGGCGCGGATCATCCGCCTGGTCGAGGACGCGCAGGCCAAGAAGGCGCCGATCCAGCGCCTGGTCGACCGGGTCAGCGCGGTGTTCGTGCCGGTGGTGATCGGCCTGGCCCTGATCACCCTGCTCGCCTGGGGCCTGGGCACGGGCGACTGGAACCGGGCCATCCTCAATGCGGTCGCGGTGCTGGTGATCGCCTGCCCCTGCGCGCTGGGCCTGGCCACGCCGACCGCGATCATGGCCGGCACCGGCGTGGCCGCGCGCGCCGGCCTGCTGATCAAGGACGCCGAGGCCTTGGAGATCGCCCATCGCATCGACACCGTCGCCTTCGACAAGACCGGCACCCTGACCGAAGGCCGGCCGGTGCTGGCGCAATGGATCGCCGTCGACGGCGACCGCGACGCGCTGCTGGCCCAGGCCGCGGCGCTGCAACGCGGCAGCGAACACCCGCTGGCGCGCGCCACCCTGGACCGCGCCGAGGGCCTGCGCCTGGCCGAGGCGAGCGAGTTGCGCGCGGTGCCGGGGCGCGGCCTGCGCGGCCGGATCGGCGAACGCGGGTTGCTGCTCGGCAGCGGCCGCATGCTGGCCGAGGCCGGCATCGCCGGCGATGCGCTGGCGCAGGATGCGCAGCGCCTGGCCGACAGCGGCCACAGCGTGTCCTGGCTGGCCGCCGACGACGCGCACGGCAAGCGCCTGCTCGGCGTTCTCGGCTTTCGCGACACGCCGCGGCCGCAGGCGCGCGCGGCGATCCAACGCTTGCAGGCGCTGGGGCTGCGCACGGTGATGATCTCCGGCGACGCTCCGGGCGCGGCGCAGGCGGTCGCGCGCGAACTGGGCATCGACGAGGTGCGGGCGGAGGTGCTGCCGGAGCAGAAGGCCGAGACGGTGACGCGACTGCGCGGCAACGGCGCGGTGGCGATGGTCGGCGACGGGGTCAACGACGCGCCGGCCCTGGCCGCGGCCGACGTCGGCATCGCCATGGGCAGCGGCACCGACGTGGCCATGCAGGCCGCCGGCATCACCCTGATGCGCGCCGAGCCGGGCTTGGTCGCCGACGCGATCGACATCTCCCGCCGCACCACGCGCAAGATCCGCCAGAATCTGTTCTGGGCGTTCGGCTACAACGTGGTCGGCATCGCCCTGGCCGCATTCGGCTGGCTCGACCCGATCGTCGCCGCGGCGGCGATGGCGTTCTCCAGCGTCAGCGTGTTGGCCAATACCCTGTTGCTGCGCCGCTGGCGCCCGTCGGCCCGCTCGACGCTTACCGATGGAGCCGCCGCATGAGCCGTACCGCGCGCACCGCGCCGCCGCCCGAACTGGCCCAGGCCAAGGCCGAAGGCCTGCACAACATCGGCGAGGCCGCCGCGCTCAGCGGCGTCAGCGCCAAGATGATCCGCCACTACGAGGGCATAGGCCTGATTCCGCCGGCCGGACGCAGCGTCGCCGGCTATCGGCTGTACAGCGACAACGACCTGCACCGGCTGCGCTTCATCAAGCGCTCGCGCACCCTGGGTTTCTCGATGCGCCAGATCGAAACCCTGCTCGGCCTGTGGGACGACCGCGCCCGCGCCAGCGCCGAGGTCAAGCAACTGGCGCAGGCGCATGCGCGCGAACTCGGCGAGAAGATCCGCGAGATGCAGGCGATGCAGCGGACGTTGGAAGCGCTGGCCGAACGCTGCCACGGCGACGACCGGCCGGATTGCCCGATCCTCGACGACTTGGCGGCGGAGTGCTGCGGCCCGCCGAAGTGATGCTTCTTGTAGGAGCGGCGTGAGCCGCGACACCCGCAGCGGTGTACGTGAGCGCGCCGGCCGAAGATCGCGGATACGCGGGCACAGGCAGTGCCGCAACCGACCCAGCGCCCGGGCTTCGGATAGCGCGCGTCGAACACCGCCTGGATGGTCGCGGCTGACGCCGCTCCTACAGTCCAGCGACGCGGCGAAAGAAAAAGGACCGGACGCGGGCTGCGTCCGGTCCTCGCGCATCGCCGACAGGGCCGGTCGGCAACGCGGGTCGCCGCTCATGGCCGGCGACGGGCCCCTCATGCCGCGGCAGCGGCACGGTCGAGCTCAGGCGCGCGGTGGCGACGCCAGCGCGCAGCGCGTCGGACTCAGACGCGCCGCTCCAGCGCCGCCAAGGCCTGGCGCGTCTCCTCGCCATCGCGCCGGCCCATCGCTTCGGCGGCATCGGCCAGCCAGCGGTTGGCCGGCGCCTCGCCTTCGCTGCTCAGGCGCCGGCGGTACTCCGGCACCAGTTGCGCCAACTCCTCGCGCAGCCGCTGGGCGCGTTCGTCGTACTGGCGGATCAACGCGTGCTCGTCGGCATCGTCGATCGCACCGGCCTCGCGCAGGCCGCGCACGCGTTCCAGCCACTGCTCGCGGCGTTGTTCGGAGTCCATGCGCGGCGCTCAGCGGAAGCCGAGGTCGTAGGCCGCGCCGAACACGTTCTTGGCCACTTCGGGCAGGTCCGAATCCTGCGCCGCGTCGTTGGCCAGGCCGAGGTACTGGGTCGCCGCATCGGCGATGAAATCGCCCAGCATGCCGCCGAG
Organism: Lysobacter sp. Soil_C_15; assembly: GCF_057657315.1. Classification (NCBI taxonomy): domain Bacteria; kingdom Pseudomonadati; phylum Pseudomonadota; class Gammaproteobacteria; order Lysobacterales; family Lysobacteraceae; genus Lysobacter; species Lysobacter sp. Soil_C_15. The sequence goes on from NZ_JBDGIR010000002.1 coordinate 161,976, forward strand.
CTCGCGACCGATCATGGTCCCGAGCGGTCCTGCGATCGATCCTAGTCCTGCGCCCAACGCTTGACCGATGCCGCTGGCGAAATCACCGAACAAAGACATGGCGAGCTCCTTTCCGTGGGTGACGCCGCCAGTGTCTTCGCGCGGGAATCCCGGTCAATCTGGGAATGACCCTAGGAAAATCATGAACAGGGCCGTCTTTTTGGGGCAGCAGCAGCGCGAGCCGCGACCGCGGACCGTATGCGGCGGCGAAAGCAACGGCAGAGCAAGAGCAAATCCCCCCGTCCTCTTTTTCAAAAGGGGGGAACAGCGAAGGCGAGGCAGGCTGTCGTAGGAGCGGCGTAAGCCGCGACCGTCGCAGCGGTGTTTCGATAGCGAGGCATCCGAAGCCAGCTACGCCTTGGCGGGAGGCCGTCCGGTTGCCGCGCACTTCGGCGGCTACGCTCGCGCGCACCGCTGCGGTGGGTCGCGGCTTACGCCGCTCCTACAGGCGCAGCGACCGGCTCGCCTCAGAACGCAAAACGCAAAGAGCAAAAGCAAATCCCCCTGCCCCTTTTTCAAGGAGGGAACAGCGAAGGCGAGGCAGGCTGTCGTAGGAGCGGCGTAGGCCGCGACCGTCGCAGCGGTGTTTCGATAGCGAGGCATCCGAAGCCAGCTACGCCTTGGCGGGAGGCCGTCCGGTTGCCGCGCACTTCGGCGGCTACGCTCGCGCGCACCGCTGCGGTGGGTCGCGGCTTACGCCGCTCCTACAGGCGCAGCGACCGGCTCGCCTCAGAACGCAAAACGCAAAGAGCAAAAGCAAATCCCCCTGCCCCTTTTTCAAGGAGGGAACAGCGAAGGCGAGGCAGGCTGTCGTAGGAGCGGCGTAAGCCGCGACCGTCGCAGCGGTGTTTCGATAGCGAAGCATCCGAAGCCAGCTACGCCTTGGCGTGAGGCCGTCCGGTTGCCGCGCACTTCGGCGGCTACGCTCGCGCGCACCGCTGCGGTGGGTCGCGGCTTACGCCGCTCCTACAGGCGCAGCGACCGGCTCGCCTCAGAACGCAAACGCAAAGAGCAAGTGCAAATCCCCCCGCCCTCTTTTTCAAAGGGGGGAACAGCGAAGGCGAGGCAGGCTGTCGTAGGAGCGGCGTAAGCCGCGACCGTCGCAGCGGTGTTTCGATAGCGAGGCATCCGAAGCCAGCTACGCCTTGGCGTGAGGCCGTCCGGTTGCCGCGCACTTCGGCGGCTACGCTCGCGCGCACCGCTGCGGTGGGTCGCGGCTTACGCCGCTCCTACAGGCGCAGCGACCGCCTCGCCTCAGAACGACCAGCTCAGCGCCAGCGCGACGCGGCCGTCGGCCAGGCGGGCATCGTCCAGCGCCTCGGACAACTCGGGGCCGTAGCTGGAGGTGTCGGTGTACTGCAGCTGCGCCTGCACCGGGCCGAATTCGCGGGTCAGCGCGATCAGATAATCCTGGTAGCTGTCGCCGGCCGCGTCGTCGAGGTCGTAATGGCCGACCTGCAGCTTGAGGCCGAAGCCGCTCTCGCCCAGCGGCCATTCGCCGCCGGCGTTCCAGTAATAGCCCTTGCCGCCCAGGCCGAAAATGTCCGGCGAATAGGCCAGGCCGACGTGGTAGTGCTCGGCGAAGCTCAGGGTGGTTTCCAACTCGGTGTAGTCGTAGTCGTAACCGCGGCGCGCGCCCGGATAGGCGGCGCGGGTCAGGACCACGTCCAGTTCCAGCCCGGGACGCAGTTCGCCGGCCCAGCCGAGGTAACCGTCGAGTTCGTAGTCGATGCCGTCGTCTTCCTCGCCGGCCGCGGTGAAGTCGATGCTCGACGCCCACAGCCCGGCGTAGAAGCCGCTGCGATGCTCCAGGTTGACCTCGGCCTGCAGCGCCGGGTCCTCCTGGGTCTGGGACACGCCGCGCCAGACGTAGTCGCTGAGCAGGCCGACGCCGCCGTGCACCGCCCACGGCGCCTCGGCCTCGGCCGGCGCGGCTTCTGCAGGCGCCGCCCCGACCGGCGCGGTCGCTGCCGGCTCGACTGCCGTCTGCGCCATCGCCGCCGGCGCGCCGGCCAGCGCAGCCAAGGCCAGCCACCAGGGCGCCAGGCGCGCGGCGGCAGTGCGGGCGGTGGGGAAAGTCGGCATCGGCGGGCTCCGTCGGGCGGTGGGCAGGGTGAGCGGGCTGCGACGATACCGCAAGCTGGCCGGATCGGTGCAGATCCCTGGCAGATGCCGGCCGGATTGGCCGCCGTTCGCCGCCCGGCGCGGCGGGCGCGTTGACACCGCCGGGGCGGGCTCCGAACATCGCGCCCAACGTATCGCCGAACTTCCCTCCTGGAGACTGCCGTGACCCTGCGCCTCGCCCCGCTCGCCTGCGCCCTGCTGCTCGCCGCCTGCGGCGGCAAGCAGCCCGACGCCGCCACCGCGGCCCCGGCCGGCGCCGAGGACAAGGTCCTCAACGTCTACAACTGGTCGGACTACGTCGCCGACGACACGGTCAAGAACTTCGAGACCGCCAAGGGCGTGAAGGTCAATTACGACGTCTACGACGCCAACGAGACCCTGGAGAGCAAGCTCACCGCCGGCGCCTCCGGCTACGACGTGGTGTTCCCCTCGGCGCGGCCGTTCGCCCAGCGCCAGGTCAAGAGCGGCCTGTACGCGGCGCTGGACAAGAGCAAGCTGCCGAACTGGAAGCACCTGGACCCGCAGGTGCTGCAGAACCTGGCCTCGATCGACCCGGGCAACGCCCACCTGGTGCCGTACATGTGGGGCACCACCGGCCTGGGCCTGAACGTCGACAAGATCAAGCTGGCCCTCGGCGAGAACGCGCCGCTGGATTCGTGGTCGCTGCTGTTCGATCCGGCCAACGCCGCCAAGCTGGCCAAGTGCGGCATCACCGTGCTCGACGACGACCAGGAAACCTTCGGCGCGGCGCTGATCTGGCTCGGCCGCGATCCCAACGCCGGCGCCGCCGACGAGATCGAGGCGGTGCGCAAGGTCTACGCCGCGATCCGCCCGCACGTGCGCACCTTCAACAACGCCGAGTACAAGGACGCCTTCGCCAACGGCGACGCCTGCCTGGTGATGGGCTATTCCGGCGACATCGCCCAGGCCAGCACGGTGGCCTTCGACGCCGCCAAGCAGGCCGGCAAGCCGGCGCCGAACCTGCGCTTCGTGATCCCCAAGGAAGGCGCGATCCGCTGGGTCGACGTGATCGCGATTCCCAAGGACAGCAAGCACCCCGGCAACGCCCACGCCTTCATCGATTACCTGCTCGACCCCAAGGTCGCCGCGGCGATCAGCAACCACGTCGCCTACGCCAGCGCCAACCAGGACGCCACCGCCCTGGTCGACCCGGCGATCGCCCAGGACCCGGGCGTCTATCCGCCGGCCGAGGTGCGGGCCAAGCTGGTCGACCCCGCCAGCCTGCCCGAGGACGTGCAGCGCCAGCGCGTACGCGCCTGGACCCGGATCAAGAGCGGGCAGTAAGCGGTGAGCGTCCCGTCCCGCAACGCCGCGCCCGAACCCTGGCGCGACCCGTCCGCACAGCCCTTCGTGCGCATCGAAGGGGTGACCAAGACCTTCGGCAAGGTCTACGCCTGCGACGACATCTCGCTGGACGTCTATCGCGGCGAATTCTTCGCCCTGCTCGGCGGCTCCGGCTCCGGCAAGAGCACCCTGCTGCGGGTGCTGGCCGGCTTCGAGAGCCCGGACCGCGGCCGGGTGCTGATCGACGGCGTCGACGTCACCGCGCTGCCGCCGTACCAGCGCCCGGTCAACATGATGTTCCAAAGCTATGCGCTGTTCCCGCACATGAGCGTGGCGCAGAACATCGGCTTCGGCCTCAAGCAGACCCTGCCCGGCGAAACCCCGCGCAGCGCCGGCGAGATCCGCGACCGGGTCCAGGCCATGCTCGAACTGGTACGCATGCCCCAGCTCGGCCAGCGCAAGCCCGACCAGCTCTCCGGCGGCCAGCGCCAGCGCGTCGCCCTGGCCCGCGCCCTGGCCAAGCAGCCCAAGCTGTTGCTGCTCGACGAGCCGCTGGGCGCGCTGGACAAGCGCCTGCGCGAGCACACCCAGTTCGAACTGGTCAGCATCCAGGAACGGGTCGGCACCACCTTCATCATGGTCACCCACGACCAGGAAGAAGCGATGACGATGTCCTCGCGGATCGCGGTGATGGACGCCGGCCGGATCGTCCAGGTCTCGACCCCGGCGGTGCTGTACGAATACCCCTCGACCCGCTTCGTCGCCGAGTTCATCGGCGGCATCAACCTGCTCGAAGGCCGGGTGCTCGGCCACGATGCGGCCGGCGGCGACCTGCGCATCCACTGCGACGGGGTCGGCGGCGAATTGCTGGCGCGCCATCCCGACCCGCTGCCGGAAGGCACCGCGGTCGGCATCGCGGTGCGTCCGGAGAAGATCGACGTGCACGACACCCGCCCGGCCGGCTTCGACAATGCGGTGGTCGGCAAGGTGCGCGACATCGCCTATCTGGGCGACGTCTCGATCTACCACGTCCAGACCGAGTCCGGCGCGGTGCTGCGGGTGCAGGAGACCCACGTCGCGCGCAGCTCCGAGCCGCATTACGACTGGGACGACACGCTGTGGCTGTCGTGGGACGCGGCCAGCGCGGTGGTGTTGACCTCGTGAGCGCGCTGTTCGCGGATCGCAGGCGCAATGGCGCCGGGGCGGAGCACGGCTCGGCGACGGGGGGTGTACGGTGAGCGGGATGGAGGGAAAGCGCGGCTTGGGGGCTTGGGGTTTCTGGGGGGATGTCGTTGACAATCTCTTCGGTTGGTTCCGCGCCGTAGGCAGCGAGTTCCGCAGCCGCCGCGGCCGCTTGCTGGTGACCGCCGTGCCGATGCTGTGGCTGGCGCTGTTCTTCCTGGTGCCGTTCGCGATCGTGCTCAAGCTGAGCTTCGCCCAGGCCCTGTTCGGCCAGGTGCCGCCGTACACGCCGCTGCTCCAGACCGGCGCCGACGGCGCGGTGTCGCTGCAACTGCACGCATCCAATTACGCCGCGCTGATCGCCGACCCGCTGTACGTCAACGCCTATCTGAAGTCGCTGTTGTTCGCCAGCGTCTCGACCCTGTGCTGCCTGCTGATCGGCTATCCGATCGCCTACGGCATCGCCCGTGCGCCCAAGGTCTGGCGGTTGTTGCTGCTGGTGCTGGTGATCCTGCCGTTCTGGACCAGTTCGCTGCTGCGCACCTACGCCATGATCGGCCTGCTGCGCGCCAACGGCGTGGTCAGCCAGGCGCTGTCCAAGCTGGGCCTGATCGAGCCCGGCACGGCGGTGCTGCACACCGATCTGGCGGTGTATTTGGGCATCACCTACAACTACCTGCCGTTCATGATCCTGCCGCTGGCGGCGACCCTGATCCGGCTCGACTTCACCCTGCTCGAAGCCGCCGCCGACCTCGGCGCCAAGCCCTGGCAGGCCTTCGTCCGGATCACCCTGCCGCTGTCCTTCCCCGGCATGCTCGCCGGCACCTTGCTGGTGTTCATTCCCTCGGTCGGCGAGTTCGTGATTCCCGACGTGCTCGGCGGCCCCGACGCGCTGACCATCGGCCGGGTGTTGTGGACCGAGTTCTTCACCAACCGCGACTGGCCGCTGGCGGCGGCGATCGCGATCGCCATGCTGCTGCTGATCGTGCTGCCGACCCTGCTGTTCGAATACGTCGAGAACCGCCGCGCGGCGCGCGAGGACGGCCGATGAAGCGCACCCCGTTCGCCCTGTACACGATGATGGCGCTGGGCTACGCCTTCCTCTACCTGCCGATCGTCTCGGTGATCGTGTACTCGTTCAGCGGTTCCGACCGCGCCACCACCTGGGGCGGCTTCTCGCTGCGCTGGTACGGCGAGCTGTTGCGCAACGAGCAGATCCTCGACGCGGTCCAGCGCAGCCTGACCATCGCCGCGATCTCGGCCACCGCGGCGGTCGCGCTGGGCACCGCCAGCGGCCTGGCCCTGTCGCGCTTCGGCCGTTTCCCCGGCCGCGGCGCGCTGAGCCTGTTGAACTCGGCGCCGATGGTGATGCCGGACGTGATGCTGGGCCTGTCCTCGCTGCTGCTGTTCGTCGGCCTGCAGCAGTGGTTCGGCTGGCCCGAGCGCGGCATGACCACGATCACCCTGGCCCACATCACCCTCACCGCCTGCTACGTCACCGTGGTGGTGCGCTCGCGCATGACCTCGCTCGACGCCAGCCTGGAGGAAGCGGCGATGGACCTGGGCGCCAAGCCCTGGCGGGTGTTCTTCGTCATCACCTTGCCGCTGATCGCGCCGGCGCTGCTGGCCGGCTGGCTGCTCGCCTTCACCCTGTCGCTGGACGACCTGGTGATCGCCAGCTTCACCTCCGGCCCCGGCTCGACCACCCTGCCGATGCTGGTGTACTCGAAGGTCAAGCTCGGGGTGACCCCGGAGATCAACGCCCTGACCACCATCATCGTCGCCCTGGTCGCGTTCGGCGTCAGCGTCGCCGGCGCGATCATGTACCGGCGCGAGCGGCTGCGCGAGGCGGCGCAGCGCTGAGGACGGCCTTCCAGGCCCTGATCGCAGCGGCCAGCGCAGGAACAACCGCGGGACATTTGTGCTGCGCGAACCACATTGCAATCGCCCGATGCGGTTATCTAGGATCCAGCTACGGAGGATGGCATGCGCAAGGAAACGCTCATCGCAATTGCGGTCGTCGGCGCCGCCATGCTCTGCGGATGGTGGTACTACGGTGGTTGGAACTCACGCTTAGCCATCAGACCCTCTTCCGAGCCCAACGCTGGCTTGTCGAAACCATCCGGTGCCCCCTCGCTTTCCGCACGGCCGTCGCAGCGACCTAATCCATCGCCGCCCGAAAGGCAAACATTCCCGGACGAGGAAAGCATCCCGGTTCCGTCCGGCGACGCTTCCGACGTGATAGCTCGGCTCGCCCCGCTGGCAGAGTCCGGCGACACGCGCGCCGCGCTGTCCATCTACATGAAGCTCGATTCGTGCAAGCCGCAGAACCTGGCCAATCTTCGCGCAGAAGCCGTTCGCAACCAGACCTTGTTGGATTCGGGGGTACCGATTGGATCCCTGGCGGCGCAGCAAGCGCAGAAGCGCCGCGAATGCGCTTCCGCAGGCGAGGCCGTGCGCACCCGTGGCCAGTGGCTGGAGCGGGCTGCGGCCATGGGTGACGCACGAGCACAACTGATCTACTCGATCGACACCGATGCCGTCCTGGGGGATTCGGCCGAGATGTTGAACGACCCCGACGCAGTCAAGCGGTACAGGGCCACCGCCATGAACTATCTCACCCGGCTTTCGGCCCAGGGCAACATCAGCGCGATGATGCAACTCGCCGGGGTGTACAGCGGCGGAGGCATCGGCCCCAAGGATGCAGTCCGCTCGTACGCCTACTACCGCGCGATCGACCTAGCGAGGCCCGGCTTGATTCCGCCGAGCCTGCTTGAGTCCAGGCGCGCGGACGTACCGCAAAGCCGAGCGGCAGCCAGCGAAGCGCTGGCAAAGCAGATCTATACGGAGTGTTGTTCCCGCAAAGGAGAATAGTATGCGAAAGCCGATTATAGGCGTGGCCGGGCTTGCGTTGGCTTCGGGGGTAATTTACGCCGGCGATGTTTACACCAGGCAGCCTGCCGCCTACGGCCCGTTCAGTTGTAACGACTCTTGCACATTGCGCGCACCGGATCCGGACCCCGGCACATTGGCCTACATCAGGTCGATGGACGACTATTATCTAAACAATCTCCCCAATTACGCAAAAATACCCGGGGATACTTTTCAGGTTTGCAATCCTTCTTATTGCGCCGTCTACACCAGAAGCGCCAGCCTGGATCTGTTCGGCGGTTCTCCAGCTACGCCGAACGCAACTCCTGGCGGGGGTGGAAGCAGCGGCAGCGACGGCGGCAGTTGGGGCACGGACCCATACGCGAACTGTAGGTCGACGACGATGACAGCGTGTACTCGAGTCGGCGGGGAAATGGCCTGCGAGACGATACCGATTCTTGATTGTGGCTGAGTGCCGCGGTATTGCAGTCGAGGACCGCTGACGTGGTCGTGGCTGCGCATCGAATCATTGGCGAAGGCGTTGTCTCACTCTGCCGTTAACGACGCCAGTTCGCGCGCGACCTCGTCGGCCAACGCCGCCGGCACGCCCCAGTAGTCGTAGATCCCGCCGTCGTCGCGGTGGTACCCGCAGACCACGAACACACCGGTGCCGAAGCGCTGCTTGAGGCGCGAGGCCAGCCAGCCGACGAAACCGCTGTTGTCGGCGCCGGCCGGGAAGTGGAAGCGGAACAGCGCGAACAACTCCCGGCCCGGATCGTCGCAGGGCACCAGCTGGCTCCAGACCGCATCGTCGCGGACCAGGGCCAGGGCGTCGGCGCGGACCGCGGCCGGAAAATCCGCCAAGCCGAATTCGAGATAGGCGTAGCTGCCTGGATAGACGGCCAGCCGGGCGCGCCGGGTCACCTCGAGCAGGCGGCGCTCGGTCGCCTGCGGACTCTCGTGCGAGATATCGACCATCGGGTTTTCCTTATCGAGCGACGCCGGCGCGGGGACGGCGTCGCAGCGGCGGAGGCAAGCGCTCGCCCAGGAACGCCGGCCGCCGCGCAGCGCAACGGCCGACCCGAACGCCCGAGCCGGCCAGCGACCTCAGTTGGGCGCGCCCTGCGGCACGTCGGTCTGCTCGGCCGCTTCCTGCGCCAGCGCCGACAGGCGCTCCAGGTTGCGCATCGACACCAGGTGGGTGTGGATCAGGCGCATCGCGCCGGTGCGCACCAGTTCGGCCAGGGTAGCGTCGTCGAGCTTGTGCAGGCGCTCTTCGGATATCACGTGGACGCCGTTGATCTCGTGCGGGGCCTCGCCTTCGCGACCGAAGCGCACCACCTGCTGCTCGAGCAGGTCCAGCGCCTTGAGCCGCTCGGTGAAGGCGGCGGTGCGTTTGAGTTCGTGGTGGAACTCGGTCAGGAAGCCCAGCGCCCGGGTCAGGTTGGGCGTGTCTTCGCCGGCATCGTCGAACAGCGCTTCGCCCTCCTCTTCCGACAGGCCGTCGTAGGCCATGTCGACGCACACGGTGAGGTTGCCGGTTTCGCGGTCCTCGGCCAGCACGAACGGGTACTGGCGCAGGAACGCCGGCACGTAGCCGCGGCGCCAGTGCGACTCGGCGTCGACGTACAGGTTCTGCTGCGGCTTCAGCCCGACCATGATCGCCGGCAGGTAGTCGCCGTTGTCGAGCCGGGCGAACACGATCGCGTACTCCGAGGCGGCGGGCAGGAATTCGATCGCCGCCAGCGGCACCGAATTGAGCGAAGCGGCGAAGCGGGCGTTGTGCAACTGCGCATTGATGCGCAGGTGCCGATGGGTATTGCGGTTCAGCGGAACGACGCGGTCGTAGATCAGCATGGAAATCCGGAGTCCAGTGAAATGCCCGCCGGCGCGGCGGGTGCGGCGAAGATGCGCCATCGGGCCGACATTGACAACGGCGCCGGCCGGGCGGCCATACGCCCGCCCCGCCGCGATGCCAATTTTCGCCTGCATGCGTGCCAGTCAAAGCTGTCATCACATCGCCTCCCATATCGTGATCGCCGGCACACAAGACGGACGTGCCGGGAAGAGGGGAAAGGCTTTGTTCAAAGTGTCGTTGCGAGAACACGCTCTGTTGAGCGTCCTGGTCGGGCTGCAGCGCGGCGTGCAACCGGAAACCAGCCATATGAAACACGCCCTGATCGAGGACGGACTGGCGCTGAGCCAGGACGGCCGGCTGGCCCTGTCCAGCGCCGGCACCACCCTGCTGCAGGCCCTGCAGCACATGGTCTGGGCCGAGGTCGAGTCGTTGCAGCAGGTGCTGGCCAACAAGTCCTCGGCGCCCAGCGACGAGGTCCTGCGGATGTCGCGGCGGCCGATCGTGCCGCCGCCGGAGTAGTAACCGGCCCGGCGCGTCCGGCGAGCGGATTCAGCCCAGCCGCGCCCAGGCCCGCACGCTGGCCAAGCCGGCGGCGGTCATCGCCAGCGAGCCGAGCAGGTGCAGCGCCGCCGTGCCCAGGGCCCAGCCGAACTGCTGGCGCTCGAGCAGGTGCACGACCTCGCCGGAAAAGGTCGAGAAGGTGGTCAGGCCGCCGAGCAGGCCGGTGATCGCGAACAGCCGCCATTCCGGCGCCAGCGCCGGGTGCTGGACGAACCAGGCCAAGGCCAGGCCGATGCCGTAGCCGCCGATCAGATTGGCCGCCAGGGTGCCCAGCGGCAGCTGCGCGTGCAGCGGATTGAGCCACAGGCTCAGGCCCCAGCGCGCCCAGGCGCCGAGCGCCGCGCCCAGGCCGATGGCAATGAAGGAACTCCACATGGATCGCCGTCTCCCGGTCGGCCTCGCCGGCATCTGCGCGGCCTGGCCGCAGCTGCAAGACGCGCAGGATAGCCCCTAACCGGCCCCGTCCGCGCCGCCCTCGCCCGGGCCCGCCTCGCCCGAGCCTGCCTCGCCCGAGCCTGCCTCGCCCGAGCCTGCCTCGCCCGAGCCTGCCTCGCCCGAGCCTGCCTCGCCGAACTCCGCCGGCGCCTCGCCGCGCGCCTGCGCGCGCAGGCGGCGCAGGCGCTCGAGTTTCTCGCCCAGCTTGATCTCCAACCCGCGCGCCACCGGCCGGTAATAGACCTGTTCGCCCATCGCCTCCGGGAAGCCGGTCTGGTCCAGGGCGATGCCGCCCTCGGCGTCGTGGTCGTACTGGTAGCCCTGCGCATAGCCCAGTTGCTTCATCAGCTTGGTCGGCGCGTTGCGCAGGTGCAGCGGCACGTCCTGGGTGCCGTGCTCGGCGACATCGCGCCGGGCCTGGTTGTAGGCCGCGTAGCCGGCATTGGATTTGGCGGTGCTGGCCAGGTAGATCACCACCTGGGCCAGGGCCAGGTCGCCTTCCGGGCTGCCCAGGCGGTCGTAGGTGTCCCAGGCGTCGACCGCCATCTGCAGCGCGCGCGGGTCGGCCAGGCCGATGTCTTCGACCGCCATCCGGGTCAGGCGCCGGGCCAGGTAATGCGGGTCGCAGCCGCCGTCGATCATGCGCGCGAACCAGTACAGGGCGGCGTCGGGGTTGGAGCTACGCACCGATTTGTGCAGCGCCGAGATTTGGTCGTAGAACTGCTCGCCGCCCTTGTCGAAGCGGCGGGTGCGGTCGGCCAGCACCTGGGCCAGGGTCGCGGCGGTGATCGCGCCGCCCTCGTCCTGGGCCAGCTCGGCGGCGATCTCGAGCAGGGTCAGGGCGCGGCGCACGTCGCCGTCGGCGGCGGTGGCGATCTGCAGCAGCAATTCGTCCTCGACCCGGACCGGCTGCGCGCCGAGGCCGCGTTCGGGGTCGTCCAGGGCCCGGCGCAGGGCCGCGCGCACGTCCTCCGGCGACACCGCCTCCATCACGTGCACCCGGCAGCGCGACAGCAACGCCGAGTTGAGTTCGAACGAAGGATTTTCGGTGGTCGCGCCGACGAAGATGATCGTGCCGCGCTCGATGTGCGGCAGGAACGCATCCTGCTGGGTCTTGTTGAAGCGGTGCACCTCGTCGACGAACAGCACCGTGCGCCGGCCTTCGGCGAAACGGTGCGCGGCCTCGGCCAGCACCTGGCGCACTTCGGGCAGGCCCGACAGCACCGCCGAGATGGCGCGGAACTCGGCGTCGGCGTAACGCGCCAACAGCAGGGCCAGGGTGGTCTTGCCGCAGCCCGGCGGGCCCCACAGGATCATCGAATGGACCCGCCCGGACTCGACCGCGCGGCGCAACGCCGAGCCCGGCGCCAGCAGGCGGCGCTGGCCGACCATCTCGTCCAGGCTGCGCGGGCGCATGCGCTCGGCCAGCGGACGCAGGCCGTCGCGATCGACGCTGAGCAGGTCGCGTTGGTCCTCGGAGGAAGCGGGGTTGCGGCGGGCCACGGGCCAGGACGGATCCGGTGTCGTATCGGCCGACACGATAGCAAGTTAGCGCCGCCGCCGGATCGGCATCGCGCGCAAGACGTTGATCCGGCTCGATTTCGCAAATCCCGACCCGCACCGCGGCCGCCCTCGCCCAGGCCCGCGGCGCGGACGCGGTCACAAGCCCATGGCTCCTGCGTTGTCACCGGTATCCGCCCGCGGCGCAACCGGCAGCCTCCATGGCCTACTTCCAGACCTACCTCCCGCAGCTGCTGCGTTTCGAAGGCGGCTATGTCGACAACCCCTACGACCCGGGCGGCGCCACCAACATGGGCATCACCCTGAGCACGTTCGAGGCGCATTCCCAGACCCTGCTCGGCGTCGCCCCGACCCTGAACGACCTGCGCGCGCTCACTCAGGCGCAGGCCGGCACGCTCTACAAGACCCTGTACTGGGATCCGCTGCACGGCGACGCGATCGCGCTGCAGTACCTGGCCGACATCGTGTTCGACTTCTACGTCAACGCCGGCTTCCACGCGATCGTCCTGCTGCAGCAGTTGCTCGGCCCGCCGCTGTGCGCCGACGGCCGCTTCGGTCCGCAGACCCTGGCGGCCCTGCTCAAGGCCGACCAACCCGAGCTCTATGCGCGCTATCGCGCGGGCCGGATCGCCTACTACTGCCAACTGGCCCAGTCCCATCCGGTGTTGCAGCGCTTCCTGGCCGGTTGGCTGGCGCGGGCGCACTGGTTCCCGGCGCAGGCGCCGGGTTGAGCCTCGGCACGCTCGGCCCACGCGCGGCGTCGAACGACGGGCGATGCGGGCCGAAGCCCGCATCGCCGCGCCCGTTCCGCCGCGCACTCCGGCTTAGCCGAACCGCGCGATCACCACTGCCCCCACGACGAGGCCGGAACATGCCGCTCGACGTAGGCGATCACCGCCGCGACGCTGGTCAGGTGCCCCACCGCGACCAGCCGGCGCGCGGTATGCCACTGGGTGTCGACGATCTGGGTCCCGAAGTCGTCGTCGCCCAGCGTCGTCATCAACCCCAGTTCGTACGGCGCGCCCTGGCGGCGACTGGCGGTGAGCAGCGTCGGTTCGTGCGAATAGAACGCCATGCAGGTGCCCTGGCTGGGCTGCTCGACCATGTCGGGGCGATCGCACAGCGCGATGGCATGGCCGCTGCGATGGTGGTTGACGTTCCAGGGCCATTGCTTGAGATCGTGGCTGGAATCGACGTTCAAGCGCTGGAAATGCGCGCCATCGACGCTGTAGTAGGCGTAACGCAGGAAATCGGCGTCGACGTAAGCGACCGGCAGTTCGGACAACGCCTTGAACAGATGGTCCGCACCCGGGTGATCCTTGCGGATCGACATGTCCACGATCATCGCTTCGCGCGGCATGGCGATGCCGTCGCCGAGGGTGACGCCGAAGGCCATGTCGTAGGGCGCTGGATTCGGCTTGCCGCCACTGCAGGTGCCGGACAGGCCCGGCTCGTCGTAGAGCAACGGGTCGATGCCGAGCAGGATGCCGCGGCTGGCCGGCGTGCCGAGCTGGGCGCCGTTCCAGTCCGGGATCACGCCGGTCAGCAGCGAGGGGCGGCCGGTGCAATCGCCGCCCTGGGTCGGGTTGTACTCGTTGCCCCGGTGGCTGCGGGTGGTCATCTGGAAGCCGGCGCCGACGTTGTCGTTCGGCACCGCCTGGCGGCCGGCGATCCACAAGCTGGTGATCATCGGCGAGTGGCCGATGAGCGGCGGGACTTTTTCGTTGAGCCGGACGCGGATGACGCCGTTGTCCTTCTCGTAGAACTGAGCGGCGGCGACGGCCGGCAGCGACAAGACGATCGACAGCGATAGACGTTCGATGAGGCGCTTCATGCGGTGGCGCTCCTGGCTGGGCGCTGGCGTGGGGAGCGCGCGCATGCGGCCAGCGTCGCGCCTGCGCCGGCTTCGCCGCGGCGAAGCGCGGCGATCATGTCACGCCGCCCAGGCCGGCCCGCATCGCGCGGGCGAGCGCGGCCGCGCTGCGCCGCCCGCAGTGCGCCGAAGGTCCGCAAACCGGGCGACGCACGACCCGCTGCGTTGCGACGCCGCCCGCAAACCCCGTCCCGCGGCGCAGCGCGAACCGATCTTGGTCACGCTTCGCGACATCGGCGCGCCGCGGTCCTCGGCGACGCCGGCGCCCGCCTGCGCTTGCGGCGGGACCGGGCTTCGATGCGCGGGCTGCGACGCGCGGGCTGCGCTGCGCGGATTGCCGGTCCACGGCGCGGCGCCGACAATGCGCACTGTCCGTCGCCCGCGCCTCTCGGCGCGATCCTCTCTACCCGATCCTCTCGCCAGCTCCTCGCCGATGTCCGCCGCACCGATCTCCACTGCGCCGCAGATCCGCCCCGCCCGCGCCGACGACCGCGCCGCGGTACTGGCCCTGCTGGCGGAAACCTTCGCCGACACCTGGCGCCCGCAACTCACCGCCGAAGCGATCGCCGACTACCGGCGCGAGCGCGTGGCCGAACGCTATGTCGACGCGCAACTGCCGCAACTGCTGGTCGCCGAACTCGACGGCGCCGTGGTCGGCTTCGCCGGCCGCAGCGGCGCTTTCGTCGATTCGCTGCACGTCAGCGCGCAGGCCCGCCGCCGCGGCGTGGCGCGGGCGCTGATGCGGGCCCTGGAAACGGCGATGCGCGGCGAAGGCCTGACCGAGGCGAGCCTGGAGACCGACACCTTCAACCGCGCCAGCCAGGCCCTGTACCTGGCCCTGGGCTACCGCGAGAGCGCGCGCTATCCGGACACGGAATGGAACAGCGGGCTGACCACGATCCGCTACGAGAAAGCGCTATAAGGCGCGCGCCACGGCGGTCGTGGCGCGCACGGCGAAGGCTCAGCCTTCGCCGATCACGTCCACGCCCTTGGCCGGCGCGTACTTGAAGGTGCCGGCCGGGAAGCTGGGGTTGCGCTTCCAGCCGCTGAAGCTGATCTCGGTCTTCTGCCCCAGCGCGTCGACGATTTCCATCTTCGCCAGGCTGCCGCCGCCGAAGCCGAGCTTGGCGCTGCGGAAGCTGGCTTCCTGCTGCTTGGGCTGCAACGACAGCCAGTTCAGGCCGTCGGCTTGGCCGGCCTCCTTGACCACGAACATGGCATCGAGCTTGCTCGGGTCGATCAGCGCGGCCAGCGGGCTGTTCTGCTCTTCGACGCCTTGCGGACGCACCGTGGCCTGCTGCAAGTCCGGTTCGTACACCCAGACCTTCTTGCCGTCGGCGACGATCAGCTGCGGATAGGGCTTGGCGTACTCCCAGCGGAACAGCCGCGGCGCCGACAGCGCGACCTGGCCGGTCGAGCTTTCCTTGAGCTTGCCGTTGGGGTCGTAGACCTTCTGCGCGAACTGCCCGTCCAGGCCCTTGAGCCCGCGGGTGAAGACGCCCAGGTCCTCGCGCCCGCCGGCCACCGCCGCGCCGGCGAACATCGCGGTGGACAGCAGCAGCGTGGACAACGTGGCTGCGACGGCGTTGCGGCGAAGGAAGGCAGGCACGGGCGTACTCCTGGAAACGATATGGCGGCAGTGTGCGTGGCGATGTCTGAACGGGCTCGTGACAAGCAAACCGCGGTTCAGAACACATTTTGCCATGCCCGCTAGCCGCTACAGTCTGTGACAGTCGTATCGTTCGCGCCGACCGGCCGAGTCTCCCCCGGGTTCCGCGACGGGCTGCCGCATCGCCCGCCCTGGTTCGTGCGCGTCGCGAACGTTGCGCCTTGCCGGCACGAAGCCGGTATCCGCCCCCCGTCCGTCGGGGCCAACCAACATCACAAGGAGTTTTTATGAGCAAGAAAGCCCTGTTGGCCGCCGCCCTCGTCATCGCCGGCACCCTCGTCGCCGGCACCAGCGCCGCCAATGCGCCGCCGCTGGGTTCGGAGCAGTTCGAGGAGTACTACAACACCAGCGGCCAGTTGGTCGGCTACGTCCATTGGAGCTGCGACGGCCGTCGCACGACCTGGGGTACCCTCAGCGGCGAGCTGGAGGTCACCCGCCGTCGCTGCCAGTAATCGGCCGATGCGCCCAGCCTAGGCGCCTGCGCCTGCCGTCCGCGGACGGCAGGCGCTTCGCTTTGCGGCGCTGGAACGGCCGCGACCGACGGCTGGAACCGAAGGCCGAAGCGGTCCGGCCGCGACCGAGCGGCTTGGAATCCAGCGGCGCGATCGCGAAAGACCGGCGTCGCCCTCGCCCGCTGCGCGCTTACTTCGGCGGCGGCGGCGCCAGCACGCTGCGGTCGCCGTTGTGCTCCGGCGGCGACACCACCCCGGCCGCTTCCATCGCCTCGATCAGGCGCGCGGCGCGGTTGTAGCCGATCTTGAGCCGGCGCTGCACGCCGGAGATCGAGGCGCGGCGAGTCTCGGTGACGATCCGCACCGCCTCGTCGTACAGCGGGTCGGACTCGTCGCCGCCGCCGCTGTTGGCTTCCGGCAGGCCGGTCGCGCCGACCACGGTGCCGTCGCCCATGGTCTGGACCTCGTCCAGCACGCCCTCGATGTAGTCCGGGCCACCGCCGATCTGCTTGAGGTGCTCGACCACCCGATGCACTTCCTCGTCGGAGACGAAGGCGCCGTGCACGCGCTCGGGCATGGCCGTGCCCGGCGGCAGGTAGAGCATGTCGCCGTGGCCGAGCAGGGTCTCGGCGCCGGACTGGTCGAGGATGGTGCGCGAGTCGATCTTGCTCGACACCTGGAAGGCGATGCGGGTCGGGATGTTGGCCTTGATCAGGCCGGTGATGACGTCGACCGAGGGCCGCTGGGTGGCCAGGATCAGGTGGATGCCGGCCGCGCGCGCCTTCTGCGCCAGGCGCGCGATCAGCTCTTCGACCTTCTTGCCGACGATCATCATCATGTCGGCGAATTCGTCGATGAAGATGACGATGAACGGCAGCGTCTCCAGCGGCCGCGGCGCCTCGCCGAGCTCGGCGTTGGGCTTGAACAGCGGGTCCATCAGCGGCTGGCCGGCGTCCTGCGCGTCCTTGACCTTCTTGTTGAAGCCGGCCAGGTTGCGTACCCCGACCGCCGACATCAGCTTGTAGCGGCGCTCCATCTCGGCCACGCACCAGCGCAGGCCGTTGGCGGCTTCCTTCATGTCGGTGACGACCGGCGCCAGCAGGTGCGGAATGCCCTCGTAGACCGACAGCTCGAGCATCTTCGGGTCGATCATCAGCATCCGCAGGTCCTTCGCGGAGGCCTTGTACAGCAGGCTCAGCACCATCGCGTTGACCGCGACCGACTTGCCCGAACCGGTGGTGCCGGCGACCAGCAGGTGCGGCATGCGCGCCAGGTCGGCCACCGTCGGCCGGCCGGCGATGTCCTTGCCCAGGGCCAGGGTCAGCAGGCTGCCGGACTTGTCGTATTCCTTCGAGCGCAGCAGCTCGGACAGGAAGATCATCTCGCGCGAGGTGTTCGGCGTTTCCAGGCCGATCACCGACTTGCCCGGGATCACGTCGACCACGCGCACCGACTTCACCGACAGGCCGCGGGCGATGTCCTTGTCCAGCGAGGAGATCTGGCTGACCTTGACCCCCGGCGCCGGCTGCACTTCGAAACGGGTGATCACCGGGCCCGGGTAGGCGCCGACCACCTGGGCGTCGATGCGGAAGTCCTTGAGCTTGAACTCGATCTGCCGCGATACGGTTTCCAGTGTCTCTTCGCTGTAGCCCTTGGGCTGGGGCTTGGGATCGTCGAGCAGGGCCAGCGGCGGCACGCCGCTGCCGTCGCTGGTGTGGAACAGCGGAATCTGGGTTTCGCGCTTGGCGCGCTCGCTCTTTTCCACCACCGGCGCCGGCGGCGGCTCGATCTTGACCTTCTCGCGCTTGGCGCGCAGCTCGGTATCGACCTTGCGCGCCTCTTCGCGCTCCTCGCGCATGACCTGGGTCTGGCGCCACTCGGTCGCCTGCTGGCTGCCGCGGCGGAACAGCTTGCTCAGGCTCGGGCCGGCGGCCATCACCCACTGGCCGATCTTGTCCATCACCGCGAACCAGGAGATGCCGGTGGCCAGGGTCACCGAAATCAGCAACAGGGCGAGCAGGAACAGGTTGCCGCCGACCGGGCCGAAGCCGGAGTACAGCGAGCGCCCGACCAACTGGCCGAGGATGCCGCCGCTGCCGGCGGAGAAGTCTTCGGCCGGGCCGAAGCGCAGTTGCAGCAGGCCGGTGGCCGAAACCAGGAAACCGACGATGCCGATCAGGCGCAAAGCCGGGCCGAGGTCGGCCTCGCCGTCGCCGTCGCTGTCCATGCCGAACAGGGCGATCCAGGCGATCGCGCCGAGCATCAGCGGCAACAGGAAGGCGACGTAGCCGCACAGGTACAGCAGCACGTCGGCGATCCAGGCCCCGACCCGGCCGCCGAGGTTGTGCAGTGGCGCGGTGATCGAACCCGAATGCGACCAGCCCGGATCCTGCGGCGAGAACGTCAGCAGGCTGGCCAGCAGATACAGCAGCAAAGGCGCGATCAGGATCAGCGCGATATCGCGCATCAGGCGCTGCCGCTTCGGCGACGGCGCGCTCTTGACCTCTTCGGTTGGCTTGGCCTTCTTGCGAGCGGCTGTGGGTGCGGACGCCACCGTGATGTGCTGCCTTAGGTTGCTATCGTTAGTCTTTGAATATACAGGAAACAGCGGGAAACAAGTGCAAAGAGGCCAGGACCCGGCGGCAGCGGCCTCGGCCGATCCGGCCCCGGTTTTGAACGGTATCACCTGAAAGCAGCCTACGGGGATCAGCCTACGGGATCCGGTCCCGCCGGCTGAGACGGCCGGAGCGAGGAACGGGCGCGCAGGGGTGAGCAACGATAGGCCGCCGGGCCTGGGCGCCTCGCCCTGCCCGGCCAACGAAAAAGGGAAGAACCGGCCCGAGCGGCCAACCCGCTCGTTCCTCAGTTCCTCCCCCTCTCTCCTCACACTCCGAAACCCGGGCCGGCCTCAACCGAGTCCCGAGTCCCGAATCCCGGCTTTACAGCGCCATGCCCTGCAGCGCCGGATGGATCAGCTTGCCGCCCTCGACGTTGATGCCGCGCACCAGGGCCGGGTTGTTGCGCCATTCGTTGCCGGCCGCCAGCTTGTTGACCCACGGCAGGATCGCCGCGCAGATCGCCTGCGAGGAGGTCTGCGGCACCGCGCCGGGCATATTGGTCACGCAGAAGTGGGTCACGCCCTCTTCGACGTAGGTCGGCTCCTTCCAGGTGGTCGGACGCGAGGTCTCGAAGCAGCCGCCCTGGTCGATCGAGATGTCGACCACCACGCTGCCGTCTTCCATGCCCTTGAGCATCTCGCGGGTCAGCACGTGCGGGGCGCGGGCGCCGGTGACCAGCACCGCGCCGATCACCAGGTCGGCCGAGGCCACTTCGCGCGCGACCACGTCGACGTAGGGGTACAGCGCGGTGACGTTGTTGCCCAGGCGCATCATCTGGTCCATGCGGTCCTGGCGCATTTCGAACACGGTGACGTTGGAGCCGCCGGCCGCGGCCAGCGCCGCCGACGCGCCGCCGGCCTGGCCGGCGCCGAACACCACCACCTTGCCGCGCTCGGTCGACGGCAGGCCGCCAAGCAGCTTGCCCTTGCCGCTCATCGGCTGGTGCAGCAGGTGGGTACCGACCTGCACGCCGATCTTGCCGGCGATGATCGACATCGGCGCCAGCAGCGGCAGGTCGCCGTTGGGCAGCTCGACGGTCTCGAAGGCGACGCCGGTCAGGCCGATGTCCAGCAGCTGCTTGGTCAGCACCGGCTCGGCGGCCAGGTGCAGGTAGCAGAACAGCAGGTGATCCTTGCGCAGATGCTGCAGGTCGCCGGCGATCGGCTCCTTGACCTTGACGATCATCTCGCCCTTCTCGTACAGCGCGGCGGCGTCCGGCGCGATCTTCACGCCCAGGCGCGTGTAGTCCTCGTCCTTGAAGCCGCTTTTGATGCCCGCGTCCTTTTCCAGCCAGACCTCGTGGCCACGCTTGACCAGGTCGCCCGCGGCGGCGGGAACGAGCGCGACGCGCCCTTCGAGAGTCTTGGTTTCCTTCGGTACGCCGATACGCATTGCAGTCTCCAGTGCGGCCCAGAAAAAACGCCGCATGCGCGGCGCCCCAAGCCCTGTTGTAGTTAGTTCGAGCGGTGTGTGGTGGGTGGTGCGCTAAACAACGGTCTTGTGGATCGCGGTGGCCGATCGTGAAGGCGAGTCGGGGGGGCGGCCGGCCGTCCGGTGCGTCGATGCTGCGTCCGTGCGGCGTCTGGATACACCGGTTGCGGGCGGCGCGTTATCCGGCATCGGGCGATTCGCGCGGGCCGCAACGATGCGTCCGCGCGGTACGCCTTGTTTTGCCGTGACCGCGCCTCCAAGCTATGCCCTGCCCCGGAATCTTCAACACGCCGGCGTATGGCCGGAGTAACGAAGTTTCTTTTTGCGCAGAGCGCGCTCCCAACTGCCGCGATTATATACATGACCCCTTCGAAGCACTCCCGCGTCGTCATCCTCGGTTCCGGCCCGGCCGGCTGGACCGCCGCCGTGTACGCCGCCCGCGCGAACCTGAAGCCGCTGGTGATCACGGGCCTGCAGATGGGCGGCCAGCTGATGACCACCACCGAGGTCGACAACTGGCCCGGCGACGCGCACGGCCTGATGGGCCCGGACCTGATGGCGCGCATGCAGGCCCATGCCGAACGCTTCGACACCGAGGTCGTGTTCGACCACATCCACACCGCCGACCTGTCCAAGCGCCCGTTCCGGCTCAAGGGCGACAACGGCGACTACACCGCCGACGCGCTGATCCTGGCCACCGGCGCCACCGCCAAGTACCTCGGCCTGCCCTCGGAAGAGGAATACAAGGGCCGCGGCGTGTCGGCCTGCGCGACCTGCGACGGCTTCTTCTACAAGGACCAGGACGTGGCGGTGATCGGCGGCGGCAACACCGCGGTCGAAGAAGCGCTGTATCTGTCCAACATCGCCCGCAAGGTCTATCTGGTCCACCGCCGCGACACCCTGCGCGCGGAGAAGATCATGCAGGACAAGCTGCAGGCCAAGATCCAGGCCGGCAAGATCGAGCCGGTGTGGCACCACACCGTCGACGAAGTGCTCGGCAACGACGCCGGCGTGACCGGCGTGCGGGTCAAGTCGGTGCAGGACGGCTCGACCCGCGAACTGGCCATCCACGGCCTGTTCGTCGCCATCGGCCATACCCCGAACACCTCGCTGTTCGACGGCCAGTTGGACATGAAGAACGGCTATCTGGTGATCCAGACCGGCCTGGACGGCAACGCCACCCAGACCTCGGTCGAGGGCGTGTTCGCCGCCGGCGACGTCGCCGACCAGGTCTACCGCCAGGCGATCACCTCGGCCGGCTTCGGCTGCATGGCCGCGCTGGACGCCGAGAAGTTCCTCGACAAGGACGCCTGAGCGATGGGCGGGACCGAAGGCGGCGACGCAGCCGTTCCCGCCCGTTTCGCCGCCCCATCCGGTCCGCCCGCGCGCGGAGCCGGCGCGGCGGCGCCGCCATGAACGCCGCCGGCGCCACCACCGCGCGCCTGCTCGACTCGCTGGCGACGATCGCGCCGGCGCAGTGGGATGCGCTGCACGACGGCCGCAATCCCTTTCTCGCCCATGCCTTCCTGCACGGGCTCGAGCGGCACGGCTGCCTGCGTCCGGACTGGGGCTGGACCCCGCACCATCTGACCCTGTGGCGCGACGAGGAACTGGTCGCGGCGGTGCCGGCCTATCTGAAGCAGAATTCGCACGGCGAATTCGTGTTCGACCACGCCTGGGCCCAGGCCTACGCCCAGCACGGGCTGGACTACTTTCCCAAGTGGCTGGCGGCGGTGCCGTACTCGCCGGTCACCGGACCGCGCCTGCTGGCCCGCGACGAGGCCGACCGGCGCCTGCTGCCCGCCGCGCTGGCGCAGTTGTGCGAGCGCCAGGGCCTGTCCTCGGTGCACGTCAACTTCCATCGCGACGACGAGGACGCCAGCTTCGCCGGCGACGGCGACTGGCTGCAGCGCATCGACGTGCAGTACCACTGGCACAACCCGGCCGACGCGCAGGGCCGGCGCTGGCGCGACTTCGACGGCTTCCTCGCCGCGTTCGACCACAAGCACCGCAAGAACATCCGTCAGGAACGGGCCAAGGTCGCTCGCGCCGGGGTGAGCTACCGGGTGGTCGACGGCCACAGCGCCAGCGACGACGACCTGGCGACGATGCATCGTTTCTACCGCAACACCTTCGCCGAGTACGGCAACCATCCGGCGCTGACCCTGGAGTTCCTGCGCCACCTGGCGCGCGAGCTGCCGCAGGCGCTGGTGATCTTCCTCGCCCAGCGCGACGGCGCCGCGATCGCCGGCGCCCTGTGCCTGCGCGGCGGCGACACCTTGTACGGACGCTACTGGGGCGCCGAGCTGAACCTGCCCGGCCTGCATTTCGAGACCTGCTACTACCAGGGCATCGACTATTGCCTGCGCGAGGGGCTGCACCGGTTCGAGCCCGGCGCCCAGGGCGAGCACAAGATCGCCCGCGGCTTCCTGCCGACCGAGGTGCGCAGCCGCCACTGGCTGGCCCACCCCGGCTTCGGCCGCGCCCTGCGCGAGTGGTGCCGCGACGAGGCCGCCTCGGTGCGCCGCTATGCCGCGACCCTGGCCGCGCATTCGCCGTTCAAGCAGGTCGACGGCGCCGCCGACGGCGCGGAGCCGACGCGGTGAAGCGCCTGCCGGCCCTGCTCTCGCCCGACCCGCTGGCGCCGTTTCCGCCGGCCGAACGCGCCCTGGACGAGCCCGACGGCCTGCTCGCGGTCGGCGGCGACCTGAGCCCGCAGCGGCTGCTCAACGCCTACCGCCACGGCATCTTCCCCTGGCCCTCGGACGGCTATCCGCTGCTGTGGTGGTGCCCGGACCCGCGCACCGTGTTCCGCACCGACGGCGTGCGCCTGGGCGGCAAGTTCCGCCGCGGCCTGCGCCGCTGCGACTGGACGGTGCGCGCCGACAGCGCCTTCGCCCAGGTGATCGCGGCCTGCGCGCGGTCGCCGCGGCGCGGCCAGGACGGAACCTGGATCACCGCCGAGATGGAGGCCGCCTACCTGCGCCTGCACCGGCTGGGCCACGCCCATTCGGTCGAGGTCTACGCCGGCCAGGCCCTGATCGGCGGCATCTACGGGGTCGCGATCGGGCGCATGTTCTTCGGCGAAAGCATGTTCAGCGCGCGCAGCGGCGGCTCCAAGGTCGCCCTCGCCGCGCTGGCCCGGCGCCTGCACGAATGGGGCTGGCCGTTGATCGACGGCCAGGTCGAGAACCCGCATCTGCTCGGCCTGGGCGCCGAATCCATGCCGCGGGCGCAGTTCCTGCAACAGGTCGCGCAGTTGTGCGCGATCGAGGAGACGCCCGGTTCCTGGAGCGCGCGCTTCGGCCAGTGGCCGGCAGCGCGGCTGGCCGATGCGGCCTGCGCGGCGCCCGGCGCGGGGGCCTGAGCGGGCGGCCGCCGCCGGCCGGAGCGGTCGCGGCCGGCGCTGCGATTAACGCATTTTTGCTCTCGCGGCTCCGGCGTGGCAGAATGCGCGGCTTCGCGGGCGCTCGGCGCCCACCCTTCGCGACTGCAGCGATCCTTTCGGGAAACACATGGCAAAAGACGACGTGATCGAATTCGAGGGCACGGTGGCGGAAACCCTTCCGAACACCATGTTCCGCGTGCGTCTCGAAAACGGGCACGAGATCATCGCCCATATCTCGGGTCGCATGCGCAAGAACTACATCCGGATCCTGACCGGCGACAAGGTCAAGGTCGAGATGACGCCTTACGACCTGACCAAGGGTCGCATTACCTACCGCATGAAGTAATTGCGGTAAGTCATTGAAAAAGGCGGCCGCTGGGCCGCCTTTTTCGTACCCGATCGATCAGCGCGCGGCGCAACGGCCGCCGATCCGCCCTGCCGCCGCGGTCGCGGCTTGCGCCCTCCTCCCGGACCACTGCCCCCTCGCGGAGCGGCGTCAACCGCGGCAGGAAACGGGCAGCGATTGCACGAACTACGCCGCCGACCGAAGCCGCCCTTCGGGCGCGGGAGCGACTGCCCACGCGATGTCCTCGCACCGCGAGTCGCGACCCACCGCAGCGGTGTTCGCAAGCGCAGTCTCCGCAGCCCGGCCCGCCGGCCTGCCACGCCCCCCCCCTCGTATCGAACGCCGCCTTTGGCGACGGGCGCTTGTGGCCCGCGCGACGATGGAATGGCAACCGATGCCGCGCCGCAGGGCGGAATCGCCCGGAAGCGACGACGACGCCCCGAACCCGCGGCCAGCCGCGAGCGGCCGCGGCCGGTCGAACTCACCCCGCGCGTTCGGCGAAACGACAGCGCACGCTCGCCATCGCCGCGTCCGTCGCGCACCGCATTCGGCGGCGCGAGTGCGACGCCGGCAGCGACACTTCGCTTGCCGCCGCGCCGCGGTAAACATCGCGCCATACATCGCGCGCATGATGCCGCCCGCCGCGCCGGCTCCGGCGGCGCAGGGTCGGGTTTCGTCGCCCGCTCGCCGCGATTCGTCGCAGCGGCGAGCGCGGCCGCCGCGAACCGATTAAACAAGTCCGCCAAGCGCTGCAACCGATCGCGCGCTCGCTGCATCAATGGAACCCAGATGCACGCAGCAGGCGAAACGTTTAGGCCGAAGGTCATGCAGTGACGAAGGTCATAGCGACTTCCTCCAGATTTCGCCCGCGTCGTGTTCGATCAAACTTCGCCACAAGCTCAATAACGAGCCGGCACAACCGAGGATGCCCCCATGTCGCTGTTCCGCAAGATCGCCCTGACCAGCCTGCTCTGTCTGTCCGCCACCGCGGCCAATGCGGCGCAACAGAAGCTCGATGCCTGCATCGACCTGGGCAGCGAATCGCAAGTCGCCCGCGCCGGCGCCCAGTTCGTCGTGGTCAAGAACGCCGACGACTACTACCGGGTGGGCTTCCGCCAGACCTGCGCCGACCTCAGCATCACCAACAAGATGGAGATCTCCAGCGAGCAGCAGGCCAACCGCCTGTGCCCGAGCGGCAGCGTGGTCAAGACCCAGCGCGACACCTGCGCGGTCGGCGCGGTCGACAAGATCGACCAGGAAACCTACGACCGCTACCGCCGGCGTCGCTGATCGGCCGATCGGTTGATCGCAGCGCATGAAGAAAAGGCGGCCGAATGGCCGCCTTTTCATGTCCGGGCTCGATCCGGCAAGCCGGATCGACCGCCCCGCTCTACCAATCCCGAATCGCCAATCCCCGTCGCTCAGAACGGCGGCGCCGGGCAACCGGCCGCGGCCAGGCACTGGGTCACCCGGTATTCGCAATAGCCCGGGTCGGAGCCGACCTCGATGCAGCGGTTGTAGCGCTGCCAGCAGGTGTCGCAAGGATCGGCGGCGACCGCGCTCAGGGTCGCGGCGCTGGAGAATACGAAGGCCGCGACGGCGGCCAGAGTCACACGGCGTAGCTTCATGGCGAACTCCCTCTCTATCGAGCGTTGGAAGAGGCGGACTTATTCGAGCGGACAGCCGGCCTGGATCAGGCAGCGGCTGAATTCCGATTCGCATTCCAGGGTCGGGTCGAGCATGCACTGCTGGTAGGCGGCGCGGCAGACCTGGCACGGCGAAACCGGGATGCGGGTCGCGGCGACCGCCGAACCGGCGAACACGAGCGCGGCGACGGCGGTCAGCGACAACTTGCGAAACGACATGCGATGGCTCCTTCCTTGTGAGTCTTGCGATGGCGTCGTCCTGCGCACGGCGCGACCGGCAGGCACGTCGCCGCGGACGCGCCGGACGCGGACCGACGGTGGCGTTTACTGCAACGGACAGTTGTTGCGGCGCAGGCACAGGTCGAGCCTGGCCTCGCAGTTCTCCAGACCGAGCCGTTGGCAGCGGTCGTAGGTCGCATAGCAGGTTTGGCAGGGGTTCTCGGCGGAAAACGCCGTCGCCGCGCTGCAGGCGAACACGAAGGCGGCCAGCGCCGCCCGGCACAGCATGGACACTCTCATAAACCGGCTCCCGATCGCAGTGGACGATCCGTCGTGGACCGTCGGTCCGCGTGATTGCGCGACCAGCGGCGACGCTAGCACCGCCGGGGCGGCCGATTTACGGCCTACTGCGCATTTGCACAGGTGCCCGCGCCAAAGCCGCGACCGGCGTCCGGCTACGGCGATCGCGCGGGCGGCAGCGACGGCGAGCGCTTGGCGCGCAAACGCTTGCGGCCGCGCACGGCGGCCGCAAGGGGCGGTTTGCGGACGGCGGCCGC
This sequence comes from Lysobacter sp. Soil_C_15, assembly GCF_057657315.1. Classification (NCBI taxonomy): domain Bacteria; kingdom Pseudomonadati; phylum Pseudomonadota; class Gammaproteobacteria; order Lysobacterales; family Lysobacteraceae; genus Lysobacter; species Lysobacter sp. Soil_C_15. The sequence goes on from NZ_JBDGIR010000002.1 coordinate 188,071, forward strand.
GTCGCGACGGGCGCTAACCGCCAAACGCGGCAAAGCGGGCCCGGCTCAGACCGAGACCGGCAACAGCCGCTCCGGCTCGGCCTGGGTACGCACGACCAGTTCGTCGTCCTGCACGTCGATGGTGACCCGGCCGCCGTCGACCAGCTTGCCGAACAGCAGTTCGTCGGCGAGCGGCCGCTTGACCTTGTCCTGGATCACCCGCGCCATCGGCCGCGCGCCCATCAGCGGGTCGAAGCCGTGCTGGGCCAGCCAGTCGCGCGCGGTGGGGGTCGCGGTCAGGGTGACGTTCTTCTCGTGCAGCTGCGCTTCCAGTTCGATCAGGAACTTGTCGACCACGCGCAGGATGTGCTCGAACGCCAGCGCCTGAAACTGCACCACCGCATCCAGGCGGTTGCGGAATTCCGGGCTGAAGCTCTTGCGGATGGTCTCCATGGCGTCGGTCGAATGGTCCTGCTTGGTGAAGCCGATCGAGCGCCGCGCCGCCTGGGCCGCGCCGGCGTTGGTGGTCATCACCAGGATCACGTTCTTGAAGTTGGCTTCGCGGCCGTTAGTGTCGGTCAGCGTGCCGCGGTCCATGACCTGCAACAGGATGTTGAAGATGTCCGGATGCGCCTTCTCGACCTCGTCCAGCAGCAGCACGCAGTGCGGGGTCTTGACGATCTTCTCGGTCAGCAGGCCGCCCTGGTCGAAACCGACGTAGCCCGGGGGCGCACCGATCAGGCGGCTGACCGAATGCGGCTCCATGTATTCGGACATGTCGAAGCGCACCAGCTCGATGCCCAGTTGCAGCGCCAGCTGCTTGGTGACCTCGGTCTTGCCGACGCCGGTCGGGCCGGCGAACAGGAAGTTGCCGATCGGCTTGTCCGGATTGCCCAGGCCCGAGCGCGCCAGCTTGATCGCCGAGGCCAGGGTCTCGATCGCCGGATCCTGGCCGAAGATCACCATCTTCAGGTTGCGCTCGAGGTTCTTGAGCACGTCCTTGTCGCTGGCGGAGACCTGCTTGGTCGGGATGCGCGCCATCTTGGCCACGATCATCTCGATCTCCTCGATGTCGATCAGCTGCTTGCGCACGCCCTCCGGCAGCAGCCGCTGGCGCGCGCCGGCCTCGTCGATGACGTCGATGGCCTTGTCCGGCAATAGGCGATCGCCGATGTGCTTGACCGACAGGTCGACCGCGGCCTGCAGCGCCTCGTCGGCGTAGGTCACGCCGTGGTGCGACTCGTACTTGGGCTTGAGCCCCTGCAGGATCTGGTAGGTCTCGCCGACGGTCGGCTCGACGATGTCGATCTTCTGGAAGCGCCGCGCCAAGGCTCGGTCCTTCTCGAAGATGCCGCGGTATTCCTGGAAGGTGGTCGAACCGATGCAGCGCAGTTCGCCGGAGGACAGCGCCGGCTTGATCAGGTTGCTGGCGTCCATGGTCCCGCCGCTGGCCGAGCCGGCGCCGATGATGGTGTGGATCTCGTCGACGAACAGGATCGCCTCGGGTTGGCGCTTGAGCTGGGCCAGCACCGCCTTGAGCCGCTTCTCGAAGTCGCCGCGATACTTGGTGCCGGCGACCAGCGCGCCCAGGTCGAGGGCGAAGATGGTGGCGTTGCGCAGCACCTCCGGCACCTCGCCGTCGACGATGCGCTTGGCCAGGCCTTCGGCGATCGCGGTCTTGCCCACGCCGGCCTCGCCGACGTAGAGCGGGTTGTTCTTGCGCCGGCGGCACAGCACCTGGATGGTGCGCTCGACCTCGTCGGCGCGGCCGACCAGCGGGTCGATCTTGCCGTCGCGGGCGAGCTGGTTGAGGTTGCTGGCGAACTCGGCCAGGGCATCGGACTTGCCCTCGCCCTCGCCGCCTTCGGCCGGCTTGGACTCGCCTTCCTCGTGGTGGCCCGGGCCGTCCTCGGCGCTGTGCTTGACGATGCCGTGGGACAGGTAATTGACCACGTCGAGCCGGGCCACGTCCTGCTGGTTGAGGAAGTAGACCGCGTGCGAGTCCTTCTCGCCGAAGATTGCGACCAGCACGTTGGCGCCGGTGACTTCCTTCTTGCCCGAGGACTGGACATGGTAGACCGCGCGCTGCAGCACGCGCTGGAAGCCCAGGGTCGGCTGGGTGTCGCGGTCGACGTCGTCCGGCAATACCTGGACCGAGGTCGCGATGGCCTGCTCCAGGTCGGTGCGCAGGCGGGCGAAGTCGGCGCCGGTGGCCTTGAGCACGGCCTCGGCGGAGGGATTGTCGAGCAGTGCGAGCAGCAGGTGTTCGACCGTCATGTACTCGTGGCGCGCCTCGCGGGCGCGCTTGTAGCACTGGCCGATGCTGTATTCGAGATCCTTGCTGAACATGGGGCGGAGCCTCCAGAACGTATGCACGCTACGTGGGGGCGCTCGCCGGCTTTTCCATGCCCCGCCCCAACGGGACCCTTACAGCCCCCTTTTAGGCCTTTTCCATCGTGCACAGCAAGGGGTGCTGATGCATCCTTGAAAATTCGTTCACCTGTGCAACCTTGGACTCCGCCACTTCGCGCGTGAAGACGCCGCAAACGCCCCGCCCGCGGGTATGGACGTGGAGCATGATCTGGGTGGCTTTTTCGACGTTCATGGGGAAGAACCGCATCAGGACTTCGACCACGAAGTCCATCGGGGTGTAGTCGTCGTTGAGCAGCATGACGGAGTACAGCGGCGGCCGGGCCAGCTCGGGTTTTCCCGGCTCCACCAGCACGCCATGACTATGTTCGTGTTCGGTCTGTTTGGCCATCGCCCGATTATAGACCCCTGTCGCGTCCGGACCATGCGCCCGCGCCGCGTCATGGACGCATCCGCGGCCGCATTGCAAAATGCCGATATGCCGCCATCTCGGGCGGCAGGCCGGTCTCTGAGCGCCGGCGCCGCGACTCAAGGATCCTCATGCCCCGCACCGGCCGACTGTTCTGCGCCCTGACCCTGTCCCTGCTGCCGGCCCTGGCGTTGGCCGCGCCAGCGGCCGAACCGGCGCCGGCCGCCCAGCCGACCGCTCAGCCGACCGCTCAGCCGGCGGCGCAGGCCGATGCGCGGATCCGCGAGCAGCTCGACCAGTTGGGCTACAAGTACCAGGTCGACGAGGACGGCGACTATGCGCTGACCTTCGGCCTGGACGGCGACCGCAGCCAGATGGCCTACGTGCTGTCGCGCACCGAGCGCTACGGCAAGCTGCAGGTGCGCGAGGTCTGGTCGCCGGCCTACCACACCTCGGCCAAGCAGTTCCCGGCCGACGTCGCCAACCGCCTGCTCGAGGACAGCCAGCTCAGCAAGATGGGCGGCTGGGTCAAGCAGGACTCGGTGGCGGTGTTCGTGGTCAAGCTCGACGCGGCCGCCGGCCGCGAGGACCTCGACGACGCGATCGATTACGTGGTCCGCGCCGCCGACGAGATGGAAGCCGAACTCTCCCCCGGCCAGGACGAATTCTGACGTGAGCTACCGCCAAGGCCGCTTCTGGCAACCCGACGTCACCGTCGCCACGGTCGTGGTCGACGGCGGCCGCCTGCTGATGGTCGAGGAGTCGGTCGGCGGCCGGCGGGTGCTGAACCAGCCGGCGGGCCACCTGGAGCCCGACGAAAGCCTGATCGAGGCGGCGCTGCGCGAGACCCTGGAGGAAACCGGCTGGGACGTGCGTCTGACCGCCTTCGTCGGCGCCTACCAGTGGAAAGCACCGTTGCAGGCCGACGGCAGCGGCGGCCGCCATTACCTGCGCTTCGCCTTCGCCGCCGAACCGGTCCGCCACCATCCCGGCCGCGCCCTCGACGAGGGCATCGTGCAGGCCCTGTGGATGAGCCCGGCCGAGCTGCAGGCGCGTGCGGACCAGCACCGCAGCCCCTTGGTCTGGCGGGTCGCGGCCGACTTCCTCGGCGGGCGCCGGCACTCGCTGGACCTGCTGCAGCACCTGGCCGTGCCCGGCGTGGGCGACGTCGCGGTCTGATCGTCATGGGCGGGTCGGTGCGCACCATCGTAGGCATGTCGGGCGGGGTCGACTCCTCGGTCGCGGCGCTGCGCCTGCGCGACGCCGGCGAGCCGGTGGCCGGGTTGTTCATGCAGAACTGGGCCGACGACGGCAGCGGGGACTGCCGCGCCGAAGACGACCGCCGCGACGCGGTCGCGGTGTCCGGCCGGCTTGGCCTGCCGATCCATTTCCGCGATTTCTCCGGCGAGTACTGGGCCGGGGTGTTCGAGCACTTCCTGGCCGAATATGCGGCCGGGCGCACGCCCAATCCGGACGTGCTGTGCAACCGCGAGATCAAGTTCAAGCATTTCCTCGACGCCGCGCGCGAGCTGGGGGCGCAGTTCATCGCCACCGGCCACTATGCCCGGGTCGAGCGCGACGGCGACCGCTACCGCCTGCTGCGGGCGGTCGACCGCAGCAAGGACCAGAGCTATTTCCTGCACCAGCTCGGCCAGGCCCAGCTGGCCGCGACCCGCTTCCCGCTCGGCGACCTGCTCAAGCGCGACGTGCGCGAGATGGCCCGCGCCGCCGGCCTGCCGACCGCGGCCAAGAAGGACTCGACCGGGATCTGCTTCATCGGCGAGCGCGACTTCCGCGAGTTCCTGTCGCGCTACCTGCCGGCGCGCGAGGGTGAGATCCGCAGCCCGGACGGGCGCACGGTCGGTCGCCATCCGGGGGTGTTCTATTTCACCCTGGGCCAGCGCGAGGGCCTGAACATCGGCGGGGTGCGCGGCTTCGAGCCGGCGCCGTGGTACGTAGTCGGCAAGGACGTCGCCGGCAACGTGCTGTACGTCGATCAGGGCAGCGACAGCCCCTGGCTGCGCTCGCAGACCCTGTGGTCGGAGACCGCGCACTGGATCGACGGCGCGCCGCCGGCGCGGCGCTTCGCCTGCACCGCGCAGACCCGCTACCGCCAGCCCGACCAGGCCTGCGAGGTCGAAGTGCTCGACGACGGCCGCCTGCGGGTGCGCTTCGCCGAACCGCAGCGCGCGGTGACCCCGGGCCAGTCGCTAGTGCTCTACGACGGCCAGGCCTGCCTCGGCGGCGCGGTGATCGCCGCCACCGACGCCCCGGCCTGCGGCCCGGCCTCCCCTCATTCGAACCAGGATCCGACCCCGTAATGGCCGATCTTTCCGAACGCGTCCTCGCCCTCGCCGGCCTCGCCCAGGCCCTGGCCCAGGTACGGCGCATCGCCGACACCGGCCAGGCCAACGCCGCGGTGCTGTCGACCGCGCTGGATTCGGTGTTCCGCATCGACGCGTCCTCGCCGGCGGCGGTGTTCGGCGGCGCGGCCAATCTGCGCCCCGGGCTGATGCTGCTGCAGGACTACTTCGTCAACCGCCCCGCCGACGAGCACTTGCCGCGGCTGGCGCTGGCGGTGCTGCAACTGGAGCGCCGCTTCGTCCGCGACCGCGCCGTCGCCGACAAGGTGCTGCGCGGGATCCACGCCCAGGCCGGCGAAGCCTATCGCCTGGGCAGCAGCCACCCCGAGGTGATCGCCGCGCTCGGCGCCCTGTACGCCGAGACGCTGAGCCACCTGCGCCCGCGCGTGCTGGTGCAGGGCAACCCGCACTACCTCGGCCAGACCGGCGTGGTCGCCGAAGTGCGCGCCACCCTGCTCGCCGCGGTGCGTTCGGCGGTGCTGTGGCGCCAGCTCGGCGGCAGCTACTGGGACTTCCTGCTGCGCCGCCGCGCCATGCTCGAGGCGATCGAGGCGCGCCTGGATTGAGCGGCTGAGCGGCGGCGTCCAGCGCCACGACGCGGTCGCGGCTTGCGACCGGAGGAAATCCCCGTGGGACGCCGCTCCGATCCTGTTATGGCGCCACCCATCCGAATCGGCGGCCCTTGTAGGAGCGGCGTAAGCCGCGACCGCCGCAGCGGTGGGCGCGAGCGATGTCGCCGGAGCCCGGCCAATCGGCTGCGCATGGACAAGAACCGTGCCGCTCCGGTCTGCGGAGCGAACGCTTGCGTTCGTCGCTGCGGTGGTCGCGGCTTACGCCGCTCCTACAGGGGGTTGGATCGTCGCTCGATGAGGCTGGCGCCGGCTTTCGCCGTGGCGCGGTCGCGGCTTGCGCCGCTCCTACAGGGGTTGGATCGTCGCTCAATGAGGCCGGCGCCGGCCTTCGCCGTGGCGCGGTCGCGGCTTACGCCGCTCCTACAGGGGTTGGATCGTCGCTCGATGAGGCCGGCGCCGGCCTTCGCCGTGGCGCGGTCGCGGCTCGCGACCGGAGGAAATCCCCGTGGGACACCGCTCCGATCCTGTTATGACCTCACTCGTCCGAATCGGCGGCCCTTGTAGGAGCGGCGTGAGCCGCGACAACCGTAGCGGTGGGCGCAAGCGGTGTCGCCGGAGTCTGGCCAATCGGCTGCGCATGGACAAGAACCGTGCCGCTCCGGTCTGCGGAGCGAACGCTTGCGTTCGTCGCTGCGGCGG
>NZ_JBDGIR010000002.1:194562-201457 GCF_057657315.1 Lysobacter sp. Soil_C_15
GCCGCTCCTACAGGGGGTTGGATCGTCGCTCGATGAGGCCGGCGCCGGCCTTCGCCGTGGCGCGGTCGCGGCTTGCGCCGCTCCTACAGGGGTTGGGTCGTCGCTCGATGAGGCCGGCGCCGGCCTTCACCGTGGCGCGGTCGCGGCTTGCGACCGGAGGAAATCCCCGTGGGACGCCGCTTCGATCCTGTTATGGCGCCACCCGTCCGAATCGGCGGCCCTTGTAGGAGCGGCGTGAGCCGCGACCGCCGCAGCGGTGGGCGCGAACGATGTCGCCGGAGTCCCGCCAATCGGCTGCGCATGGACAAGAACCGTGCCGCTCCGGTCTGCGGAGCGAACGCTTGCGTTCGTCGCTGCGGCGGTCGCGGCTTACGCCGCTCCTACAGGGGGTTGGATCGTCGCTCGATGAGGCCGGCGCCGGCCTTCGCCGTGGCGCGGTCGCGGCTTGCGACCGGAGAAAATCCCCGTGGGACGCCGCTCCTACCCCTTGCAACGGGCGGGGGCGCTCAGCCTGCGAACGGGGCGCCGGCGCCGCCATGGCCCCAGGCCCAGATCACGGCCGCGATCAGGGCCAGAGCCAGGGTCCAGCGCATGGCTTGCTCGACTCGGTCGGAGCGCGCCGGTTTGTGCGTCGTTTTCATGTCCTTGTCCTTTCGCGGCCGGCAAGACGTGGTCGCGGCGATCCCTTCATTGACAGTCACGCGCTGCGCAACAGCGGACGGCCACGCCATCTCGTCATGCCCGGCTCGATGACGCCTGTGCCGTAACGGCGGCGCCGCCGCGCCTCACCCAATCTCCCCGCGCAGCCCCACAGCCGCCGATGTCGCAACGAAGGGCGAACGTTCGCCGACTCGTCGCCGGCGGGGCCAGGAAAGGAAGCGCAAGCGCCCGGCACGGATCGCCGGACAAAGAAAAACCCCGGCCGAAGCCGGGGTTTTTCGTCGCGCGTCGGGCCGGGATCAGGCGGCGACGGTGTCGGCGACCTGCTTGTAGTCTTCGATCTGGTCGAAGTTCATGTAGCGGTAGATCTTGTCGCCGTTGGCGTTGATCACGCCGATGTCCGCCATGTACTCCTCCCGGGTCGGGATCCGGCCCAGACGCGAGCAGATCGCGGCCAGCTCGGCCGATCCCAGGTACACGTTGGTGTTGCGGCCCAGACGGTTGGGGAAGTTGCGGGTCGAGGTCGAGAACACGGTCGCGCCCTCGCGCGCCTGCGCCTGGTTGCCCATGCACAGCGAGCAGCCCGGCATTTCCATGCGCGCGCCGGCGGTGCCGAAGGTGCCGTAATGGCCTTCCTTGGTCAGCTCCGAGGCGTCCATCTTGGTCGGCGGCGCGACCCACAGGCGGGTCGGGATGTCGCGCTTGCCTTCCAGCAGCTTGGCCGCGGCGCGGAAGTGGCCGATGTTGGTCATGCACGAGCCGATGAAGACTTCGTCGATGACCGCGCCGGCGACGTCGGACAGGGTCTTCACGTCGTCCGGGTCGTTCGGGCAGGCGACGATCGGCTCGACGATCTGGTCGAGGTCGATCTCGATCACCGCCGCGTACTCGGCGTCGGCATCGCCTTCCAGCAGCTGCGGGTTGGCCAACCAGCCTTCCATCGCCTTGATCCGGCGCTGCAGCGAGCGCGCGTCGGCGTAGCCTTCGGCGATCATCCACTTGAGCAGGGTGATGTTGCTGGTCAGGTACTCGATGATCGGTTCCTTATCCAGCTTGACCGTGCAGCCGGCGGCCGAGCGCTCGGCCGAGGCGTCGGACAGTTCGAACGCCTGCTCGACCTTCAGCTGCGGCAGGCCTTCGATCTCGAGGATGCGGCCGGAGAAGATGTTCTTCTTGCCCTGCTTGGCGACGGTCAACAGGCCCTGCTTGATCGCGGCCAGCGGGATCGCGTTGACCAGGTCGCGCAGGGTCACGCCGGGCTGCATCTGGCCCTTGAAGCGGACCAGCACCGACTCGGGCATGTCCAGCGGCATGACGCCGGTGGCCGCGGCGAACGCGACCAGGCCCGAGCCGGCCGGGAACGAGATGCCGACCGGGAAGCGGGTGTGCGAGTCGCCGCCGGTGCCGACGGTGTCGGGCATCAGCATGCGGTTGAGCCAGGAGTGGATGACGCCGTCGCCCGGGCGCAGGGCGATGCCGCCGCGGTTGCTGATGAAGGCCGGCAGCTCGTGGTGGGTCTTGACGTCGACCGGCTTCGGGTAGGCCGCGGTGTGGCAGAACGACTGCATCACCAAGTCGGCCGAGAAGCCCAGGCAGGCCAGGTCCTTGAGCTCGTCGCGGGTCATCGGGCCGGTGGTGTCCTGCGAACCCACCGAGGTCATCTTCGGCTCGCAATAGGTGCCCGGGCGGATGCCCGGCTGCGCGCCAGCGACTTCGGCCAGGCCGCAGGCGCGGCCGACCATCTTCTGCGCCAGCGAGTAGCCCTTGCCGGTGTCGGCCGGGTTCGAAGGCAGGCGGAACAGGGTCGACGGGGGCAGGCCAAGGGCTTCGCGCGCCTTGGCGGTCAGGCCGCGGCCGACGATCAGCGGGATGCGGCCGCCGGCGCGGACTTCGTCCAGCAGCACGTCCGACTTGAGCGCGAATTCGGCGATGACCTGGCCGTTCTTCAACGCCTTGCCCTCGTACGGGCGCAGCTCGACCACGTCGCCCATGTTCATCTGCGACACGTCGAGTTCGATCGGCAGCGCGCCGGCGTCTTCCATCGTGTTGTAGAAGATCGGCGCGATCTTCGAGCCCAGGCAGACGCCGCCGTAGCGCTTGTTCGGAATGAACGGGATGTCCTCGCCGGTGAACCACAAGACCGAGTTGGTGGCGGACTTGCGCGACGAACCGGTACCCACGACGTCGCCCACGTAGGCGACGAGATGACCCTTCTCCTTCAGCGATTCGATGAACGCGACCGGGCCGCGCTTGCCGTCTTCCTCGGGAACGATGCCGTCGCGCGCGTTCTTCAGCATCGCCAGGGCGTGCAGCGGAATGTCCGGACGGGTGGTCGCGTCGGGCGCCGGCGACAGGTCGTCGGTGTTGGTTTCGCCGGTCACCTTGAACACGGTGACGGTCAGCGACTGCGGCACTTCCGGCTTGCTGGTGAACCACTCGGCGTCGGCCCAGCTGCGCAGCACGGCCTGGGCGTTGGCGTTGCCCTTCTCGGCCTTCTCCTGCACGTCGTGGAAGGCGTCGAACATCAGCAGGGTGTGCTTGAGCGCCTCGGCGGCGACGGTGCCGACCTGCGCGTCGTCGAGCAGATCGATCAGCGGATGGATGTTGTAGCCGCCGAGCATGGTGCCGAGCAGCTCGGTGGCGCGGGCGCGCGAGATCAGGGCGTTGCTCTCGCTGCCGAAGGCGAGCGCGGCCAGGTAGGAGGCCTTGACCTTGGCCGCGTCGTCGACGCCGGCCGGGACGCGGTGGGTGATGAGATCCAGCAGGAACTCCTCCTCGCCGGCCGGCGGGGCCTTCAGCAGCTCGATGACCTCGGCGGTCTGCTGGGCGGTCAACGGCAGCGGCGGAATGCCCAGCGCGGCGCGCTCGGCAACGTGTTGGCGATAGCTGGAGAGCATGGAGAGTCCCGTCGGAATGGAGCGGAAAGACGCCGTACCGTTGCGTGGTCCGCACGGCGGGCCGGGCGGATTGCGTGGCGGCTTGGGGGCGAGGCCTCAGGCGCCCGCCAGGGGCTCGGCCTCAACCGCATATTTTGCCTTCAAAGGCGCCTGCGGGCAACGCGGCCCGGATCGCGCCCGGCCCCGCCGGGCAAGGCTTTGCGCGATCCGTCCATACGCTGCGGCGGAACGCTGTAGCCCGCTTAGACCATTGTCTGCACGCTACCTGAACCCGATAAAGCGATAATCGGCGCCACGCCCGACCGCAGGGTCGAGCGGCGCCTCGCCAGCCACCGTGCCGTGCCCCACGCACGCCAGCCGCATCAAGGAGCTCCAACGACATGCCCGACTCCTACGCCACTCGCCGCAAACTGACCGTCAACGGCCGCGACTACACCTACTTCAGCCTGCCGGCCCTGGGCGAGCGCTTCGACATCAGCCGTCTGCCCTACTCGATGAAGATCCTGCTGGAGAACCTGCTGCGCCACGAGGACGGCGGCGCCACGGTCGGCAAGGAGCACATCGAGGCGGTCGCGCAATGGGACTCGGCCAAGGAGCCGGACACCGAGATCGCCTTCATGCCGGCACGGGTGGTGCTGCAGGACTTCACCGGCGTGCCCTGCGTGGTCGACCTGGCGGCGATGCGCGACGCGGTCGGCAAGCTGGGCGGCAATCCGGCCCAGATCAACCCGCTGATCCCCTCCGAACTGGTCATCGACCACTCGGTCCAGGTCGACGTGTTCGGCAGCCCCGAGGCGCTGGACCTCAACGGCAAGATCGAATTCCAGCGCAACCAGGAACGCTACAGCTTCCTGCGCTGGGGCCAGAAGTCGTTCGAGAACTTCAAGGTGGTGCCGCCCAACACCGGCATCGTCCACCAGGTCAACCTGGAGAACCTGGCCCGGGTGGTGGTCGGCCGCGAGGTCGACGGCGAACTGCTGGCCTTCCCCGACACCGTGTTCGGCACCGACAGCCACACCACGATGATCAACGGCATCGGCGTGCTCGGCTGGGGCGTGGGCGGCATCGAGGCCGAGGCGGCGATGCTCGGCCAGCCCTCCTCGATGCTGATCCCGCAGGTGGTCGGCTTCAAGCTCAGCGGCCAGTTGCCGGAGGGCGCCACCGCCACCGACCTGGTGCTGACCGTGACCCAGATGCTGCGCAAGCTCGGCGTGGTCGGCAAGTTCGTCGAGTTCTACGGCGACGGCCTGCAGCACCTGCCGCTGGCCGACCGCGCCACCATCGCCAACATGGCGCCGGAGTACGGCGCCACCTGCGGCATCTTCCCGATCGACGCCGAGGCGGTGAACTACCTGCGCCTGTCCGGCCGCTCGGAAGAGCAGATCGCCCTGGTCGAGGCCTACGCCAAGGCCCAGGGCCTGTGGCACGAGCCGGGTCAGCCGCATGCGAGCTACTCGGCCACGCTCGAACTCGACCTGGGCGAGGTCAAGCCCTCGCTGGCCGGCCCCAAGCGTCCGCAGGACCGGGTGTTGCTGGAGAACGTGCACAGCAACTTCAACGACAACCTCGGCCCGCTGATCGCGGGCCGTAAGACAGGTAACGGCGGCAAGCCCAAGGGCGTGGGCTGCGCGATCGAGGAACTCAATGGCGAAGGCGGCGCCCAGCCGCAGGCCGAGCACCTGGCGGCCAAGCCGGTGTCGAAGATCCGCATCCAGGACCAGGACGCCGAGCTGTCCGACGGCTCGGTGGTGATCGCCGCGATCACCTCCTGCACCAATACCTCCAACCCGGCGGTGATGCTCGGCGCCGGCCTGCTGGCGCGCAACGCCGCGCGCCTGGGGCTGAAGTCCAAGCCCTGGGTCAAGACCTCGCTCGGCCCGGGCTCGCTGGTGGTCACCGACTACCTGAAGAAGGCCGGCGTGCTCGACGACCTGGAAAAGCTGGGCTTCTACGTGGTCGGCTACGGCTGCACCACCTGCATCGGCAACTCCGGCCCGCTGCCGGACGAAGTCTCCAAGGGCATCGCCGAGAACGAACTGGTGGTGGCCTCGGTGCTGTCGGGCAACCGCAACTTCGAAGGCCGGGTGCATCCGGAAGTGAAGGCCAACTACCTGGCCTCGCCGCCGCTGGTGGTCGCCTACGCGATCGCCGGCACGGTCAACATCGACCTGACCAAGGAACCGATCGGCAAGGGCAGCGACGGCCAGGACGTGTACCTGCGCGACATCTGGCCGAGCAACAAGGAAATCGGCGACGTCATCGCCGCGACCGTCGGCCCGGAGCTGTTCGCGCAGAACTACGCCGACGTGTTCAAGGGCGACACGCGCTGGAACCAGATCGCCTCGCCGGACGGCGAATCCTTCGCCTGGGACGAGGCCTCGACCTACATCAAGAACCCGCCCTACTTCGACGGCATGACCATGCAGGTCGGCGGCATCGACGACGTCCACGGCGCCCGGGTCATGGGCCTGTTCGGCGACTCGATCACCACCGACCACATCTCGCCGGCCGGCAACATCAAGAAGGACTCGCCGGCGGGCCGCTACCTGATCGGCCGCGGCGTCCAGCCGGTGGACTTCAACAGCTACGGCAGCCGCCGCGGCAACGACGACGTGATGGTGCGCGGCACCTTCGCCAACATCCGGATCAAGAACCTGATGTTCGGCGGCGAGGAAGGCGGCAATACCCTGTACTACGGCCCGGGCGGCGCGGCGCCGGAGAAGCTGGCGATCTACGACGCGGCGATGAAGTACAAGGCCGACGGCGTGCCGCTGGTGGTGTTCGCCGGCAAGGAATACGGCACCGGCTCCTCGCGCGACTGGGCCGCCAAGGGCACCAACCTGCTCGGGGTCAAGGCGGTGATCGCCGAAAGCTTCGAGCGCATCCACCGCTCCAATCTGGTCGGCATGGGCGTGCTGCCGCTGCAGTTCAAGGACGGCGAGAACGCGCAGAGCCATGGCCTGGACGGTTCGGAAACGGTCAGCGTGACCGGGCTGGAGGACGGCAAGGCCAAGACCGCGACGGTGACGGCGAAGAAGGCCGACGGCCGCGAGACGCGCTTCGAGGTCAAGGTGCTGTTGCTGACGCCGAAGGAAGTCGAGTACTTCCGCCACGGCGGCATCCTGCACTACGTGCTGCGCCAACTGGCGGCGAAGAAGGCGGCCTGACGGGCTCCTGACCGGGCGCAAGCCCCGCCCGCCGCAGTGCGGCGGGCGTTCGGTCGGGCCGCGCGGCAATGCCGCGCAAACGGCCCGCCCTCACCCGCCACGGCGGCATCCTGCACTACGTGCTGCGCCAACTGGCGGCGAAGAAGGCGGCCTGACGGGCTCCTGACCGGG